>NZ_CP146100.1:1933928-2261785 GCF_037023755.1 Saccharopolyspora sp. SCSIO 74807 | reverse complement strand
CACGCGAACCTGAAGGACCAGTTCGTCGACCACGTCGCACCGCTGGTGCGCGATGGCCGGATCCACTACACCGAGACCGTGGTGGAGGGCCTGCGCAATGCGCCCGAGGCTTTCCTGGGCCTGCTGCGCGGTGAGAACACCGGAAAGATGCTCGTCACGGTCTGACCGCCGACCGGATCTCCAGCGAACGGACCGCCCGCCGCTGCAACGGGGCAGGCGGTTCGTTCGCTCGTCGGCGACTGCTTTTCGAGCGGTCCGGCGGCCGCTCGGTCCAATCGCTTGCGGATGCTCGCGGGAACTCGCGATGCTCCGAGCCGATTCCCCGATTCCGCCATTTCCGATCTTCGCCGCGGATACCATGACTCGCGGTTCCAGCGCGCCGGCGCGGCTCGGCCCCGACTCCGGTCACCTCGAGCGCCCCCGCGCGGGAACCGGAGGGGGGAATCGATCATGAGCGGCTGGCACAAATCCAGTCGATCCGGAGCGAACAGCGGCTGCGTGGAAGTCGGCGGTTTCGCGGACACGGCGGCGATCCGGGACACCAAGAACCGTTCCGCCGGGCAGCTGAGCGTGCCGAAACCGCAGTGGTGCGCGTTCCTCGCGGCGCTGAAGCGAGGCAGGTTCGACGGCTCCGGTCAGTCCACCAGCTTGCCGGGGTTCAGGATGCCGGTCGGGTCCACCGCCCGCTTCGCCGCGCCCAGCACCGCCGTGCCGACCGGACCGACCTCGGATTCCAGCCACGGCAGGTGATCCGCGCCCACGGCGTGGTGGTGGGTCAGCGTGCCGCGGCCGATTTCGCCGCCGGGCGGGCGTTCGGCGATGGCGTCGGTGGCGGCCTTCTTCGCGCGCTGCCACTGGCCGATCGGGTCGTCGGAATCCCGCGCCGCGAGCACCGTGAAGTACAGCGAAGCTCCCGTTTCGTAGGCGTGCGAGAGGTGGCACATCACGATGGGCGTCCGGCCGTCGCCGTCCAACGCCCCGATCAGCGCCGCGCGCACCGCCGAGCGCAGCTCGGCCAGCCGGGACCAGTGCGTGGCGGTCTCCAATGTCTCCACGCACACGCCGACGTCCAGCAACGCATCCCGCTGCCGCGGAGCCGCGAACCTGTTGGCGCGCCAGGACTCGCCGCCACGCGCACCCAGCTTGAACGTGCGGAATCCGCGCAATGCGCGAAAAGTCGCCGCGCGGCGTTGTTTGAGCTCGGCCCCGGTGGCCGCCTCCCAGCCGAGCACCAACATGCACGGTTCGCTGATCCCCCTGCCGCGCAACAACGTTCGCAGCGCACGCGCCTTCGTCGCGCCGGACAGTTCCAGCTGCACCGCGGTCTCGTCCACATCGGACAGACGGGTCACGTCGGCGAGCACCCGCTGCTGGGCCAACGCCCGCACCGCACCGGCACCCGCCTGCCAGCCGTCCAGCACCAGTGCCTCGTAGCGGGTTTCGGAAGGCTTCGGGCGCACCCGCAACGCCACCTCGGTGAGCACGCCGAACGCGCCTTCCCCGCCGATGGCGAACTGGCGCAGATCCGGGCCTGCCGCCGAGTTGGGCGCGGTGCCCAGCCGCCACTCCCCGGCCGGAGTCGCCACCCGCACGCCTTCCACCAGGTCGGCGAACCGGCCGTAGCCCGACGACGCCTGCCCGGCCGAGCGGGTCGCCGCGAAGCCGCCGATGGTGGCGCGCTCGAACGACTGCGGGAA
This sequence comes from Saccharopolyspora sp. SCSIO 74807, assembly GCF_037023755.1. Lineage (NCBI taxonomy): Bacteria > Bacillati > Actinomycetota > Actinomycetes > Pseudonocardiales > Pseudonocardiaceae > Saccharopolyspora > Saccharopolyspora sp. SCSIO 74807. The sequence goes on along the minus strand of NZ_CP146100.1, from coordinate 2,260,088 downwards.
GTGCCCGAGCGTGAACCCGTGCGCGGCCAGCAAGGACTCCGCTTCCGGCGCGCGCACCCCGGCCTGCAGCACCGCCACCCGCGAGACCGGGTCGACCGACACCAGCCGGTCCAGCCGGGCCAGGTCCAACGCGATGACGGCGGTTTTCCCGCCGCGCAGCGCGGAAACACCGCCGACCACGGAGGTGCCGCCGCCGAAGGGCACCACCGCCACGTCGTGGCGCACGCAGATCTCCAGCAGCCGCTGCACCTGCTCGGGATCGGCGGGTAGCACCACGGCGTCCGGGACCGCGAAACCGGTGCCGTCGCGCCGTCGCATCAGGTCGCTGTAGGAGAGCCCGCCCGCCCGGCCGAGGCGGGCGCTGCCGTCGGTGTGCACGTAGCGCTCACCTACCAGGTCGGCCAGCTCGGCCCGGGCGCTCTCCGGCAGTGCACCGTCCGGGATGTCCAGCAGCGAGGCGGGCAGCGCGGGCGTCGTCTCGCCGCTGAGCCCGAGCCTGGCGGACAGCCACCGCAGCGCGTGCGCGGGCAGCGGTGCCGCACCGGCCCCCGAAGGGGTCCAACCGCTGCGCAAGGTGTGGTCGATCAACTCGCTCACCAGTACAGTGTTACACATGACGGCGCAATGTCACAGCGCCTCGGGTTGGTCGGGCACACCACCCCGGAGCACCCGCGTGGAAGATGCCGAGATCCTGCGCGCGGCGCGGGATTGCGTGCTCGCGCACGGCGTGCGGCGCACGACCCTCACCGGCATCGCCCGCCGCGCCGGAATCAGCCGGATGACGCTGTACCGCCGGTTCCCGGATGTGACCAGCGTGGTCAACGCGCTCATGACCGAGGAGTTCTGCGCGATCCTGCGCGGCGCCCAGTACGACGAGGGCACCGGGACCGCCCGCGAGCGCCTGGTGACCACGGCCGTCGAGGCGGTGCGGCAGTTGCAATCCTCCCCGCTGCTGCGGCGCGTGCTCGACACCGACGCCGAGCTGCTGCTGCCGTACCTGGTGGAACGGCTCGGCAGCACCCAGCGCGCGGCCGAAGCCTTCCTGCTCGGTTACGTCACCGAAGGCCACCGGGACGGTTCGGTGCGCCGATCCGATCCCGCGGTGCAGACGCGGGCGCTGCTGCTGCTCGCGCAGTCCTTCGTGATCTCCGCGAAGGTCGCCGCCGACGGGACCGATCCCGGGGCGCTGGCCGCGGAACTCGCCGACGTCCTCGACGCCGCGTTGCGGCCGAACCTCACCCGCGCCTGTTCGGAGTCCGCATGACCGCCACACCGCTGCCCGCCGGATCGCTTCGCGCCACCTCGCTGAACGCGGGCAGGCGCAGCGCCGAACTGTCCGCCGCCGCGGACGAGGTGCTGGACCTGCTCGTGGTCGGCGGTGGGGTGACCGGCGCAGGCACCGCGCTGGACGCCGCCGCCCGCGGGCTGCGGGTCGCGCTGATCGAGGCCGAAGACCTCGCCTGGGGGACGTCCCGCTGGTCGAGCAAGCTCGTCCACGGTGGACTGCGGTACCTGGCGCGCGGTGACGTGCCGCTGGCGCGGGAAAGCGCGGTCGAGCGCAACGTGCTCATGACCCGCACGGCGCCGCACCTGGTGCGCACGCTGCCGCAGCTGATCCCGCTGCACGACGAACTCTCCCGGAAATCCGAGGTGATCCTCAATGCGGGCCTGCGGGCGGGTGATGCCCTGCGGCGCAGCGCACGCACGCCGTCCGCGGTACTGCCCGCGCCGCGGCACGTTCCGGCGGTGCAGGCGAGCGCACTGGTGCCCGGGCTGCGCACCGACGGACTTCGCGGCGGGCTGCTCAGCTACGACGGACAGCTCATCGACGACGCGCGGCTGGTCGTCGCGATCGCCCGCACCGCAGCGGGATTCGGCGCGAAGGTGCTTCCCCGGGTGCGCGCCACCGCGCTGCACCGGGACGGCGCGGACGCCGTCGACCGGCGCAGCGGCGAGTCGCTGCGGATCCGCGCGCGGGCGGTGGTGAACGCGACCGGGGTGTGGGCAGGCGAGCTCGCGCCGGACGTCCGGCTGCGGCCGTCGCGCGGATCGCACCTCGTCATCGACGCCGCATCGGCCGGGTTGACCGGGACCGCGCTGGTGCTGCCCGCCTCCGGCGGGAGATTCCTGTTGCTGCTGCCGCAATCCGACGGCACCGCCTACCTCGGACTGACCGACGAGCCGGTGCGCGGGCCGATCGAATCGGTACCCGAGGTACCGGAGTCCGATGTGGACTTCCTGCTCGACGCGGCCCGCTCCGCGTTGAACGTCCCGCTGAGCCGCGAGCACGTCGTGGGCTCGTTCGCCGGGCTGCGGCCGCTGCTGGACGCCCCGGCGGGCCGCAAGAAGTCCGATTCCGCCGACCTGTCCCGCCAACACGCGGTGCGCACCTCGCCGGACGGCGTGGTGACCGTGGTCGGCGGCAAGCTCACCACCTACCGGCGGATGGCCGCGGATGCCGTGGACACCGCGATCCGGGCCGCGGGCCTGCCCGCCGGACCGTCCCGCACCACCGCGGTGCCGCTCGTCGGGGCTGCGCCCCGCGCCGACCTGGAGCGCGTCGAAGCCGACCCGAGGCTTCTCGCGCGCTACGGCACCGAAGCCGCGCGGGTCGCCGCGCTGGCCGAACTCGACTCCGACCTCGACTCACCCGTCGCCGAGGGCATCGACCTCACCGCCGCCGAAGTGCTGTGGGCGGTGCGGCACGAAGGCGCACTGGAAACCGAGGACGTGCTGGACCGGCGCAGCCGCATCGGCCTGCGGCGCGATCGGCGGGATCGGGCGCAGCCCGCGGTCGCCGAACTGGTCGACAAAGCACTGCACGGCGTTCTCGCCTAGGTCAGGAGCGGCGGAGCCACTTGCGCCAACCCGCTGAGACCGGCGTCGCAGGCGGATCAGCGCAGCGTGCGAACGGCCCTGGCCTGCGCAGCGCGGTCGGCCAGCCCCGCGGCGTCCGGATAATCGACGCCCACGAGGGTGAGCCCGTGCGCCGGCGCGACCGAACTGGTCCGCTCCCCCGAATCAGCCAGCTCGGCGGGCCACTCCCGGCCACGCCGCCCATCGCCGACCATGAGCAGCGCCCCCACCAGGCTGCGCACCATCGAATGGCAGAAGGCGTCCGCGCTGACCCGCGCGAGGATCAGGTGCTCACCCACCCGCTCCCAGGAGAAGCGCTGCAACTCGCGCACCGTCGTGGCGCCCTCGCGCGGCTTGCAGAACGCGGCGAAATCCTTGAGCCCCAACAAATCCTGCGCGCACGCATCCAGCACGTCCACATCGACCGGACGGTTCCAAGCCAGCGTGTCCCGCCGCCGCAACGGATCCACGCCCCACGGCGCATCCGAGACCTGATACCGGTAATGCCGCCGCAGCGCGGAAAACCGCGCGTCGAACCCCTCCGGAGCCACCGACACCCGCAGCACGCGCACGTCGCCGGGCAAGATCCGGTTCCACCGGTGCCGCATCCGCTCCAGATCCGGAACGCCCCGCTCATCGACGGGAACTCGTGCTTGCGCAGGCGACTCGAACGGCACGGCGTCGACGTGCACGACCTGCCCGTCCGCGTGCACCCCGGCATCGGTGCGGCCCGCCACGACGACCGAGCGCGGCACCGCACGCCCCGGCGGCTGCTTCGCCAGCGCGTCCTCGAGCAGGCCCTGCACCGTGCGCAATCCCGGCTGGCGCGCCCAGCCCGAGAAGTCGGTGCCCTCGTAGGCGATGTCCAGCCGAAGACGAACGAGCCCGCCGCCCCCGGAGGGAGCAGCGGGCTCGTTCCCGGCTTCGGGAGGAATCAGGACTCGTCCTTCTTCTCGGTCTCCTCGGCCGACTCGGTGGACTCGACGGCCTCGGCGTCCGCGGCACCGCCCTTCTCCTCGGCCGGCGTGGCCTCGGTGATCTGCTCGGCAGGGGCGGCGTCCTTGGCGAACTTGGTGCCGCGCGCGGCCTCCGCCTCGGACGTGACGGTCTTCTCCGTCACCAGCGCGATCACGGCCATCTTGGCGCTGTCACCGCGGCGCGGCATCGCCTTGATGATCCGGGTGTAGCCGCCCGGCCGGTCCGCGAAGTGCGGGCCGATCTCGTCGAACAGCTTGTGCACCACGTCCTTGTCGCGGATGGTCTTCATGACCTCGCGACGGTTGTGCAGATCGCCCTTTTTCGCCTTGGTGATCAGACGCTCGGCCAGCGGCCGCAGCCGCTTCGCCTTGGCCTCGGTCGTGGTGATCTTCCCGTGCTCGAACAGCGAAGTGGCCAGGTTGGCCAGCATCAGCCGCTCGTGCGACGGCGACCCGCCGAGACGCGCTCCCTTGGTGGGGGTGGGCATCGGTTGCTCCTCTCAAAGCGCGGATCGGGTAGCCCTCCGCGCAACACAGCTACAGCTGCTCTGTCTCCGCGTAGTCCTGGCCGTCGTCGTAGTCGCCGTCCTCGGCAACCGACAAGGAACCCAGCGGGGTGTCGTCGCCTGCGGCCCAGCCTTCCGAGGGGTACTCGGCGGCCGCGGCCGTCGGGTCGAACCCGGGCGGGCTGTCCTTGAGCGACAGGCCCAGACCGACCAGCTTCAGCTTGACCTCGTCGATGGACTTCGCACCGAAGTTGCGGATGTCCAGCAGGTCCGCCTCGCTGCGCGAAACCAGCTCGCCGACGGTGTGGATGCCCTCCCGCTTGAGGCAGTTGTAGGAGCGCACCGTCAGGTCCAGGTCCTCGATCGGCATCGCGTAGGCCGCGATGGTGTCGGCCTCCGCGGGCGACGGCCCGATCTCGATGCCCTCGGCGTCCACGTTGAGCTCGCGCGCCAGCCCGAACAGCTCAACCAGGGTCCGACCGGCCGAAGCCACCGCGTCCCGCGGGGTGATCGACGGCTTGGTCTCGACGTCCAGGATCAGCTTGTCGAAGTCGGTGCGCTGCTCGACGCGGGTGGCCTCGACCTTGTAGGTCACCTTCAGCACCGGCGAGTAGATCGAGTCCACCGGGATGCGGCCGATCTCCGCGCCGGTCTGCTTGTTCTGCACCGCAGGGACGTAGCCGCGACCGCGCTCGACGACGAGCTCGATCTCCAGCTTGCCCTTGCCGTTGAGCGTGGCGATGTGCAGATCCGGGTTGTGCACGGTCACCCCGGCCGGCGGCACGATGTCCGCCGCGGTGACCTCACCCGGGCCCTGCTTGCGCAGGTACATGGTCACCGGCTCGTCCTCCTCGGAGCTCGTGACGAGCTCCTTGAGGTTCAGGATGACGTCGGTGACGTCCTCCTTCACGCCCGGAATCGTGGTGAACTCGTGCAGCACACCGTCGATGCGCAGGCTGGTGACCGCCGCGCCGGGAATGGAGGACAGCAACGTCCGGCGCAGCGAGTTGCCGAGGGTGTAGCCGAACCCGGGCTCCAGCGGTTCGATGGTGAACCGGGAGCGGGTCTCGGTCACGGCCTCTTCGGCCAGTGAGGGTCGCTGGGAGATGAGCACTTGGGTTTCCTTTCCTCACGGCGCCCGCCATTTGACGCCGATGGGATGGCGGCCCGCGGAGATCGCGGGCGGGCGGCGGAATCCGATCCCGCCACCCGAACTGCCACCGCCGGCGACCACGCGTGGCCGCCGGCGGGAAGCGTCACTTCGAGTAGAACTCGACGATGAGCTGCTCGGTGACCGGGGTGTCGATCTGCGCGCGCTCCGGGAGCTGGTGCACCAGGATCCGCAGGTTCGACGGCACGACCTGCAGCCAACCCGGAACCGGCCGCTCGCCCAGGGTCTCCTTGGCGATGATGAACGGCGTCATGCCCAGCGACTTCGGCCGCACGTCGATGATGTCGAACTTGGACACCTGGAAGCTGGGGATGTTCACGTTCTGGCCGTTGACCAGGAAGTGGCTGTGGTTGACCAGCTGGCGGGCCATCCGCCGGGTGCGGGCCAGGCCCGACCGGTAGATGACGTTGTCCAGCCGGGACTCCAGCAGCTGCAGCAGGTTCTCGCCGGTACGGCCGGAGCGCCGGTTGGCCTCCTCGTAGTAGGAGCGGAACTGCCGCTCCAGCACGCCGTAGGTGTAGCGGGCCTTCTGCTTCTCCTGCAGCTGCAGCAGGTACTCGGTTTCCTTGATCCGCGCGCGGCCGTGCTGGCCCGGCGGGTACGGACGGCGCTCGAACGCCTGGTCACCGCCGACGAGATCGACCTTCAACCGGCGGGACTTACGGGTCGCGGGACCGGTGTAACGTGCCATCTTCTTCTACTCCCTTCCCGCGATCAGACCCGGCGCCGCTTGGGCGGCCGGCAGCCGTTGTGCGGCTGCGGGGTCACGTCCTGGATCGTGCCGACCTCGAGGCCGGCGGCCTGCAGCGAGCGGATCGCCGTCTCCCGGCCGGAACCGGGGCCCTTGACGAACACGTCGACCTTCTTCATGCCGTGCTCGGCGGCCTTGCGGGCGGCGTTCTCCGCGGCCATCTGCGCGGCGTACGGGGTGGACTTGCGGGAGCCCTTGAACCCGACGTGGCCCGCGGAGGCCCAGCTGATCACCGCACCGGTCGGGTCCGTGACCGACACGATGGTGTTGTTGAAGGTGCTCTTGATGTGCGCCTGTCCGTGCGCAACATTCTTCTTTTCCTTGCGCCGCACCTTCTTGACGGCGCCGGCGCGAGACTTGGGTGGCATAGCTGTCGTGGTCTCCTAGCGAGGCTTACTTCTTCCCGGCCTTCTTCTTGCCGGCGACCGTCTTCTTCGGCCCCTTGCGGGTGCGGGCGTTGGTCTTCGTCCGCTGCCCGTTCAACGGCAGGTGGCGGCGGTGCCGCGTGCCCTCGTAGCAGCCGATTTCGATCTTCCGGCGGATGTCGGCCGCGACCTCGCGGCGCAGGTCACCCTCGACCCGGTAGTTGTTCTCGATGTGCTCGCGCAGCCGCGCGAGCTGATCGTCGTCGAGGTCCTTCGCCCGGACGTCGAACGGGACGTCCGTCGCCTTCAGGATCTCCTGGGACCGGCTGCGGCCGACCCCGAAGATGTAAGTCAGCGCGATCTCCATGCGCTTGTCGCGCGGGAGGTCGACACCGCTGATCCGTGCCATCTCGGCAGGTCTCCTTCGGTTCGTTCCAGGTCTGCAACCCCTGCCGTCCCCGCGCCGGTGTCAGCGCGCGGAGCCCCGGCCTGGACCCGGGGGTCGCACCGGTCCACTCGCGGACCGGCTGGTCAGGGGAGTTCCCTCGGTTGTCTGGCTGCGAGTCGCGATCAGCCCTGGCGCTGCTTGTGGCGCTGGTTGTCGCAAATCACCAGCACCCGCCCGTGACGGCGGATGATCTGGCACTTGTCGCAGATCTTCTTCACACTCGGCTGGACCTTCACGGTCGTGCTCCTGCTCGGACGGCGTGCCCGGTCTCGCCGGACACCGTGGAGGTCACTTGTAGCGGTAGACGATGCGCCCACGGGAGAGGTCGTAGGGCGAGAGCTCCACGACGACCCGGTCTTCGGGCAGGATGCGGATGTAGTGCTGTCGCATCTTGCCACTGATGTGCGCGAGGACCTTGTGCCCGTTCTCCAACTCGACGCGGAACATCGCGTTGGGTAGCGGTTCGATCACCCGACCCTCGACCTCAATGGCCCCGTCCTTCTTGCCCATGTCCTCCGCGTTTCGTGACGGTGACGGTTTGTAGGCTTGCGCCTTCGGCCGCCCGCCCCGGAGACTTCCCAGGACAAGCGATCGGACGCACTTCGACCGGTTCGGACACCCCCTGGAAAACGGCGGCGAGCCGTGCGGCGAGAAGACGCTCCCAGGAAAAAGCCCCCTGCGAACCCCTCCGAGCGCAGCGCCCGGAGGACAGCAGCCCGAAAAGGACTTCCGTTCCTGGAACCAGGCTCCTCATGGGCCGGATCCTCGAAGCGGAACCGACTCCCCAAGGGGCCGGTGTTCCCTCAAGGCACGGCAAACCGGCGCGATGCGTGCGCCGATGCTCCACTGTACGCGCACGCCGAATGGGCACTTCACCCCGGGTGCGAGGCGGACTGCGCCGGTCGCGCCGGGCACGGCCGAGCGCACCGCCCGCAACACCGGAAACGCGTAGAAGATCACCGGTTTGCGCCCGCCGATCACTGGCGGGGGTGGTTGCGGTGCGCGTTCCCCGCTGTCTACGTTCAACTCGATCGGCTGCCCGACAACGCGGTCCGGCAGCAGTGCGTCCACGCGCAGGCCGGCGCACCGCCTGATCATTCCGCTCGTCCACCGCCGTGATCGTCCGATCGCTCGACCATCGGCGCGCGCGGCCCGTGCTCCGAGGAGAGACGTGACAGCCCAGCAGGACAGCCGCTCGTCCGCCCGCAGGAAACCGCTGATCAAACCGGCCGCCCGGATCGGCGAGTACCGCACGTTCTTCAGCAGCGCTTTCCACAACCCCAAGCAGGTCGGCGCGGCCACGCCCACCTCCGCCGCGGTCGCCGATGTCGTCGCGCAGGTGGTGCCGACCACCGGGCGGCCGGTGGTGGTCGAGCTGGGTCCGGGCACCGGCTCGCTCAGCAGCGGCATCCGGCAGCGGCTGCCCGCCGAAGCGCGGCACATCGGCATCGAGGTCGTCGCCAGCATGGTCGAACACCTGCGGGTGCACGCGCCGTGGATGGAGCTGGTGCACGGCGACGCGGGCGAACTGGTCGAACTGCTGGCGCAGCGGGGCATCGAGCAGGTGGACGCGGTGATCACCAGCATTCCGTGGTCGCTGCTGGAAGACACCGAGCAGGACCGGATCCTGCGCCAAGCCGCCGAGGCGCTGGCGCCGCACGGCGCGTTCACCGCGCTCACCTACGTGCCGGCCGAGCACAACTCGGGGGGTCGGCGCTTCCGCACTCGCCTGGCCGACACCTTCGACGAGGTCCTCACGCACACCACCTGGCGCAACTTCCCCCCGATCCTGCACTACATCTGCCGCCGGCCGCTGCGCTGAGCGGGCTCCCGCCGTACGCCTGCGGACCGCGCACCGGCCGCACCCGTACGGCCCACTACCGTGCGGGCAGGACAGCCCAGCCCGACCGAGCCAGGAGAAGCCGCCCGTGAGCAACCAGGCCAAGCTGCGCGAGTACCGCACGTTCGTCACGCGCGCCTTGCGGCAGCCCAGCACCGTGGGCGCCGTGCTGCCCACCTCCGAGCACGTCGCGAAGGCCGTGGCGCGGGTCGTGCCCGCCAGCGGCGCGCCGAGAGTGCTGGAGCTGGGGCCCGGTACCGGTGCGCTGAGCAACGCGCTGCACGAGCGGCTGCCCGCCGCCGCCGATCACTTCGCGGTGGAGATCGACCCGGAACTGGTGCGCTACCTGCGAAGCGCCAAACCGTGGCTGGAGGTCATCGAGGGCGACGCGCGGCACCTCACCGAGCTGCTCGCCGCCACCGGCCGCGACCAGGTGGACGCGGTGATCAGCAGCATCCCGTGGACGCTGCTTCCCGCCGAGCAGCAACGCGCCCTGCTCGGCGAGGTCGCGAAGATCCTCACCCCGCAAGGCGTGTTCACCACGGTCACGTACCTGACGACGCTGTGGCGGGCGAACACGATCGCCTTCACGCGGATCCTGGAAGAGACCTTCGAAGAAGTGCTGCCGCGCAGCGCGGTGTGGCGCAACGTCCCGCCCGCCCGGGTCTACGCCTGCCGCCGCCCGATCAACTGAGCGGCGGCCCGGCGGCCATCAGCGGGCGTCGGCGTCCTCGGCCTCGGTGAGCACCCAAGGGCCGTTCTCGGTGATCGCGACGGTGTGCTCCCAGTGCGAAGCGCGCGAACCGTCGAAGGTCACCACGGTCCACTCGTCGTCCAGTTCGCGGGTCACCGCCGAACCCAGCGTGAGCATCGGCTCCACCGCCAGCGCCATCCCGACCCGCAGCTTCGGGCCGCGGCCGGGCTTGCCGAGGTTCGGCAGGAACGGCTCCATGTGCATCTCGGTGCCGATCCCGTGCCCGCCGTACTCGGCGATGATCCCGTAGTCGACGCCGTCCACCGCCGACGAGGTCTGCGCCGCGGTCTGCACCGCGTAGGAGATGTCGGACAGGTGCTTGCCCGGCTCGGCGCGCTGCAACCCCGCCCACATCGCCTTGCGGGTCGCCTCGGACAGCGCCCGGTCCCGGGAGCTGAGCTCGCCGACGCCGATGCTGACCGCCGAGTCGCCGTGCCAGCCTTCCAGGATCGCCCCGCAGTCCACCGACAGCAGGTCGCCTTCGGCCAGCACCTCCGACTTCGACGGGATGCCGTGCACCACCTTCTCGTTCAGCGAGGTGCAGATCGACGCCGGGAACCCGTGGTAGCCCTGGAAGGACGGGACGGCGCGGGCGTCCCGGATCGTCTGCTCGGCTATCTCGTCGAGCTCGCCGGTGCTCACGCCCGGCTTCGCCGCCGCGGAAACGGCGGCCAGCGCGCGGGCCACGACCAACCCGGCCGCGCGCATCGCCTCGATCTCCCCCGCCGACTTGAGCTCGATGCCCTTGCCTCGCCGAAACACCCGCGATCCCGTCCGTTCCTGGTTGCTGGTGAGCTGTCTCAGGCCCGCTGCTTGCCCAACGCCTGCAGCGCGCGCTCGGTGATCTCCTCGACCGAACCGACGGCGTCGACCGTGATGACCTTGTCCCGGTAGTACTCCAGCAGCGGCGCCGTCTCCGACTCGTAGACCGCGAACCTGCGCCGGATCACGTCCTCGGTGTCGTCCGAGCGGCCGCGCTCGAGCATCCGCTTGACCAGTTCCTCCTCCGGCACGTCGAACTGCAGCACCGCGGTCAGTTCCATGCCGTTCTCGCCGAGGATGTCGCCGAGCACGTCGGCCTGCGGCGTGGTGCGCGGGAACCCGTCGAGCAGGAAGCCCTGCTGCGCGTCCGGTTCGGCCAGCCGCTCGCGCACCATCTCGTTGGTGACCTCGTCGGGTACCAGCTCACCGGCGTCCATGTAGGACTTGGCCTTCTGCCCGAGCGGCGTGGAGTTGCCGATGTTCGCCCGGAACAGGTCGCCGGTGGAAATGTGCGGTACGGCGAGCTGTTCGCCCAGCACGGCCGCTTGGGTGCCCTTGCCCGCACCCGGCGGGCCGACGAGAACCAATCGCACCAAGGGTCTGCCTCCGAATCAGTCCGGTGGTCTGCCGCCACCTTCGTCGAGCGCTCCGCATTTCACGCCGAACGCGGATGCTGATCGCCGTGCCCGTTGCCCGGCGCGGGGACCGGTGCGGATCGGCTCGACGTCCCGGAAGCTCCGGGCGGCGGCCGAGCCGCGCACCGCCACGAACGAACACCCTAACGCACGGGTTCCGCGAAACGGCTTTTCTATTTCGCGATGCGGAACCGGAAGCGTCGCCCGGTGCTCGTGTCGAGCGAGTTTACCGGAGGAATCCCTCGTAATTGCGCTGCGTGAGCTGGCTCTCGATCTGCTTCACCGTGTCCAAGCCCACGTTGACCATGATCAGCACTGCGGTGCCGCCGAACGGGAAGTTCTGGTTCCCGCCCTGGCCGGTCAGCCCCAGGAAGAAGTTCGGCAGGATCGCGATGATGCCCAGGTACAGCGAACCGGGCAGCGTGATCCTGGAGAGCACGAAGCTCAGGTACTCGGCAGTGGGCCTGCCCGGGCGGATGCCCGGGATGAAGCCGCCGAACTTCTTCATCTCGTCGGCACGTTCCTCCGGGTTGAACGTGATCGAGACGTAGAAGTAGGCGAAGAAGATGATCATCGCCATGTACAGCAGGATGTGCACCCAGCTGGACGGATCGACGATGTAGGTCTGGATGAACTGGGCCCACCAGGAGTTCTGGTTGCCCGCCAGCTGCCCGAGCAGCTGCGGCAGGTACAGCAGCGAGGAACCGAAGATCACCGGGATGACACCGGCCTGGTTCACCTTCAGCGGCAGGTAGGTCGAGGTCCCGCCGTACATCCGGCGGCCGATCATGCGCTTGGCGTACTGCACCGGGATCCGGCGCTGCGCCTGCTCGATGAACACGACCGTGCCAATGATCACCACGGCGAAGGCGCACACGACGCCGAACACCAGACCGCCGTGCGTCTGCAGGATCTTGCCGCCCTCGGCGGGGATCCGCGCCGCGATCGAGGTGAAGATCAGCAGCGACATGCCGTTGCCGATGCCGCGCTCGGTGATCAGCTCACCCATCCACATCAGCAGCGCCGCACCCGCGGTCATCACGACCACGATGGAGATCAGGTTCAGCACCGAGCTGTCCGGGATGACGTCCGCGCTGCAGTTCGGGAACAGCTGGCCCCGCTCGGCGAGCGCGACGATGCCCGTGCCCTGCAGCACCGCCAGCGCGATCGCGAGGTATCGGGTGTACTGCGTCAGCTTCGCCTGGCCGGACTGGCCTTCCTTCTTCAGCTGCTCGAAGCGCGGGATGACCACCTGCAGCAGCTGCACGATGATGCTCGCGGTGATGTAGGGCATGATGCCCAGCGACAACACCGACAACTGCAGGAGCGCGCCGCCGCTGAAGAGGTTCAGCAGCGAGAAAACGCTTTGACTGCCCTGCAACTCCTGGTAGCACGTCTGGACGTTCGGGTACGAAACCCCGGGAGAGGGAATCGTGGCGCCGAGCCGGTAGAGCACGACCATGCCCAGGGTGAACAGGATCTTGCGGCGCAGGTCCGGCGTCGCCAGAGCCGAGCGGAAGGCGCCGAGCACGCGAACCTCCTGTTGCGCGAGCCGGGTGGTACCGGCCGGGACGGTGGCCGGCTTCCCAGAACCTCGTAGCGGGGGCCGGCACGGCTGGAAAATCCGCAGCACCGTGCCCGGCACGGTGCTGCCTGGGCGACCCTAGCAGGTCGCCGGACACGCTCCGTCGGTCGGCGGTGATTCGCCGCACCCGGCGTCAAGCCTGCCCGCGTTCGCGCCCTGCCGGGCACGACCAGTGGTAACTCGAGGGGCCGCCCGGCGCGGTGCCGGACGGCCCTGTCGAACCGTTTCACCGAGGGTCAGCCGCAGTTGGCCTGGCGCTCCTCGTCGGTCATCGGGCTGGTGTCCTGGGTGACCGTGCTCGTCTGCTCGTCGGCCGGGCCGGTGACCTCCATCGGCACGTACCAGATGTAGTGGTCGTAGAACTTGTCCTCGAAGTGCAGCTCGTAGGTTCCCTTGACCTTCTGCATCTGCGGACCGTGGTAGACCCGCCCGACGTCGCCGCCGTTGACGTCGATGTTCGTCGTCTGGGTCTCGGTGTGCGACTGCTTCCACTCGTGCCCGTAGGTGGTCTTGAAGCTCACCTTGAACACCTCGCCGAACGAGGTCTCCATCGACAGCCCGAGGCTGTTGCTCTCGCTGGTGGTGTCCGACCACGAAACCGTCATGCGCTGCTTGCGGTCGGTGCAGTTGAACGTCGGGCTGCCCACCTGCTCGGAGTTGTTCTGGAAGTACTCCGGTTCGCCCTCGGGGTGGAACACGCAGCTGTCGGTGCCGTTGTCGCACTTCTCCAGCAGTTCCCGCGCGGTCGGCTCATCCGCCGCGGAGGCCGGTGGCGCGATCAGCAGTCCCGCCAAGGCGGTCACGCCCGCGGCGGTGATGGTGCGGCGGATCATCAGAAGATCTTCCTTCCTGCCCACGAGCGCGTCGTGATCACGGGCACTGGCCCTTCTCCTCATCCGTCATCGGCCGGACGTGCTGGCTGACCGCCTGCGAGGAGTCCTCGGCAGGGCCGGTGACCTCCATCGGCACGTACCAGATGTAGTGGTCGTAGAACTTGTCCTCGAAATGCAGCTCGTAAGTGCCCTTGACCTTCTGCATCTGCGGGGCGCGCTCGACCCACCCGACCTCGGCGGGCCGGGTGTCGACGTTCGTGGTCTGGGACTCGGTGTGCGATTCCTCCCAGGTGTGCTCGTAGGTCTGCTCGTAGGAGACCGCGAACGCCTTGCCGAAACCGGCCTCGGTGGTCATCGACAGGCCGACGCTGTTGCTCTGCGAGGTGGTGTCGGACCACTCGACGGCCGAGCGCTGCAGACCGTCGGTGCAGTTGTAGACGGGGTCGCCGACGGTTTTGGCCTCGTCGGTGTAGTACTCCGGTTCGCCTTCGGGGTGGAACACGCAGCTGTCGGTGCCGTTGTCGCACTTCTCCAGCAGCTCACGGGTGGTCGGCTCCTCAGCAGCCGCCGCCGGACTCGCGAACGCGACCGCGGCCAGCGAGCACGCTGAGGCCAGGACCGCGCACGAGCGTCGATGGGACATGGGGGCTCCTCGATCTGGGTCCGCCGGGCACGGCGCCCGCGACCGGCTGGGTTCGCGGGCGGCTCAGCTGAGCCCGACCGACCGGGTGCGGTCGTTCATCAGCTCGCCGACGTCGCCGGTGTTCTGCTTGAACGGACCGTCCCGATCGCCGCCGAGATCCGGTTCCGGATACAGCCAGATCCAGCAGTCGCCCCACGGCTGCACCGAGGACACCCGGTTCTGCCAGTCCTCCGGCAGGTTGATCTGGTAATCGACCTGGTCGTTCTTCTCGCACAGCCCGTCGCCGTAGACGGTGAAGCTGGCGCCGCCGAAGTCCTTCTCGTCGAACAACGTCGCCTGGGTGATCTCGCCTGCGCGCACGCCCGATCGGGCCCGGACGTCGGCGGTGGCCTCCTGCACGCTGCCGAAGCAGCGCTGCTGCCCGGTCATCGCATCGAAGTTGCAGTGCCGCGCGGTCTCGCCCGCGTCACCGCCCTGCGCACCCGCCACAGCGGGTGTGCCTGCGGCCAGCAGGGACAGCGCCACCACCGACAGCCCCGCTCGTAGTTTCCGATGCCGCATACCCGCTCCTCACGGTCGATCCGCGCCGATGTCGCCGCGCACCGGCACGGTCAACCTAAGCGGGTCGCGAAACGCCATGTACCGACCGATGGGAGCGCTCGCATGCATCGTTCGGAAGGCACGGTCAGCAATTTCCGCACCACTGTGCGGCGGAGCCGGGCTGCTCCGGACCGGTCCGAGCGCCCCGCACGGCACCGCTGACCAGCGCTCGCGCGCACCACCCGCGCATCGGCGCAATACCGCTGAAAACGCGAAAAGGCCGGCCGACCCGAAGGTCGACCGGCCCTTGCGAGGCGATGCGTTCCGGAGCTCAGCGCTCCAGCTTCGTCGCCGAACCGCCCACGGCGGTGATCTTCTCCTGGGCGCTGCCGGTGAAGGCGTGCGCGGTGACATCCACCTTGACGCCCTCCAGCTCGCCGCCGCCCAGCACCTTCACCAGCTCGCCCTTGTTGGCCAGCCCAGCGGAGATCAGCTCGTCGATGCCGACGGTGCCCCCGTTCGGGAAGGCCGCGGCGATCCGGCCGATGTTGACGCCTTGGTACTCCACGCGGTTGCGGTTCTTGAAACCGCGCAGCTTCGGCAGCCGCATCTGCAGCGGCATCTGCCCGCCCTCGAAGCGCGGGGAGACGTTCTTCCGGGCCTTGGTGCCCTTGGTGCCGCGACCGGCGGTCTTGCCCTTCGAGCCCTCACCGCGACCGACCCGGATGCGGTCCCGGTTCGAGCCCGGAGCAGGCCGCAGATCGTGAATCTTGATGACCATGCTCAGTCGACCTCCTCAACCGTGACCAAGTGGTGCACGGCCTTGACCAGACCACGCGTGTTCGGGTCGTCCGGGCGCACCACGGACTGCCGGATCTTGCGCAGGCCGAGGGAGCGCATGCTCTCGCGCTGGTTGCGCCTGGTGCCGACCAGACCGCGAACCTGGGTGATCTTCAGCTGCGACATCGGATCACACCCCCTGACCGGCGCGCGCCCGCAGCACGGACGCCGGGGCCACGTCTTCCAGCGGCAGGCCGCGGCGGGCCGCGACCTCCTCCGGACGCTGCAGGGCCTTCAGCGCCGCCACCGTGGCGTGCACGATGTTGATCGGGTTGTCGCTGCCCAGCGACTTGCTCAGCACGTCGTGCACGCCTGCGCCTTCCAGCACCGCGCGCACCGGGCCACCGGCGATGACACCGGTACCGGCGCTGGCAGGCCGCAGCATGACCACGCCTGCGGCGTCCTCACCCTGCACGGGGTGGGTGATGGTGCCGCCCAGGCGCGGGACGCGGAAGAAGTTCTTCTTCGCCTCCTCGACGCCCTTGGCGATCGCCGCGGGCACCTCCTTGGCCTTGCCGTAGCCGACACCGACCATTCCGTCGGTGTCGCCGACGACCACGAGCGCGGTGAAGCTGAACCGCCGGCCGCCCTTGACGACCTTCGCGACGCGGTTGATCGTCACGACGCGCTCGAACTGCATGCTCTTGTCTTGGGCCGCCCCGCCACGGCCACCGTCGCGGCGGTCCTTGCGGTCTTTGCCGCCGGACTCCGAACCGCCGTCACGCCGAGTGCGTCCAGGCATCAGGCGTCCCTTTCGATCGTCGTCATTTCAGTCGTACGCATGTCAGAACTCCAGCCCGCCGTCGCGAGCGGCGTCCGCCAGCGCGGCCACCCGGCCGTGGTAGGCGTTGCCGCCCCGGTCGAACACGACCTTCTCGACACCGGCGTCCTTGGCCCGGGCCGCGACGAGCTCGCCGACCTTGGTCGCCTTGGCCTTCTTGTCGCCCTCGATGCCCTGCAGGCCGGCTTCCTTGGTGGAAGCCGAAGCCAGCGTGTGGCCGGCGACGTCGTCGATGACCTGCGCGACGATGTGCCGCGTGGAGCGGGTCACGGCCAGGCGCGGGCGCGCGGGCGTGCCGCTGATCTTCTTGCGCAGCCGGAAGTGGCGCTTGTCCCGGGCGTTCCGACGCACGGTCGAGATGCTCTGACCCACGGGCTTGCGCTTCGTAGCAGTAGTTGTCTCGCTCATGGTCACTTACCCGTCTTCCCGACCTTGCGGCGGATGGCTTCGCCCGCGTAGCGCACACCCTTGCCCTTGTACGGGTCCGGACGGCGCAGCTTGCGGATCCTGGCGGCGACCTCGCCCACCAACTGCTTGTCGATGCCCTTGACCGTCAGCTTCGAGGGACCGTCGATGGCGAACTCGATGCCCTGCGGCGGCTCGATCACGATGGGGTGGCTGTAGCCCAGCGCGAACTCCAGGTTCGCGCCCTTGAGCTGCACCCGGTAACCCACGCCGTGGATCTCCAGGTCCTTCTGGAAGCCCTGGCTGACGCCCAGCACCATGTTGTTGACCAGGCTGCGCGACAGGCCGTGCAGCGAGCGGTTCTCCCGCTCGTCGTCCGGCCGGTTGACCAGGACCGACCCGTCGTCGTCCTGCGCGACGGTGATCGGCTCGGCGATCTGCTGCGACAGGGTGCCCTTCGGCCCCTGGACCGTCACCGCCTGCCCGTCGATGGTGACCTCGACACCGGAGGGCACGGTGACCGGAAGTTTCCCGATACGCGACATGCTCCTCCTCCCTCACCACACGTAGGCGAGGACTTCCCCGCCCACGCCCTGCTTGATGGCCTGCCGGTCGGTCACCAGACCGCCCGACGTGGAAATGATCGCGATGCCCAGCCCGCCGAGGACCTTCGGCAGGTTCGTGGACTTCGCGTAGACCCGCAGGCCGGGCTTGGAGACCCGCCGCAGGCCGGCGATGCTCTTCTCGCGGTTCGGCCCGTACTTGAGCTCGACGACGAGGTTCTTGCCCTTCTCGCCCTGCTCCTCGCGGGAACCCGAGACGTAGCCCTCGCGCTTGAGGATCTCGGCGATGTTCGCCTTGAGCTTCGAGTGCGGCATCACGATCTCGTCGTGGTATGCCGAGCTTCCATTCCGCAGACGGGTCAGCATGTCTGCGATGGGGTCGGTCATCGTCATGGTGACCTGGTCCACCTTTCTCACCTGGTTCCGACGGAGCCGGACGCACCCGCGCACGGGGGTCTGGATCCTGGCCTGGGCGAAGTCGGATCACGCCTGCCCGCGGGCAGGCCACGTCATCGGCGCGCGCGGGTCGTCGAACCCGGCAGCGCCCGCCCGCCGAAGCGGGTAAAAGCCCTGGTGATGCCCACCGAGCGTACCGATTGCCTATCGCAGCCCGGTGGGCGGGCGGTCACCAGGAAGCCTTGCTCACGCCCGGCAGCTCGCCGGCGTGCGCCATGTCGCGGAAGCACACCCGGCAGAGGCCGAACTTGCGGAAGACCGACCGCGGACGGCCGCAACGCTGGCAGCGGGTGTAGCCCCGCACCTTGAACTTCGGCTTGCGCGCGGCCTTGTTGATCAGCGCCTTCTTGGCCATCGGCTCAGTTCTCCTTGTTTCGACGCCCAGCGATGCCCGACATCACTGCTCCTTGAACGGGAAGCCCAGCTGGCGCAGCAGCACCCGGCCTTCCTCATTGGTGGCGGCCGTGGTCACCACGGTGATGTCCATCCCGCGCGGGCGGTCGATCGAGTCCGGGTCGATCTCGTGGAACATCGACTGCTCGTTGAGCCCGAAGGTGTAGTTGCCGTGCCCGTCGAACTGCTTCGGGGACAGGCCCCGGAAGTCGCGGATCCGCGGCAGCGAGATCGTGACCAGGCGGTCGAGGAACTCCCACATCCGGTCGCCGCGCAGCGTGACGCGCGCGCCGATCGGCATCCCCTCGCGCAGCTTGAACTGCGCGATGGACTTGCGGGCCCGGCGCACCTCGGGACGCTGGCCGGTGATGGTCGTCAGGTCGCGCACGGCGCCTTCGATCAGCTTGCTGTCCCGCGCGGCGTCGCCGACACCCATGTTCACGACGACCTTGACCACGCCGGGCACCAGCATCGGGTTGGAGTACTGGAACTCCTCCTGCAGCGCCGAGCGGATCTCGTCGCGGTACCGGGTCTTGAGCCGGGGGACGATCTTCTCCGTCGTCGTCATGATCAGATGTCCTTCCCGTTGCGGCGGGAGATGCGGACCTTCTTGCCGTCCTCATCGAACCGGTAGCCCACGCGCGTGGGGGTGCCGTCGGAGTCGACCACCATCACGTTGCTGATGTGGATGGGCGCCTCCTGCGTGACGATCCCGCCGGACTGCGCACCGCGCTCGGTCCGGGAGACCTTGGTGTGCTTCTTGATCCGGTTCACGCCCTCGACCAGCACCCGCTCGCGCTGCGGATAGGACGCGATGACCTTGCCCCGGGCACCCTTGTCCTTGCCGGAGATCACGACGACCGTGTCGCCCTTCTTGATCTTCATCACAGCACCTCCGGCGCGAGCGAGATGATCTTCATGTACTTCTTGTCGCGCAGCTCGCGGCCGACGGGGCCGAAGATGCGGGTGCCGCGCGGACCGCCGTCGGTCTTGATCAGCACCGCGGCGTTCTCGTCGAAGCGGATGTAAGAGCCGTCCGGACGGCGCTTCTCCTTCTTCTGCCGGACGATGACGGCCTTGACCACATCGCCCTTCTTGATCCCGGCACCGGGCATTGCTTCTTTCACGGTGGCGACGATGACGTCGCCGATGCCTGCATACCGCCGACTGGAACCACCGAGGACGCGGATCGTGAGGATCTCCTTGGCCCCAGTGTTGTCGGCGACACGCAGTCGCGACTCCTGCTGGATCACTTCTGACTCCTGACCCTAAGTGCCCGCACCCTGCGCCCGGGCACACTCTGGCACGCCAAATTCCCGACCTGACGTGCGCGGTCATCACCGCGCGCGGGCCGCCCGCCGGGGCGAGCGGCCCGCGCGACGATGCCTTACTTGGCCTTCTCCACGATTTCGACGAGCCGCCAGTGCTTCGTCGCCGACAGCGGCCGGGTCTCCATCAGGACCACCCGGTCGCCGACGCCCGCGGTGTTGGCCTCGTCGTGCACCTTGACCCGCTTGGTCTGGCGCATGACCTTGCCGTAGAGCGCGTGCTTCTTGCGGTCCTCCAGCGAGACCACGACGGTCTTGTCCATCTTGTCGGACACGACGTAGCCCTCGCGGATCTTGCGGTAGTTCCGCCGCGCCGCAGCGGTCTCCTCGGTCTGGCTGCTCATGCCGCGCCCTCCTCGGTCGCGTCAGGGGACACCGTCAGGCCGAGCTCGCGCTCGCGCATGATGGTGTAGATCCGGGCGATGTCCCTGCGGACCACGCGCAACCGGCGGTTGTTCTCCAACTGGCCGGTCGCCATCTGGAACCGGAGGTTGAACAGCTCCTCCTTCGACTCCCGGACGCGCTGGATGAGCTCCTCGTCGCCCAGTTCCCGGAGTTCGCTAGCGGTGACACCCGCTGCCATCAGAAGTCACCACCCTCGCGGGACACGATCTTGCACTTCATCGGGAGCTTGTGCGCCGCGCGAGTCAGCGCCTCGACCGCGGTCTTCCGGTTCGGGAAGTTCAGCTCGAACATCACGCGGCCCGGCTTGACGTTGGCGACCCAGTACTCCGGCGAACCCTTACCGGAACCCATCCGGGTCTCGGCGGGCTTCTTGGTCAGCGGGCGGTCCGGGAAGATGTTGATCCACACCTTGCCGCCACGCTTGACGTGCCTGGTGATGGCGATACGGGCCGACTCGATCTGGCGGTTGGTCACGTAGCCGTGCTCGAGCGCCTGGATGCCGTACTCGCCGAAGTTGATCCGGGTGCCGCCCTTGGCGAAGCCCGAGCGCTTCGGCGCGTGGGCCTTGCGCCACCTCACCTTGCGTGGGACCAGCACTGCTCAGCCCTCCGTCTTCTGATCGGCCTGCGGCTCGGCCACGGCCGGAGCGTTCGCAGTGGCCGCGTCGCCCGCGGTCTGCGCCTGCTCCGGGCTCTCCGCCGAACCGCCCTTGGCGGCGCGACCGGCCTCGGTACCGCCGGAGCCGGTGGTGCCGGAAGCGCCGGAACGACGCCGGCCACCGCGCTCGGAACGGCCGCCGCGCTCACCGCGTCCGCCGCCGCCCTCGCCGCGCGGCGCGCGCACCTCGGACTCCTGCTGCTTCTGCTTCAGGCCGCCGACCAGCTCGCCCTTGTAGATCCACACCTTGACGCCGATGCGGCCGAACGTGGTGCGGGCCTCGAAGAAGCCGTAGTCGATGTCCGCGCGCAGCGTGTGCAGCGGCACCCGGCCTTCGCGGTAGAACTCCGAACGGGACATCTCGGCCCCGCCCAGACGACCGCCGCACTGCACCCGGATGCCCTTGACCTGCGGCGAGCGCATGGCCGACTGGATGGCCTTGCGCATCGCGCGCCGGAAGGACACGCGGTTGGACAGCTGCTCGGCCACGCCCTGCGCGACCAGCTGGGCGTCCGCCTCGGAGTTCTTCACCTCGAGGATGTTGAGCCGGACCTGCTTGCCGGTCAGCTTCTCCAGCGAATCGCGGATGCGGTCCGCCTCGGCACCGCGGCGGCCGATGACGATGCCCGGCCGGGCGGTGTGGATGTCCACCTGGACCCGCTCGCGGGTGCGCTCGATCTCCACCTTGGAGATACCGGCGCGCTCCATACCGCGAGAGAGCCGACGGCGGATCTTGACGTCCTCCGCCACGTATTCCGAATACTGCTTGTCGGCGTACCAGCGGGACTTCCAGTCCGTGGTGATGCCGAGTCGGAAGCCGTGCGGGTTGATCTTCTGACCCACTACCGGGCACTCCCCTTCTGGCTCTTCGACTTGCTAGCCGCCTTCGGCCGCGACTCCACCTCGACGGTGATGTGGCTGGTCCGCTTGCGGATCCGGTAGGCACGCCCCTGGGCGCGCGGCTGGAACCGCTTCAGCGTCGGACCTTCGTCCACGTACGCCCGGTGCACCCACAGGGTGTCGGGGTCGAGCGACTGGTTGTTCTCCGCATTGGCGACCGCGCTGGCGAGCACCTTCGACACCTGACCGCTGGCGGCCTGCGGTGCGAACTGGAGCACGGCCAGGGCTTCGCTGGCGCTACGGCCCTTGATGAGCTCGACCACGCGGCGCGCCTTCATCGGCGCCACGCGGACGAAGCGGGCCCGCGCCACCGCGCGGTTGGCGTCCGCGGCGGTGTCGTCGGAACGGGCTGTCATCCTGCTACCCCTTGCTCTTGGTTCGCCCCCGCTCAGCGGCGGCGCGACTTCCGGTCATCCTTGACGTGGCCCTTGAAGGTCCGCGTCGGCGCGAACTCGCCCAGCTTGTGCCCGACCATCGCCTCGGTGATGAACACCGGGATGTGCTTGCGGCCGTCGTGCACCGCGAAGGTGTGGCCGAGCATGTCCGGGATGATCGTGGACCGGCGGGACCACGTCTTGATCACGGTCTTCTTGTTCGCCTCGTTCAGCGCGTCCACCTTCTTGAGCAGGTGGTCGTCCACGAACGGGCCCTTTTTCAGGCTGCGTGGCATTTGCTGCTACCTCCCTGCTCAGCGCTTCTTCTTGCCGGTGCGACGGCGACGGACGATGAGCTTGTCGCTGGGCTTGCTGCGGCGGGTGCGACCCTCCGGGCGGCCCTTCGGGTTGACCGGGTGGCGACCGCCGGAAGTCCGGCCCTCACCGCCACCGTGCGGGTGGTCCACCGGGTTCATGACGACACCGCGGACGACCGGGCGCTTGCCCTTCCACCGCATCCGGCCCGCCTTGCCCCAGCTGATGTTCGAGTGCTCGGAGTTGCCGACCTCGCCCACCGTGGCCCGGCAGCGCGCGTCCACGTTGCGGATCTCGCCCGAAGGCATCCGCAGCTGGGCGTGCGGCCCGTCCTTGGCCACCAGCTGCACCCGGGCGCCCGCGGAACGCGCGATCTTCGCCCCGCCGCCGGGGCGCAGCTCGATCGCGTGGATCACGGTGCCGGTGGGGATGTTGCGCAGCGGCAGGTTGTTGCCCGGCTTGATGTCCGCACGCGCGCCGGCCTCCAGCCGGTCGCCCTGCTTCACGTTGTTCGGCGCGATGATGTAGCGCTTCTCGCCGTCCACGTAGTGCAGCAGCGCGATGCGGGCACTGCGGTTCGGGTCGTACTCGATGTGCGCGACCTTGGCCGGCACGCCGTCCTTGTCGTTGCGGCGGAAATCGATCACGCGGTAGGCGCGCTTGTGGCCGCCGCCCTGGTGCCGCGTGGTGATCTTGCCGTGCGCGTTGCGGCCGCCGCGGCCGTGCAACGGGCGCACCAGCGACTTCTCCGGATGCGACCGGGTGATCTCGGAGAAGTCGGACACGCTGGAACCGCGACGGCCCGCCGTCGTCGGCTTGTGCTTGCGAATGCCCATCTCTGTAGAAACCTCGTCCTAATCAGCGCCGGTCAGGAAGCCGAGCCGCCGAAGATTTCGATCGGCTTGCTCTCCGGGGACAGCGTCACGATCGCCCGCTTGGTGTCCTTGCGCTTGCCGTACCCGGTCCGGGTCCGCTTGCGCTTGCCGACGCGGTTGATCGTGTTCACGTTGTTGACCTTCACGCCGAAGATCTTCTCCACGGCGATCTTGATCTCGGTCTTGTTCGAGCCGGGACGCACCAGGAAGGTGTACTGGCCCTCCTCCAAGAGCCCGTAGCTCTTCTCGGAGATCACCGGCGCCAGGATGATGTCTCGCGGGTCGGGGATCACTGCTGTGCCTCCTCAGCGCTCGCGGCCTCGGCCGACGTGGCCACGGCCTTGGCCGAACGACCCCGTGCAGGCCCGGCGACGAACCGCTCGAACGCAGCCTTGCTGAACACCACGTCGTCGTTGACCAGCACGTCGTAGGTGTTGAGCTGGCTCGGGTCGATCAGGTGCACGTTCTGCAGGTTGCGCAAGCTCAGCCAGGAGTTCTCCTCCTCCGAGCGGTTGAGCACCACCAGCACGCGCTTGGCCTCGGTCCAGGTGCGGACCGCGGACTTGGCGGCCTTGGTCGACGGCGTCTCGCCACCCACCACGTGCGTCACGACGTGCAGCTGACCGGCGCGCGTGCGGTCGGACAGCGCACCGCGCAGCGCGGCGGCCTTCATCTTCTTGGGAGTCCGCTGGGTGTAGTCCCGGGGCTGCGGACCGTGCACCGTGCCGCCACCGACGAACTGCGGGGCGCGGATCGAGCCCTGGCGGGCGTTACCCGTGCCCTTCTGCCGGTACGGCTTCTTGCTGCCACCGGAGACCATGCCGCGGGTCTTCGTGGCGTGCGTGCCCTGGCGCGCGGCCGCGAGCTGGGCCGTCACCACCTGGTGCAGCAGGGCCACGTTGGCCTGCGCGTCGAAGATCTCGGCGGGCAGCTCCACGCTGCCGTCGGTCGCGCCGTCCGGAGTACGGACGTCCAGCGTCAAGCTCATCACGCACCACCCTTCGCAGGGCTCTTAACCAGCACCAGACCGCCCTTCGGGCCGGGGATGGCGCCCTTGATCAGCAACAGGCCGCTCTCCTGCTCCACCCGGTGCACCGTGAGGTTCTGGGTGGTCACGCGGTTGCCGCCCATCCGGCCGGACATCTTCATGCCCTTGAACACGCGGCCCGGGGTGGCGCAGCCGCCGATGGAACCCGGCTTGCGGTGCACCGCCTGAGTACCGTGGCTCATCGGCTGCCGGTGGAAGCCGTGCCGCTTGATCGTGCCGGCGAAGCCCTTGCCCTTGCTCGTACCGACCACGTCGACCACGGCGCCGTTGTCGAAGACTTCGGCGGTGAGCTCCTGGCCGATTTCGTACTCACCGGCGTCGTTGGTGCGCAGTTCCACCAGGTGCCGCCGCGGGGTGACCCCGGCCTTGGTGAAGTGGCCGGTGCGCGGCTTGTTCACCTTGCGGGGGTCGATGGCGCCGTACGCCAGTTGGACGGCCGCGTAGCCGTCCTTGTCGGGGGTCCGGATCTGGGTGACCACGTTCGGCCCGGTCTGCACGACGGTCACCGGCACGACCCGGTTGTTCTCGTCGAAGACCTGGGTCATACCGAGCTTGGTGCCCAGAATCCCCTTGATCTGCCTGTCAGACATCAGTCTCGTTCTCTCCGCACTAGGCCCGTGCAGGCCCGCCTCACGATGGGCCGACCCTTACTGGATGTTCACGTCGACGCTGGCCGGAAGGTCGATGCGCATCAACGCGTCCACCGTCTTCGGCGTCGGTTCGAGGATGTCGATCAGCCGCTTGTGCGTACGCATCTCGAAGTGCTCCCGCGAGTCCTTGTACTTGTGCGGAGAGCGGATGACGCAGTAGACGTTCTTCTCCGTCGGCAGCGGCACCGGCCCGACGACCCGAGCGCCGGTGCGCGTCACGGTCTCGACGATCTTGCGCGCGGACGCGTCGATCGCCTCGTGGTCGTAGGCCTTGAGCCGGATGCGGATCTTTTGTCCCGCCATAGTGGCTTGCCGTTCCTCTAGTCTCGTGCCGCCAGTGGTCGGCGCGACGTCGCTGCGCAGCTCGGAAGCTGCCTGCGGCGCCTGGCGCCCATGGGCTTCGGGTGCCCGTCGCGGCCCGGGCCGGTCGAGCACCCCGCCGCGGGAATCCGCGCGGAGGAGCTCCAGCCCTTGGTCCGCCCCTGTTCAGGTTGCTGGTGCCCGGTACACGCGGTCGGGCGTGTCGCCCACTGTGCACAAACCGGTCCCACCGAACTCCGCCGCTGGGATGGGCCGCTGAGATGATTCCGCGCGAAGAACTCGCCGGAAAAGATCCCGAAGACCCGTACACCTCTTGCTTTGCACCCTGCCGGACCGGCGAATACCGCGAACCAGCGGATCGCAGCGCCCAGGCCCGGCCGAAACCGGTCCTGATCCGAAACTTCCAGGGCGCGGGCTTCTCGCAGCGGAGCGGCCGGGACTTCCCCAGCTCGACGGACAATTCTCCGAACGCCGAACGACTGGTGGAAACCGGCCGCTCCGAACGAGCAACCCATACAGGATGGCACATGCCTTGCGCCAGCCCGAATCGGGGGTGGCTTTCCGGGCAGCACCGCGGTACGGCCCCGGAAAACCGACGAGGACCCGCCCCTACTGGAACGGGTCCTCGCCCTCAGATCACTTGTTGATCTTGGTAACGCGGCCGGCGCCGACCGTGCGGCCACCCTCGCGAATCGCGAAGCGGAGGCCTTCCTCCATCGCGATCGGCTGGATGAGCTGCACCGACATCTCGACGTTGTCGCCCGGCATGACCATCTCGGTGCCCTCGGGGAGGGTCACCACACCGGTCACGTCGGTGGTGCGGAAGTAGAACTGCGGCCGGTAGTTGTTGAAGAACGGGGTGTGCCGGCCACCGTCCTCCTTGGACCGGATGAAGACCTGGCACTCGAACTCGGTGTGCGGGGTCGTGGTACCCGGCTTGACGACGACCATGCCGCGCTCGACTTCTTCGCGCTTGGTGCCGCGGATCAGCAGGCCGACGTTGTCCCCGGCCTGGCCCTGGTCCAGCAGCTTGCGGAACATCTCGACGCCGGTGACCGTGGTCTTGATCGACTTGTCCTTGATGCCGACCAGCTCGACCTCTTCGCTGGTCTTGATGATGCCGCGCTCGACCCGGCCGGTCACCACGGTGCCGCGGCCGGTGATCGAGAAGACGTCCTCGACCGGCATCAGGAAGGGCTGGTCGGTCGCGCGCTGCGGGTCCGGGACGTTCTCGTCCACGGCGTCCAGGAGCTGCATGATCTTGTCAGTCCACTCCGGGTCGCCTTCCAGCGCCTTCAGCGCGGAGACGCGGACGACCGGAACGTCGTCGCCGGCGTACTCCTCGCCGGTCAGCAGCTCGCGGACCTCCATCTCCACGAGCTCCATGATCTCCTCGTCGTCGACCATGTCGGCCTTGTTCAGCGCGACGAGGATGTAGGGCACGCCCACCTGGCGGGCCAGCAGCACGTGCTCGCGGGTCTGCGGCATCGGACCGTCGGTCGCCGCGACCACCAGGATCGCACCGTCCATCTGGGCGGCACCGGTGATCATGTTCTTCACGTAGTCGGCGTGACCGGGAGCGTCGACGTGCGCGTAGTGACGCTTCTCGGTCTGGTACTCGACGTGCGCGATCTGAATCGTGATGCCGCGGGTCTTCTCTTCCGGAGCCTTGTCGATCTCGTCGAACGGCGTGAAGGGGTTCAGCTCCGGGTGCTTTTCGTGCAGCACCTTGGTGATGGCCGCGGTCAGCGTGGTCTTGCCGTGGTCAACGTGACCGATGGTCCCGATGTTGACGTGCGGCTTGTCCCTCTCGAACTTCGCCTTCGCCACTGGATTGTCCTCCTGGACTTGTTCTCTTTCCGCCGTACGACTTGCCAGTCCCCGCGTTGCTGACGCGAAGATTCAGTGCCAGGCGGAGTCCTGTCGGGTTTGGCGGCGGACGACCGGCGGCCACCCGCCCCCGAACTACAGGGAATTACTCGCCCGTAGCCTTCGCGATGATCTCCTTCGCCACGTTCGCGGGAACCTCGGCATAGGAGTCGAACACCATCGAGTAGTTCGCGCGGCCCTGCGTCCGAGAACGCAGGTCGCCGACATACCCGAACATCTCGGACAGCGGCACCTGCGCCTTGACGACGCGCGCACCGCTGCGCTCCTCCATGGCCTGGATCTGGCCACGTCGGGAGTTCAAGTCGCCGATGACATCGCCCATGTAGTCCTCGGGCGTGGTCACCTCGACCGCCATCACCGGTTCCAGGATCGCCGGGGAAGCCTTCTGCGCGGCTTCCTTCATCGCGATCGAACCGGCGACCTTGAACGCCATCTCCGAGGAGTCGACCTCGTGGTACTGGCCGTCCAGCAGCGTCATCTTGACGCCGACCAGCGGGTAGCCGGCCAGCACGCCGTACTGCATGGCGTCCTGGGCGCCTTCGTCCACCGACGGAATGTATTCGCGCGGGATGCGGCCGCCGGTGACCTTGTTGTCGAACTCGTACGTCGCACTGTCCGCGGTCTGCTCGATCGGCTCGAGCGCGATGATGACGCGGGCGAACTGCCCGGAACCACCGGTCTGCTTCTTGTGCGTGTACTCGTACTTCTCGACCGGCTTGCGAATCGTCTCCCGGTAGGCCACCTGCGGCTTACCGATGTTCGCCTCGACCTTGAAGTCCGTCTTCATCCGGTTGACCAGGACTTCCAGGTGCAGCTCACCCATGCCGGACAGGACCATCTGACCGGTCTCCTCGTCGTGGTGGACGCGGAAGGTCGGGTCCTCCTCGGCGAGCTTCTGGATCGCCGTGGACAGCTTCTCCTGGTCGGCCTTGGTCTTCGGCTCGACCGCCACGTCGATGACCGGTTCCGGGAAGGTCATCGACTCGAGCACGATCGGGTTCTGCGGGTCGCAGAGCGTGTCACCGGTGGTGGTCTCCTTGAGCCCCACCACGGCGTAGATGTGCCCCGCCTGCGCCTCCTCGACCGGGTTCTCCTTGTTGGAGTGCATCTGGAACAGCTTCCCGATGCGCTCCTTGCGCTCCCGGGTGGCGTTCATGATCTGCGCACCCTGGGAGATCTTGCCGGAGTAGACCCGGACGTAGGTCAGCTTGCCGTAGAACGGGTGCACCGAAACCTTCGAGACCAGCGCCGCGAACGGCTCCTGGGTGCTCGGCTTGCGCTCGGCCTCGGTCTCGCCGTCCCGCAGCAGGCCCTGCACCGGCGGCACGTCCAGCGGCGACGGCAGGAAGTCGACCACCGCGTCGAGCATGGGCTGCACGCCCTTGTTCTTGAACGCGCTGCCGCACAGCACCGGGAACGCCTCGCGGTTGATGGTGAGCTTGCGGATGCCGGTCTTGATCTGCTCGGTGGTCAGCTCCGCACCACCGAAGTAGGCCTCCATCAGCTCTTCATCGGACTCCGCCACGGCCTCGATGAGCTCCTCGCGGTACTTGGCCGCGCTCTCGGCCAGGTCCGCGGGGATGTCCTCGATCTCGTACTGCTCGCCCTTCTTCACGTCACCGCGCCAGGTCAGCGCCTTCATGCTGATCAGGTCGACGACGCCCTCGAACTCGGATTCCCGGCCGATGGGCAGCTGCAGCACCAGCGGGCGGGCACCGAGCCGTTCGCGGATGGTGTCCACGCTGAAGTAGTAGTCCGCGCCCAGCTTGTCCATCTTGTTGATGAAGCAGATGCGCGGCACGTCGTACTTGTCCGCCTGCCGCCAGACCTGCTCGGACTGCGGCTCGACACCTTCCTTGCCGTCGAAGACGGCGACGGCACCGTCCAGGACGCGCAGCGAACGCTCCACCTCGGCGGTGAAGTCGACGTGCCCCGGCGTATCGATGATGTTGATCTGGCAGTCGCCCCAGAAGGTCGTGGTAGCAGCCGAGGTGATCGTGATCCCCCGCTTCTGCTCCTCGGCCATCCAGTCCATCGTCGACGCGCCGTCGTGCGTCTCGCCGAGCTTGTGGTTGATCCCCGTGTAGAAGAGGATCCGTTCGGTCGCGGTGGTCTTGCCCGCATCGATGTGGGCCATGATGCCGATGTTGCGGACCTTCGTGAGGTCCGTCAGCACGTCGCGTGCCACGAGTTTCTTCCCCGTTCCTACAGCAGGTAAAAGCCGTCGAATCGGTGAGCCGAGGCGGGCAGGAGCCGACCCGTCGTCACCAGCGGTAGTGCGCGAAGGCCTTGTTGGACTCCGCCATCTTGTGCGTGTCTTCGCGCTTCTTGACGCTCGCGCCGAGTCCGTTGCTGGCGTCGAGCAGCTCGTTCATCAGGCGCTCGACCATGGTCTTCTCCCGGCGCTTGCGGGAGAAGGTGACCAGCCAGCGCAGGGCCAGCGTGGTGGAGCGGCCGGCGCGAACCTCGATCGGCACCTGGTAGGTCGCGCCACCGACGCGGCGGCTGCGGACCTCCAGGGTCGGCTTGACGTTGTCCAGCGCGCGCTTGAGCGTGACCACCGGGTCGGTGCCGGTCTTCTCCCGGGCGCCTTCCAGCGCGCCGTAGACGATCCGCTCGGCCAGCGAGCGCTTGCCGTCGACCAGGACCTTGTTCACCAACTGCGTGACCAGCGGCGAGCTGTACACGGGGTCGGCGTTCAGCGGCCGCTTCGGGGCCGGACCCTTGCGGGGCATCAGCTCTTCTCCTTCTTCGCGCCGTACCGGCTGCGAGCCTGCTTGCGGTTCTTCACGCCTTGCGTGTCAGCGGACCCGCGGATGATCTTGTAGCGCACGCCGGGGAGGTCCTTCACACGGCCGCCGCGAACGAGCACGATCGAGTGCTCCTGCAGGTTGTGCCCCTCACCCGGGATGTAGGCCGTGATCTCGGTGCCGCTGGTGAGCTTGACACGGGCGACCTTGCGCAGTGCCGAGTTGGGCTTCTTCGGGGTCGTGGTGTACACGCGAGTGCACACGCCGCGCCGCTGCGGGCTCCCCTTGAGCGCCGCGGTCTTGGTCTTCGCGGCCTTGTCCTGGCGGCCCTTACGGACCAGCTGCTGGATGGTGGGCATGGACCGGCTTTCTCTTGAGCGTTCGCGTCTTCGTGGTTGCTCTCGCCCGGCGGCGCTCGCACGAGTCGGCGTCCGGGCACGTGCCCTGGCGCCGAGCACCTGGCAGGCACTGTGTACTTGGGACTCCCCCGCACCACGAGGTCGGGCGTGTCGGCCACTCCCCGGCCCTTGCGGCGCTAATGGTGTCTCCCACGGGAGCGAACCGACAGGAACGAACCCGATGGTTGTCAGGAGAGTTCCGCACGGCCCATGTCCATGGTCGCGGTCACCTCGATGAACCAGTCACCTCAACGACCACGTCGCACGCACGGGCATACGGACCGACCCGATCGCTTTCGGGTCCGATAAGCAAAGATACCCGCCCCGTTCTGAGGGGGTCAAAACGGGGTCCCCATGACCTGCTCGGTCGTCCCCAAGCGCCGCAGACCGAGCTAATGGTGTGGTGTTCTTCGCGACTTTACCCGCGATGACAAGGGGTGCGAGCGGACGCGGCGGCGGGCCCCGGCGCCCGGTGAGCCGCGCAGACCTCGAGGTGCTGCGACGCGGTCGTCCGCTCGTGGCGCTGTCCAGGACCGGCAACACCGCAAATGGACGGCGGGCCGCGCCGCGCGCCGACCATGAACTCCTCACCAGGCAGGATAGCGCCGGGTCCAAGCCGGGTCGGTAGGCGCGGCGGGGCTGAACTCAGTCAGCGCGTCGGTGGCCAGCGCCTCGATCACGTCCCGCAGTTCCAGCGCGCGCAGCCATTCCGGGGGAACGGCCCGAGTACCGTACAGCGCACCCGCGATGTTGCCGCAGACGATGCCGGTGGAGTCCGAGTCCCCCGAGTGGTTCACCGACAGCAGCAGCGCGCTGCGCAGGTCCTCGGTCGCCAGCACGGAGTAGAGCCCGATCGCGAGCGCTTCCTCACCGGTCCAACCCTCTCCCAGCGTCTCCTTGAGCTCTTCGGGACCGACCGGCCCCTTGCTCGCGAGCTGGACGGCGGCGTCCAACGCCCGCAACTGCTCTTCGTGACCCGGCCAGCGCACGAGGAGTTCACGCGCCATCCGCACGCTTTCCGGCAACGAGACGTCCCGCAGCAACTGGTGCACGAGCACGGCGAGCACGCCGGCCGACACGAAGCCGCTGGGATGACTATGGGTCAGCGCCGCCGTCCCGACCGCGGCCCAGAAGACCTCGGCCGGATCGTTCGACCACACCGCGACCGGAGCGGCCCGCATGACTCCGCCGCAGCCCTTGGAGTCGTTGATCCGGTGTTCCGGGGTCGCGTGCTGATGCGTCCGCGCGAAGTTCAGCAATGCCGACATGCAAGTGCTGCCCGGGGCCCGCGGCGCGAACAGCTCCTGGTTGCTGATCAACCACCCGTCCGGGACCTGGAGGTGCTGCGCGTAAGGACCACCGGCCTGCTCCCACGGCCGGTTCTGGGTGTGCAACCACCGCAGGTAAGCGTGCTGCACCTCGGGAACCGGGTCGTTGTCCACGGGCTTGATCCGGCGCGCGACGTGCGCGCGGATCAGTCCTTCCGCGGTGAACAGCATCATCTGCGTGTCATCGGAGATCTGCGCGACGCCATCCCGCAGGACCGGCTCGGTGAGCCCGTGATCCCCGTGATAGCGGCGGATCATCCCGATGTCGTGGAACTCGATCGCATAGCCGAGGGCATCGCCCAGGGCACCGGCGAGCATCGAGGCGATGAAGCGCTCTTGAGGGGTTCGGGGAGACATCGCGTCGGCAGGCGAAGTCGAGCCTGCCTGCGTCGAATCATCGCGCAAGATCGGGTACCGCCGTTACCACTCGTCGTCGTTTCGCGGACCATCCGCTCAGCCGCGCTGATGCCGCCGACCCGAACGCTCGCGACACCGCGCGGTCGACGTCCACGCAGCGCTGCGTCCTTGGCCGGCGAGAACGCTATCAACATCAACACTGGCCGAGAGTCGATTCACCGCATCCGGCCGCTGCATCCCGGATCACGGCGAAACCGATCGGATCGCCCTCAGCCCTCGCTGTCGTAGGCGGGCTGTGCACCGTGGATGCGGCGCGGAGCAGGCTTCGGCGCGGGGAACGCGGCCAGCGGCTCTGGATCCGCGGGCGCGTCCGGAGCCGCCTGCTCGGGCTCGGCCGGAGCATCGCCGGGCTGCGCGGACTCGGACGCCGGTGCGCCCACCGCGGGCAGCAGGGCCGTCGGCGAATCACCCCGCCCGGCGGCGGGCAGCGGCTGCACCGGATAGCGCTGGTCCCACTCCTCGTCGGCGGGCCGCTCATCGGCCGGGGGCTCCGGGGAGTCCGGATCGTGCAGCAGCGGTTCGCCGAACTCTGCGACGCAATCCAGCGCGATCTGCTCGACGACGTCGCGCAGTTCCAGGTCGGCCAGCCAGCTCACCGGGAGCTCTCCCACCCCGGTCAACGCGCCGACGATGTTGCCGCAGATCGCACCGGTGGAATCGCTGTCACCGTCGTGGTGCACCGCGATGCGCAGCGAGTTCGGCACATCGCCGCCCGCGAGCGCGGCGCACACCGCGATCGCCAGCGCCTGCTCGCCGACCCAACCGCCGCCGAGGGTCTCGGCGATCTGCTCCGGCGTGGGCTCGCCCTGCTCGGCCAGTTCCACGGCCAGCTTGAGCAGCTCGCTGGTCTCCTCGTGCCCGTCCCAGGTCTCGAGGACCTGCAACGCCAGCCACACGCCGTCGTCGAGGGTTTGGCCGAGCAGCGCCTGCTGGACGATCACGGCCAGTGCACCCGCGGACAGGTAGCCGGACGGGTGGCCGTGCGTCAGCGCCGTCACCCGGGCCGCGAACTCGAACGCGACCGGCGGGTCGGGCGAGTACAGCGCCACGGGAGCTGCCCGCATCACGCCGCCGCAGCCCTTCGAGTCGTTGACCGGCTCGGCCAACGAGCCCGCCTGCTGCCCATCGCCGAAGCGCGACAGCGCGCGGAAGATCGTCTTTCCGGGGGCGCGAGTGCTGAACAGGCCGCGCACCCCCATCAGCCAGCCGTCCGGTTGCGGATACCGGTCGTGGAACACGCCCGCGGCGGCCTCCCACTCGACGCCCTGGGTGTGCAGCCAGCGCTGGTAGGCCAGCTGCACCTCCGGCATCGGGTCGGTGCCGCCGAGGGTGCGGCGGGCGACGCTGCCGCGGATGAGGCCCTCCGCGGTGAACAGCGTCATCTGCGTGTCGTCGGTGATGGCACCCGGCACGCCGTACGCCTCGCGGAGTCCTTGCGGGCCGCCGGGCCCGAACCGCTCGGTGATCTGCTCGGCGGTGGCGAACTCCAGGTCCGAACCGAGCGCGTCACCGAGCGCGCCGCCGAGGAAGCAGCCGAGCACCCGCTCGGTCAGCGAGGGCGCGACCTCGTCGGTGAACTCGGGCTTCGCGTGGCCACCGGAGACCGGTTTAGCCGCGCGTGCCTCGGAAACCGGGAGCGGATCGGTGTGCGTCTCGGAGGGCTCCGGCTGGTCCGCGTGCTCGTCGGGGGATTCCGGAGCTTCCGCGGCGACCGCTTCGTCCGATGTCTGCGCCTGCTGGACGGGTGCTTCCCAGAGCTGCGCAGCGGAGTCCGCGGGCGCGGGCTCGGACTGTTCACCCGTCGACGGCTCCGACTCCGAACGCCCAGGATCCTGCCACTGCTGAACCGGCTCAGCAGGCTCATCCCAAGCCTGTCCGACGGACTCCTCCGGCACAGGAGCGGGCTGCTCGCCCACCGGCGAGTACGACTCGGAGCGCCCGGGTTCCTGCCACTGCTGAACGGGCTCAACAGGCTCATCCCAAGATTCGGCGGATTGCGCGAACGCCGACGCGGACTGCTCACCCATCGACGGGACCGACTCCGAACCAACAGGCTCCTGCCACTGCTGAACCGGCTCAGCAGGCTCATCCCAAGATTCCGCGGACTCCGCGAACGCCGACGCGGGCTGCTCGTCCGCCACCCCGCCGACTTCCGACGGCTCCGCAGCAGCCGCATCGGAGCGGTCGGCAGGCGCGTCCGCCCCCGAGCCGGCATCTCGCGCGGGCTGCGGTGGTGGCTCGGCCGGGATGCGGCCCGCTTCCTCGGGACGTAACGAGACCAGCCTGGCCAGCCTCGACAACTCCTCCCGGTCGGTGCGGTCCGCGGAGAGGCCGAACATGTTGTTGCTGAAGTCCGGCGTGATGCTCGGCGCAGGCCGGTCGGCGTCGACCGGATCGTCGTCCTCGCTACCGAAGTCCAGTCGGGACAGATCGGTGCGGTCGGTCGGTTCGGCGGAGGTGTCCGCGACCGGCCGGGGCTCCTGGTCCGCGGGTGGGAACTGCGGTTCGGGCTGCGCGGGTTCGGGCTGCGCGGGCGCGGGTTCGGCGGACCGCGGCCGATCGAAATCCACCTTGCTCAGGTCGATGACCATCGTCGGATCGTTGTTGCCGTCCACCTGCCGCGCCGGTTCCGGACCGCGACCACTGTCCACAGTGGTCATCGGCTCCGCGGGCGGCGCGGCGCCCAGCTCCCGCGGCGCAGGCGTGGCACGGCGCGGATCGGCGACGTAGCGCTGCGCCCACTTGGGCAGCGGCGGAGGCGGCGGTGGCGGCGCGAAGGCCTCCGCGGCATCCGCGCACAACGTCTCGATGATCTCGGCGAGTTCCAGTTCCTCGCGCCACCGCGGCGGAATCGCGTCCGGCCCGTACAGCGCTCCGGCGAGCTGGCCAGCCAGTGCTCCGGTGACGCTGCTGTCCGCGGAGACGTTCACCGCCGTGAGCACGGCCGCGGGGAATCCGCCGCCCGCTCCGACGGCGGCCAGCGCGGTGCCCAGCTCACCCGGCTGCTGCTCCGTTTCGAACTCGGCATCCAGTTCCGCGGGCGCCGGCCGCCGGCCGCCGCGGGTCGCGAACATCGCCGCGTGCACCGCCCGGCGCACCGCTGCCGGGGCGGCCGCTCCGGTGTTCAACGAGCTCAGCCGGGCATCGGCGAGCCCGACCGCGTCCCAGAGCCCGATGTCGCCCTGGATCAGCTGAGCCAGCACGTCCGCGTGGAAACCCGTCGCACCGTGCACGTTGACGTCGTCGGTGAGCAGCCGCGCGGTGTCCGCGCCCGCCGCGAAGACCCGATCCTCCGAAGTGCTCCACACCATCGTCGGCGCCGCCCACACCGCGCACTCGGCGAACCCCGGCCGAACCGACGGGCCGAACCGCGGGTCGTACGAGGCCTCCGCAGGCGGCTGCGCGGCGAGCTTGCCCAACCCGGCCAGCGCGCCGCCCCCGGGATTGCGGGTGGAGAACAGCTGCGGGCGTTCGAGCAGCCATCCACCCGGTTCCGGATGCGTGCGCAAGTAGCCGGACATGGCGAATTCCCACGGCACGCCCTGGGTGTAGAGCCAGCGCAGGTGATTCGTGCGGATCACCGGAGTCGGCAGCCACTCGGCGGCCGCGCCGTTGACGGCGCGCGCCCGCAACAGCGCTTCGAGGGTGAACACGGACAGCTGGGTCAACTCCGTGACACCACCGCGGCGGCCGAACACCGGCAGGTAGTCGGCGACCCCCTGCCTGCCGAACCAGTGCTGGATGTCCCACACGGAACGGGTGCGCACTCCCGAGCCGAGCGCGTCGCCCACGGCACCGCCGAGCAGCGCGCCGCGGAACCGCTCGGACCAGCTCAGCTCGGGCGGCTCTCGGCGCGACACCGCCGACGTGCCGGTGTTCGCGAACCTCGAGGTGTCACCGCTCATCCCCAGTCTCCTGTCGGGTCACCGTGCGGGGCAGCGCTTGCGTCCACGAGCGCGGGCCGTGGAGCGCCGGTCGGGAGCGGAGCCGGTCCGATCCCGAGACCTTCATCCACATGTTGCCGCACGGGCACGACGATCTGGGCGGCTCCCCCGGTGGATCGACGATCGAATTGCCCCGCTCCGGCGAACGCCGGAGGACACGAGGCGTCCGCCGGCCGAGCGAGATCTTGCTCACCGATCCAAGTGGTTCGCGCACCGAGCCGGGCCGCGGAAGACGCCGGAGCTGAGCCGGGCAGGGCCTTGCTACCCAGCGCGGATGCCGCTTCCGAAGCTCTGCGCGGCCATCCGAATCAGCGCTCGCCCGGCGCAGCCCACGGCGCGCGCGACCGAGCTGCCGCGTGCCGGTTCCGAATCACCGGAACGGTTGATCGACAACGGGCCCGGCGTCCGGCGCCGCTGTCCCTCAGCTGTCGCACCACGCACCGATCAGCAGGAGTCGGCGGCGCGGTCCGTTAAAGTCCGATCCCGTGACCGACCCACGGCCCGGATCCGCCGGGCTGGACCTGCACCTGGACTGGTCCGGGCGTCCGGACAGCAGCGGTCTCGCCGAAGCGCTGCGCACGGCGATCCGGGACGGGCGGCTGGCGGCTGGGACGCGAGTGCCGTCGACCCGCGCGCTCGCCCGAGACCTCGGCGTCGCCCGCGGCACGGTGACCCGCGCGTACACCCAGCTCACCGCGGAGGGTTTCCTGCTGTCCCGGCAGGGCGCCCCCACGACCGTCGCGGAACGGCTCCGCACCGGCGAGAGCTCCGCGCCGCCCGCGCGTCCCGCACCGCACCCGCCGCGCTGGGATTTCCGGCCGGGCCGGCCGGATCTGAGCTCCTTCCCGCGCAAGGACTGGCTCAGCGCGCACCGCCGGATCGTGCGCAACATGCCTGCCGGGGACCTCGACTACGGCGACCCGCAAGGACCACTGGAACTGCGCGAAGTGCTCGCCGACTACCTGCGGCGTTCCAGGGCGGTGGACACCGCGCCTGATCGGTTGATCGTCTGCAACGGCTACAGCGAAGCGTTGTCGCTGCTCAGCAGGGCCCTACTGGCGCAGGGAACCGGCTCGGTGGACTTCGAGGACCCCTCGCTGCCGCAGTTCCGGGACATCGCCGCGAGCGCGGGGATGCGGGTGCGCGGTGTTCCCGTGGACGACCAGGGCATCGAAGTGCAGCGGCTGCGCAGTCCGGTCACCGTGATCACTCCCGCGCACCAGTACCCGCTGGGGGTGACCATGCGGGCGCAGCGCCGCTCGGCGCTGATCCGCGCGGCGCGCTCGGCGGGAGGTCTCATCGTCGAGGACGACTACGACGGCGAATTCCGGTTCGACCGCCGACCAGTCGGATCGCTGCAGGGGATGGCGCCCGATGTGGTGATCTACGCGGGAACGGCGAGCAAGAGCCTCGCCCCGGCGCTGCGAATAGCGTGGCTCGCATTGCCCGCACGCCTCGTGGAACCGGTGCGGGCGATGAAGCTGCCCGGTGGGCACGGCTTCGATCAGCTCGCCTTGGCCGAGATGCTGCGATCCGGTGCGTACGACCAGCACGTCCGGCGATCGCGCAACACCTACCGCTCGCGGCGCGAACAGCTCTTGCGCGCGCTGGACGGTCTTCGCGCCCGGCACCGGCTCTACCCCGCGGGGATCTCGGCCGGGCTGCACCTGACCCTGGGACTTGATCCGGACGGCCCCGGCGAACGTGAAATCCTGACCCGCGCCCGCGCACGCGCCGTTGAACTCGAAGCTCTCGGGCCGCACTGGGTGAACGCGCAGTCCCGGCCGCCCGGCGTCGTCATCGGCTACGCGGCACCTGCGGAGCACGCCTTTCGGCCAGGGCTCGCCGCGCTGCTCGACGCACTTGACCCATGACAGCCGGTTCCCGTGGTCCGTCCCGATAAAGTGCGGTCTCGCGAGCGACCGCGGGACACCACAGGGGAACTGGTGTTCTACTCTATGCCGCAGGTTCGTGAGATCGAGGAGGAACTTTGGACGCGGAAGCAGATCAGGGCACCAGCGAAGGAACCGAGCAAGCCGCGGCGCCGGAATCGGGCCAGACCCCGGCCGCGGGCACCGACGAAGGCACGGGTGCAGCCGCCGCGGCGGAGTCCGCGCCGAAGAAGCCGAAGCCCCGCAAGCAGAGTTCGGCCAAGAAGACCCGCACCGTCGAGCTCACCCTCACCGTGACCGGCACCGCCGAAGGCGAATGGCAGGCCGAGCTGCTGCACTCCGGCAAGCGGGTCGTGCAGGGCCTGCCGATCCCGGCCGCCGCCGTGTCCAAGGCCGCGGCGGAACTGCACGAGGACATCTCGGAAGCCATCGAGGGGGTAATCAGCGCCGCGCGGGAACAGCACGAAGCGAAGCTGGCCGAACTCGAAGCCGAGGTCGAACGGGTCCGCAAGGCCCTTTCCGACCTGGAGGGCTGAGCCCCGCAGCGACGCAGCCGACAGGTGGTGGCGGCGCGCACGCCACCACCCGGCGGCCCGGCGGCTCAGAACATCAACACCATCCGCCCCCGCGCACCGCCGGCCTCCAAGGCGCGGTGCGCCTCCGGCGCCTGGTCCGCGGAGAAGGTCTGGGCCACCCGCAAGCTGAGCACACCTTCCTCGACCTGCGCGCGCAGCCGGTCCAGCTTCTCCTTCTCCAGCTGATAATCGCGCACTGACACCGGGTGGTACGTGATCCCGCGCTCGCCCTCAGCGGAGAAGAACCGCACGGTCGCCACCCGGCCTCCGTCGCGAACCGCGGGAAGCACGAGTTCGTTGTGCACGGCACCATCCGCCACGGCGTGCACGCCCTCCGGTTCGACCTCGCGGAGCCGTTTCGCCACGTCGTCGCCGCGCTCGACGATGACGTCCGCGCCCAGCGACCGGACCAGCTCGCGATCCTTGTCGGCCGCGTCCGCGATCACCTTCAGCCCGTCGGCCTTCGCCAGCTGCACGACGTGGCCACCGAACGCGCCTGCCGCGCCGGTCACCGCGAGCGTCTGACCCGGTTGCAGTTCCAGCAGGTCGAGGGCTTGCCGGGCGGTGAGCGCGTTCATCGGCAGACTCGCGGCGGCGACGTCGTCCGCGCCTGCGGGAACCCGCACGACCGACCGCTCGGGCAGCACCAGGCTTTCCGAATAGCCACCGTGCGCTCCATCGGGCACCACGATCGCCATCACGTGCTCGCCGACCGCCAGATCGGAGACCTCGGACCCGACCTCGTCCAGCACCCCGGCCACGTCCATCCCGGGCACGTACGGGGGCGGATTCGTGCGCAGGCGTTCGGCATAGGCACCGCTGCGCAGGACCGTGTCGGTGGGGTTCACCGCGGCGGCTCGAACGTCGATCCGCACTTCGCCGGGCCCGACATGCCGCTCGGGGATCTGGAATTCCCGCAGCACATCGGGACCGCCGAACTCAGAGACACCTATCGCTCGCATACGGCGTACAACCCGATCTCCGCGGGCGGCTATTCCGCGGCCGGACACCACCCGCACGTGTAATGGCGAACGGATGTTCGATGCTGGATGATCGAACACATGAACGCCAAAACGAAGCCGCTCGACTGCGGCCCGCACCTCAGCGCCGTGCCCGCCGATCGCGCCGGGCCGGAGGAGCTGGACCTCGACCCGCCGGCCCAGGAACAGCAACCGTCCCAGCAGCTGTCGGAGTGCTCGGACGGTTCGCTGGTAGACGCGATCCGGCAGTGCGAGGCGATCCGCTACCGCGCGCTGTCCGATCAGCTCGCCTTGATCACCGAGGCGCAGCGCCGCGGGCTGTGCCTGACCCCCGGGCCGCGCCCGGCGGACCGCCACGCCGCGGCGGGCACGGATGCGGAGGACCCGCCGACATGATCACCAACGCACGACACCGACGGCAGTCCGGAACACGGCAGCCGGAAAAGCGGAAGGCCCCCGCCCGGGAACGGGCGAGGGCCTTCCGAAAGCAGATCCGCGGCCGCGGATCGCGGACTTCGTTACCGGTAGTCGCGGCCGAAGTCGTAGTCGTCCAGCGGCACCGCAGCACCGGTGCCCGCACCGAACACGTCCGGGGTGTAGTAGCCGTCGTCGTAGGACGGGATCGCGTAGGCCGCGGCCCGTGCCTCCTCGGTCGGCTGCACCTGGATGTTGCGGTAGCGGTTGATGCCGGTACCGGCCGGGATCAACTTACCGATGATCACGTTCTCCTTGAGGCCGACCAGCTTGTCGCTGGCGCCCTCAATGGCGGCGTTCGTGAGGATGCGGGTCGTCTCCTGGAAGGAGGCCGCCGACAGCCAGGACTCGGTCGCCAGCGACGCCTTGGTGATGCCCATCAGCACCGGACGGCCGGAGGCCGGGTCGCCGCCCTCGGCCACCACGCGGCGGTTCTCGCCCTCGAACTGCGAGCGCTCCACCGGGGAGCCGGGCAGGAACTCGGTCGCACCGGAGTCGATGATGATGACCCGGCGCAGCATCTGGCGGACGATCACCTCGACGTGCTTGTCGTGGATGCCCACACCCTGCGAGCGGTACACCTCCTGGACCTCGCGGACCAGGTGCAGCTGCGCCTCCCGCGGGCCCATCACGCGCAGCACCTCGTGCGGGTCGACGGCGCCTTCCAGCAGCTGCTGGCCGACGTCGACGTGGTCCCCGTCGGAGATCTGCCGCTCGGTGCCGTCCACCGAGATCACCGCGAGCCGCTGCCGCTTGGACAGCTTGTCGTAGACGATCTCGTCGCTGCCGTCGTCCGGAATGATCGTGATCTTCCAGTACCGGTCGTTGTCCTCCATCCGGATCCGGCCGGGGGCGTCCGCGATCGGCGCCTTGCCCTTCGGGATCCGGGCCTCGAACAACTCGGTGACGCGCGGCAGACCGGTGGTGATGTCGTCACCGGCGACACCGCCCTGGTGGAAGGTACGCATCGTGAGCTGCGTGCCGGGCTCACCGATGGACTGGGCGGCGACGATGCCGACGGCCTCGCCGACGTCCACCAACTTGCCGGTGGCCATCGAGCGGCCGTAGCAGACCGCGCAGACCCCGTTACCGGACTCGCAGGTCAGCACGCTGCGGACCTTGGCCTTGGTGACCTTGGCGGCGAGCAGCTTCTCGATCGCCGGGTCGCCCAGGTCCGAACCGCGGGTGAGCACGATGTTGCCGTCGGCGTCGGTGACGTCGTCGGCCGTGGTGCGGGCGTACACGCTGGTCTCCGCGTGCGCGTCCCGCAGCACCGTGCCGTCCGGCAGCACCTCGGCGATCGGCATCCGGATGCCGCGCTCGGTACCGCAGTCGGCCTCCCGGACGATCACGTCCTGCGAGACGTCCACCAAGCGCCGGGTCAGGTAACCGGAGTCGGCGGTGCGCAGCGCGGTGTCGGCCAGACCCTTGCGGGCACCGTGGTTGGAGATGAAGTACTCCAGCACGGAAAGGCCCTCGCGGTAGTTCGCCTTGATCGGACGCGGGATGTACTCGCCCTTCGGGTTCGACACCAGCCCGCGCATCCCGGCGAGCTGCACGACCTGGGTCATGTTCCCCGCCGCCCCGGACTTCACGATCATGCTGATCGAGTTGTCGTCCGGGAAGTTCTTCTCCATGGCGTCGGCGACCTCGTCCTTGGCCTCCGTCCACACCCGGACCAGTTCGGCGTTGCGCTCCTGGTAGGACAGCGCACCGCGGCGGTAGCGCTTCTCCACCTGGTCGGCGCGCTGCTCGTAGGAGTCCAGGATCTCGCCCTTGGTCTCCGGAACCACCACGTCGGAGATCGACACGGTCACGCCCGAACGGGTCGCCCAGAAGAACCCGGCGTCCTTGAGCTTGTCCAGCGTCTGGGCGACGGTGACCATCGGGTACCGCTCGGCCAGGTCGTTGACGATCGCCGCCTGCCGCTTCTTCGGCAGCAGGTCGTTGACGAACGCGTAGTCCTCCGGCAGCAGCTCGTTGAAGAACACCCGGCCCAAGGTGGTCTCGGCCAGCCAGGGCTTGCCCGGCTCCCAGTCCTCGGGGGTGGCCTCCTTGGCCGGGACCACGTCGCGCAGCCGGATCCGGATCTTCGCCTGCAGCGAGAGACCGCCGCGGTCGTAGGCCATGATCGCCTCGCCGACCGACGAGTACGACTGGCCTTCGCCCTCGGCACCGTCGACCTGCCGCGTCAGGTGGTACAGGCCGGTGACCATGTCCAGCCGGGGCATCGCCAGCGGCCTGCCGGACGCGGGCGAGAGGATGTTGTTGCTGGACAGCATCAGCACCCGGGCCTCGGCCTGCGCCTCGGCGGACAACGGCAGGTGCACCGCCATCTGGTCACCGTCGAAGTCGGCGTTGAACGCCTCGCAGACCAGCGGGTGCAGCTGGATCGCCTTGCCCTCCACCAGCTGCGGCTCGAACGCCTGGATGCCCAGGCGGTGCAGCGTGGGAG
The DNA here is from genome assembly GCF_037023755.1 of Saccharopolyspora sp. SCSIO 74807. Taxonomy (NCBI): domain Bacteria; kingdom Bacillati; phylum Actinomycetota; class Actinomycetes; order Pseudonocardiales; family Pseudonocardiaceae; genus Saccharopolyspora; species Saccharopolyspora sp. SCSIO 74807. The sequence continues at coordinate 2,218,008 of NZ_CP146100.1, read as the reverse complement.
CACGGTTGAGCAGCACCGGGTGCTCGGCGATGACCTCTTCCAGCACGTCCCACACCTGCGGGCGCTGGCGCTCCACCATCCGCTTCGCGGACTTGATGTTCTGCGCGTGGTTGAGGTCGACAAGCCGCTTCATCACGAACGGCTTGAACAGCTCGACCGCCATCTCCTTCGGCAGCCCGCACTGGTGCAGCTTGAGCTGCGGGCCGACGACGATGACGGAACGGCCCGAGTAGTCCACGCGCTTGCCGAGCAGGTTCTGCCGGAATCGGCCCTGCTTGCCCTTGAGCAGGTCGGACAACGACTTCAGCGGCCGGTTGCCGGGACCGGTTACCGGACGCCCGCGACGGCCGTTGTCGAACAGCGCGTCCACGGACTCCTGCAACATCCGCTTCTCGTTGTTCACGATGATCTCGGGTGCACCGAGGTCGATCAGCCGCTTGAGGCGGTTGTTCCGGTTGATCACCCGGCGGTAGAGGTCGTTGAGGTCGGAGGTCGCGAACCGGCCACCGTCGAGCTGCACCATCGGGCGCAGGTCCGGCGGTATCACCGGGACGCAGTTGAGCACCATGCCGCCGGGGTTGTTCCCGGTGGTCTGGAACGCCGCGACGACCTTGAGCCGCTTCAGCGCGCGCAGCTTCTTCTGGCCCTTGCCGGAGCGGATGGTCTCGCGCAGCGACTCGGCCTCGGCGTCGATGTCGAAGTCCTGCAGCAGCGCCTGGATGGCCTCGGCGCCCATGCCACCGGTGAAGTACTCGCCGTAGCGGTCGTAGAGCTCGCGGTAGAGCAGCTCGTCCGAGATCAGTTGCCGGGGCTCCAGCTTGGTGAAGGTCTCCCAGATCTCGTCGAGCTTGTCGATGTCGCGCTGGGCCCGGTCGCGCAGCTGGCGCATCTCGCGCTCGCCGCCTTCCTTGACCTTGCGCCGCACATCGCTCTTGGCGCCCTCGTTCTCGAGCTCGGCCACGTCGGATTCCAGCTTCTGGGCCCGGGCCTCCAGGTCCGCGTCCCGCTGGTCCGCGATCCGCTTGCGCTCGACCTGCATCTCGTTCTCGAGCGTGGACAGGTCGTTGTGCCGCATCTCGGTGTTCACCGAGGTGACCACGTAGGCGGCGAAGTAGATGATCTTCTCGAGATCCTTCGGCGCCAGGTCGAGCAGGTAACCGAGCCGACTCGGCACGCCCTTGAAGTACCAGATGTGCGTCACCGAGGCAGCGAGCTCGATGTGCCCCATCCGCTCGCGGCGGACCTTGGCCCGGGTCACCTCGACGCCGCAGCGCTCACAGATGATGCCCTTGAACCGGACCCGCTTGTACTTGCCGCAGTAGCATTCCCAGTCACGGGTCGGGCCGAAGATCTTTTCGCAGAACAGCCCGTCCTTCTCCGGCTTCAGGGTGCGGTAGTTGATCGTCTCGGGCTTCTTGACCTCGCCGAACGACCACTGGCGGATGTCGTCGGCCGTGGCGAGGCCGATGCGGAGTTCATCGAAGAAGTTGACGTCCAGCACGTCGGGTCTTCTCCCTTTGTCGAAAGGTCCGGCCGGCTACCGGCCGGGAATGCCAGGTCAGGTCCGTGGCCGGTCCGCGGGCGGGCACGCGCCCGCGGACCGGCGGCGAGGTCACTGAACGACGTCGTCCACCGACGGCGACTCGTTGCGGGACAGGTTGATGCCGAGGTTGGCCGCGGCACGCTCCAGGTCCTCGTCGTCGCCATCGCGCATCTCGATCGCCGCACCGTCCGTGGAGAGCACCTCGACGTTCAGGCACAGCGACTGGAGCTCCTTGAGCAGCACCTTGAACGACTCCGGAATGCCCGGGTCCGGGATGTTCTCGCCCTTGACGACGGCCTCGTACACCTTCACGCGGCCGATCACGTCGTCCGACTTGATCGTCAGCAGCTCCTGCAAGGTGTAGGCGGCGCCGTACGCCTGCATCGCCCAGCACTCCATCTCACCGAAGCGCTGGCCACCGAACTGCGCCTTACCACCCAGCGGCTGCTGCGTGATCATCGAGTACGGGCCGGTGGAGCGGGCGTGGATCTTGTCGTCCACCAGGTGCGACAGCTTCAGGATGTACATGTACCCGAGAGCCACCGAGTAGGGGTACGGCTCCCCGCTGCGCCCGTCGAACAGCTGCGCCTTGCCGTCCTCCTTGACCATGCGCTCGCCGTCGCGGTTCGGCTTGGTGGAGGCCAGCAGGCCGGTGATCTCCTCCTCGCGGGCACCGTCGAACACCGGGCTCGCGGTGTTCGTACCCGCGTCGACCTCGTAGAGATCGGCGGGCAGCCGCTTCGCCCAGTCCGGATCCCCGTCGATGGACCAGCCCTGCGAGGCGATCCACCCGAGGTGGGTCTCGAGCACCTGCCCGATGTTCATCCGTCGCGGCACGCCGTGCGTGTTCAGGATGATGTCGACCGGGGTGCCGTCCTCGGTGAACGGCATGTCCTCGACCGGCAGGATCTTGCCGATGACGCCCTTGTTGCCGTGCCGGCCCGCGAGCTTGTCACCATCCTGGATCTTGCGCTTCTGCGCGACGTAGACCCGCACGAGCTCGTTGACCCCGGGCGGCAGCTCGTCGTCCTCGTCCCGGTTGAACACCCGGACGCCGATGACCTTGCCGGTCTCGCCGTGCGGCACCTTCAGCGAGGTGTCCCGGACCTCGCGGGCCTTCTCACCGAAGATCGCCCGCAGCAGCCGCTCCTCCGGCGTCAGCTCGGTCTCACCCTTCGGGGTCACCTTGCCGACCAGGATGTCGCCGCCCTGCACCTCGGCGCCGATCCGGATGATGCCGCGCTCGTCGAGGTCGGCCAGCACGTCCTCGGAGACGTTCGGGATGTCCCGGGTGATCTCCTCGGCACCGAGCTTGGTGTCCCGGGCGTCGACCTCGTGCTCCTCGATGTGGATCGAGGTCATCACGTCGTCCTGCACCAGTCGCTGGGACAGGATGATCGCGTCCTCGTAGTTGTGCCCCTCCCACGGCATGATGGCCACGCGCAGGTTCTTGCCCAGCGCCATCTCGCCGTTCTCGGTGCACGGCCCGTCCGCGAGGACCTGCCCGGCCTCGACCCGGTCGCCCTCGTTGACGATCGGCTTCTGGTTGGTGCAGGTGCCGTGGTTCGAGCGGTTGAACTTCTGCAACCGGTAGGTGTGCCGGGTGCCGTCGTCGGCCATCACCGTCACGTAGTCGGCGCACAGCTCCTCGATGACGCCGGCCTTGTCGGCCACCACGACGTCGCCGGCGTCGACCGCACCGCGCAGCTCCATGCCGGTACCCACCAGCGGAGCCTCGCTGCGCAGCAGCGGGACCGCCTGCCGCTGCATGTTCGCGCCCATCAGAGCGCGGTTGGCGTCGTCGTGCTCCAGGAACGGGATCATCGCGGTCGCGGCGGAGACCATCTGCCGCGGCGAGACGTCCATGTAGTCGATCTCGGTCGGCGCCAGCAGCTCGACCTCGCCGCCCTTCCGGCGGCCAAGGACGCGCTCCTCGAGGAAGTTGCCGTCCTCGTCGATCGGCGTGTTCGCCTGCGCCTTGACGTGGCGGTCCTCTTCGTCCGCGGTCAGGTAGTCGATCTGGTCGGTGGCCTGACCGTCGATGACCTTGCGGTACGGCGTCTCGATGAACCCGAACGGATTGACCCGGGCGAACGTGGCGAGCGAGCCGATCAGGCCGATGTTCGGGCCTTCCGGCGTCTCGATCGGGCACATCCGGCCGTAGTGCGACGGGTGCACGTCGCGGACCTCCATGCCCGCGCGTTCCCGGGACAGACCGCCCGGCCCGAGCGCGGAGAGCCGGCGCTTGTGCGTCAGGCCCGCGATCGGGTTGGTCTGGTCCATGAACTGGGAGAGCTGCGAGGTGCCGAAGAACTCCCGGATCGCCGCCACCACCGGGCGGATGTTGATCAGGGTCTGCGGCGTGATCGCCTCGACGTCCTGGGTGGTCATCCGCTCTCGGACGACCCGCTCCATGCGGGACAGGCCGACCCGGACCTGGTTCTGGATCAACTCACCGACGGTGCGCAGGCGGCGGTTGCCGAAGTGGTCGATGTCGTCGACCTCGACCGGGACCTCGAGCTCGCCCTCGCCCATCGAGGTCTCGGCCGCGTGCAGCCGCACCAGGTACTCGATGGTGGTGACGATGTCGTCCTCGGTGAGCACGCCGGACTCGAAGGGCAGCTCCAGGCCGAGCTTCTTGTTGACCTTGTACCGGCCGACCCGGGCCAAGTCGTAGCGCTTCTCCTTGAAGAACAGGTTCTCCAGCAGGGTCTGCGCGCTCTCCTTGGTCGGCGGCTCGCCGGGGCGCAGCTTGCGGTAGATGTCCAGCAGGGCCTCGTCCTGCCCTGCGGTGTGGTCCTTCTCCAGGGTCGCCAGCAGCGTCTCGGAGAAGCCGAACCGCTCGCGGATCGCCTCCGCGGACCAGCCCAGCGCCTTGAGCAGCACGGTGACCGGCTGGCGGCGCTTGCGGTCGATGCGGACGCCGACGGTGTCGCGCTTGTCGACGTCGAACTCCAGCCACGCACCGCGGCTGGGGATGATCTTCACGCTGTAGACGTCCTTGTCGGTGCTCTTGTCGACCGACTGGTCGAAGTAGACACCCGGGGACCGGACGAGCTGGGACACGACGACCCGCTCGGTTCCGTTGATGATGAAGGTGCCCTTGTCCGTCATGACCGGGAAGTCACCCATGAACACCGTCTGGCTCTTGATCTCGCCAGTGGTGTGGTTGGTGAACTCCGCGGTGACGAACAGCGGGGCCGCGTAGGTCATGTCCTTGTCTTTGCACTCATCGACCGTGGCTTTGACCTCGTCGAAGCGCGGGTCGGTGAACGACAGGGACATCGAGCCGGAGAAGTCCTCGATCGGGGAGATCTCGCTGAGGACCTCTTCCAGACCACCGACGGGGTTGTCCTCGCCGGCGTCGACCCGGCGCTGGAACCAGGTCTCGTCGCCGACGAGCCATTCGAAGGACTGGACCTGCAGATCGAGCAGATCAGGCACTTCCAACGGTTCGCGGATGTTCGCGAAAGAGACCCGCTTGGGTGCCCCAGGGATCCCCGACGTGTAGTTGGAAGCTGCAGAGACCTTGGTCGCGCGGGAGACTGCCAAGATGCGTCCTTCCGGGACTCTGAACTGGCTACAGCCGCGTCAGAAGGCGTTGGCGACCAACTAACACGACTGTCAAGGGTGCAATGGCGCCCACGATCCTACGTCCCGGTTCGGGGCGGGCGGAAAGAGGGCAGCGCAAAGTAGCAGTCTAGATGCTACGACGCCACCTGTCGAGGGGCTCGCTGACGAACGTCCCGAAAGTCGCCAGCTCCAGCCGCACCCCGCGAGGCCCTGCCCGTGTTGCTGACCAGAGTGAACCCGCCGCCGCCGACAGTCAAGAGATCACGCTGCGATCACCCTCGTGGCGCAGGACACGATCACGGGCAGTGCCTGCCGATCAAGCACTTTTAGCTGCTCAACGTGCCAAAGGCGGCGCTGAAGAAGATCCATCCGGGGTTCTCCGGCGAGCCCGCGAACCGTCGGCGACGGCTGTTCCACGCGCGATCGCGGAGGCGTTCGACCGGGAACCTCGACGGCTTACCTATGCTCTGGGCGCGTTGCCGCTGCTGTAGGGCATCTCACCCGCCGGCCTCCGGGGGAACCGGCAGGTCAGCGGTGGACGCCTGGCCAGCGGGCTTGTGACCTCGGGGGAGGCCTGCCGAGCACGCGGCGCCCGCGCCTCGCGCCCGGCAAGGTTCCGCGTCGTGCACGGTCTACTCGGCGGCGGTCAACGCCGGTAGCGTGAAACGCCCCGCCACGCCGCGACGCTGTTAGTCGTGTGAGCACGCCACAGGAGAATCGCCGATGAATGACGATGCGGGCCGGCCGGAGGGCGACTCCGGCGGGCAGCAGCGTTCCAATGGAGGCAATGCGCACGCCGCGGCGGGGTCCACATGGTTCGCCGGCGAGCAGGAGCAGCCGTCCGCTCCGCAGGCGCGGCCCAGCCTGGAGCAGCGCTACGCCGACGCGATCGCCGCGATGAACCGGATCATCTCGACGTTGGAGTTCGAGGATCTGCCGTGGGTGACCGAGGTCTTCCGCACCACCGCGGGAGTGCTCGACGAGCGGGACCCGGCGCGCGCCGGTGTGCTGAACAACCTGGGCAGCGCATCCCAGCTGGCGCATTTGAACAGCAAGCAGCTCGGGGATCTGGAAGACGCGGTCGGCTACTACCGCGACGCCTCGACCAGCGCGCAGACCGACGATCCGGACCTGGTGCTGTACCTGTGCAACCTCGCCCTGGCGCTGACCGACCTGGGCACGAGGAGCGCAGCGGCGCAGCCCGCCGAGGAGGCGGTGCGGGCGGCTCGGGAAGCGGTCGAGCAGACGCCGCGCCGGGATCCAAGGCGCGTGATGGCGCTGGTCCGGCTGGCCAATTCGCTGAAGGCGCACGCGCGACTGGCCGATGACGCCTCCTCCGACGACGCCTCGATCGGCGCCTTCCGGGACGCGGCCCGCGCCGCCTCCAGCAGCGGCGGTTCCGACCCGTCCGAGCTGCGGATCAACCTGGGAGCCGCGTTGATGCGCAGGCACCAGCGCACCGGGTCCCCGCAGGACCTGGAAGAGGGGATCTCGCACCTGCGCGGCGGCGCGGACGGGCTCGCCGACGGGGAGCCCCGGCGCAACGCCCTGTGCCACCTGGCCAGCGCGCTGCGACTGCGCTTCGAGCAGGCCGGGGACCTGGGCGACCTGGAATCGGGGATCAGCGAGCTGATCGGGGTGCTGGGCGTGCTCGGCGCCGGGCATCCGCTGACCGGGCGGGTACTGGTCCTGCTCGCCGAATCGACTGTCGAGCACGTGGACAGCACCGGCGAGCCGGGGCCGTTGCGGCGGACGTTGCGCGCCTACGCCTCCAGCGCCCGCGGGATGGCCGCCGACGACGCTCGCCGGGCATTGGCTTTCGCCGGCTACGGAGCCTTGCTGCGCAGGCATTTCCAGCACGGTGGCGAGACCGACTCGCTGGATACGGCCGTCACCGCCGGGGAGGTCTCGGCGCAGGAGGCCGCGGGAGCCGACCGGCGGGCGGTGCTGAACTCGCTGGCGATGACGCTGCTGACCCGGTACGGCAACAACGGCGATGAGCAGGATCTGCGGCGTGCCGAGGAGGTCTGCGAACAGGCGGTCGCGGCCGGGCAGGATTCGCCGCACATCGCGTGGACGCAGCTCGGCGTGATCGCGGGGCACCGGTTCCGCCGCAGCACCCGCACCACGGACATGGAATCCGCGGTCGACTGGTTCGACCGCGCGCTGCAAGCGATGTCGCCGTACGCGCCTGAGCGTGCCTACGTGGCTACGCAGCTCGGACGCGCGCTGCGATCGCTGCACCAGCGCACCGGCAGGCGCCGGTACTACCGGTGGGCGCGCAGGGTGCTGTCCGAGGCGGCCGGGCAGCAGACGGCGCCTGCCGATCAGCGGCTGCGCGCGGCGAGCCTGGCCGGGCGGCTCGCGGCAGGGGCGCAACGCTGGTCCGAGGCGCTGGAGTCCTTCAGCGCCGCAGTGGAACTGCTGCCGCTGGTGGTGCGAGGTAAGCGCGCCGTGGCTTCTCCGGCCGTGCAGCAGCATTGGGCGCTGATCGCCGCGGATGCGGCCGCCTGCGCCGTGGAGAACGGCGAACCGGAACGCGCGGTCGAGCTGCTGGAGCACGGTCGCAGCGCGCTGATGTCGGACTTCCTGCCCGCCGAGGGCGAGCTGGGCAGGCTGCACCGGGACCACCCCGAGCTCGCGGACGAAGCGGTGCGGCTGCGCAGGCTGCTGGACCGGCCTCCGGGCGAGCCCGCGCTGGCCGATCCGGAAGACGGCACGGGCTTGCGCAGCAGGCTGGTGCACGCCTGGGAGGACATGCTGCGCGAGGTGCGTTCGGATTCGGCGCACGCCGAGCACCTGCGGGTCCGGTCGTTCGCCGAGCTCTCCGGCGGCGAGGAGGGCTCGGTGGAGGGTTCGGTGGTGCTGGTCAACCTGAGCCGGTACCGATCGGACGCGCTGATCTTGTTCGCCGGCCGGGTGGTGATCGTGCCGCTGCCGGGCGCCGGCCCGGACTCGGCGCGGGAGCAGGCGCGCGCCGCGCTGGCCGCCACCGAGCGGCGTGACCAGTCGGCGATGGTGGAGGCGCTGGATTGGCTGTGGCACAACATCAGCCGCCCCACCCTGGACCGGATGGGCTACGTGGGGACGCCCGAGGAAGGCCAGCGCTGGCCGCGCGTGTGGTGGTGCGTGATCGGCGCCCTCGGATATCTGCCGTTGCACGCGGCCACCGCGAAGGACGGCCCGAGCGCGCTGGACCGCGTGGTGTCGTCCTACATCCCGTCGCTGGGAGTGCTGGAGGACACGCGGCAACGGCCGCTGCCGGAGAACGGGGCGGCGTTGGTCGCCGCGAGCTCCAACGGCCGGGTGTCCCGCGAGTTGCCGCCGCAGAACCAAGTGCTGGCGCAGTACTGGCCGAACGCCGAGATCGTCTCACCCGAGACGGCGGCGCCGGACGAACTGCTGCGCATCCTCCCCGGCTACGCCTGGCTGCACGTGTGCGAACCGAGCGTGCAGTACCCGGGGCAGCCCGCTGCTGGCCGCCTCGTCGAGCGGGAGGCGCCGCAGCGCCCGGTCGGGCTGGTCGACCTCGGCCAGGTGGGGCTGCAACACGCCGAGTTCGGTTTCCTGGGCAACTGCTCGACGTTCGTGGACAACCCCTCGGCCGCCGCGCTGCCGCTTGCCACGGCGCTCGGCTTCGCCGGGTTCGCGCACGTCATCGGGACCCTGTGGGAAGTCGACGAGGACAGCGCGCTGCGCGTGCACACCGAGGTCTACGACGACGTCTTCGGTTCGGGTGAGAACGACACCGCCCGCTCGGCGCACGCGTTGCACGGCGCGGCCCGCCGGCTGCGCGCCGCGCACCCGGACTCACCGGCCCGCTGGGCGGCGCACCTGCACGTCGGTCCGTGAGGTGCGGCCGCCGGGCCGTCCGCGCGGGCGGTACCTGCGCGGACGGCTGATCACTTCTGCGAGATGTGGGTGATCTTCCACTGGTCGCCGTGCTTCTTCGCGTTGAACACGACCTGCGCCGGGCCGACCTGGTTCTGGCCGTTGTCGGTGCGGGTGGCGTTCTGGTCGACGAACAGCAGCACCTCCGCGCGGTCGCGCTCCAGCCGCAGCACGCTGCTGGCCTTCACGGTCGTGGTGACCACGAGCTTCTGCGCGGGAGCCTGCTGCTTGACGGTCGAGAACAGCTGGTTGTACTCGTTGATCGCGTCGCCTTCGAGGAGGTTCTTCGCCGCCTGCTCGGCCTTGCCGGTGTCGGCGAAGTCGTAGGAGAAGATCTTCGCCGCGGCGTCGCTCAGCTGCCCGTTGACCTCGCTGGTCGCAGCTTGGTCGACGAGTGCTTCGTTGGAGGTGGCGGCGCTGCTGCGGTACGTCTCGATGCCGAACCAGACCGCCAGGCACGCCAGCACGAACGCCGCGACGAATCCGGCCGCGATCAGGGGGACAGCGGGCTGCTTCGGCCCGGTCTGCACGCGCTGCTGCTCGGACTGCTCCGTGGTCTGCGTGCCGGATCGCCAGACCGACGTGGGCTCGGATGCCGCGGAATCAGCAGTCGCGGAATCGGTGCTCGCGGACCTGGACTGGCCGGACTGGGACTCCCCGGACTGGGCTGACTGCGACTGGGCGGACTGGTCCGTCCCGGATCGGGACGCGACGGCCGAGTCTTCGGATCGGACGTCGTCCGCGGTGGTCGCAGCGGCTGCCGAGCTCCGGACGTCCGCAGTTTCGTCGCTGTTCTCGTCCGACGCGTCCTGCGACGACTCGGTCCCGGAACTCTCCGGCGTCGTCTGGACCGCATCCGCGGCGGCATCAGCCGAGTCGGCGGCCGCATCTTCCCGGCTCCGGTCGCGCGAGGCCGCCGAGTCCTCGCCCGCCGGTTCGGTCCCGGCTTCCGCACCCGCCGCGGTGTCCACGGCTTCGACGGCGCCGTCGGCCTGCTCCTCCTGCTCCGGCGGGCCGCCGGGCCGGGTGAGGCCGACCCGGGACGACCGGTTCGACTTCGTTTCCGGTCGGTTGCGCTGCCCCGCGACGCGCTTGCGCGAGGTCGCTCTGGGACGGCGGGATTCGGGCACGGGAACCACTCCTCGAACGAACGGGTCAGCAGGTCTCGGGCGCGGCGTCAGCCGACGGGCACCGGACCGAGCACGCTGAGCTTCCACTCCTGGCCTTCGCGGGTGAGCTCGGCCTGGTAGCGGCTGCGCTTCTCGGTCGGCGGCTGGCCGTCCGGGGTCACGGTCACCTTCACGACCGCGATCATGCGGGCCTTGCCTGCGCGCTCGTTGAGCTCGGTCAGACCTGCGGAGAGCACCTCGGCGTTGGTGACGGTCTTGGCCTGGGTGATTCGCTCGGCGTTGGCCTGCCGCCCCTTCACGACCTCTTCGTGCAGCGGGCCGGTGGAGGACTCCGCCCACCGGTCCAGCCCGCGCTGCACGTCGTGGTAGTCGAGGGTGTTGAAGTTGATGACCGCCTGGGTGCCCGCTTGCAACGCCTCGTCGCGCGCGGTGGCGTAGCCGGCGGCGCCACCACCGGCGGCCAACGCCCAGGACACCCCGAAGAACAGCGCCGCGGCGGCCGCGACGACCACCGAGATCAGCGAGGCCATGGCCGGTAACCGCGTCCGCTCGGAGCTGCCGCGATCGGTCCCGACGGCCGTCTCGTTCTCGGACATCTGCTCACCTCGTTTCCCGGTCGGCCGGTCTGTCACTGGCCTGGGGCATTCTGCGCGCCGCGTACGTTGATCGGACTACCTGGTGGCTCCGCACAGTGTGCATCAGTGTTCAGCGGCATCGGAGCCAGGTCATTTCCGGCACGTTTCTCGGTCGACTCGTAACCCTTCGTGCAAGGCATCGGGTCGAAGACGTTCAGCGCCAACCCGAAGTGGGCGGTGCCGTCCCCGGGCACCACGCTGTAACCACCGGCGGAGACCATCGGATAGGTCACCATCAGCTGCTCGATGCCGTCGTTGTGCTGCGCCAGCAGCTCGGTGGTGCTGGTGAGGTTGCCGATCAACGTCCCCAGCTGCGGCCCCGTCTCCCGCAGCAGCCCGCTCACCTGCTGCGCGGCCGGTGGCGCCCGCTTGATCAGCTTGCGCAGGTCCGGATCGGAATCGCGCAGCTGCTCGGACAGCGCGCGCAGGTCGGAGCTGTAGGACCGGATCGCCGAGCCCTTGTCGTTCTGCGTCGCCAGCACGTCGGTGCCGTCCGCGAGCAGCTGCCGGGTCTGCGGCAGGTGCTGCTGGGCCTCGGTGGTGAACTCCCGCGTGGTGTCCAGCACCGTCTGCAAGTTGCCGCCGTTGTCCCGGAACGCCGTGCCGAGCTCGCCGACCACGGTCCGCAGCGAGTCCTCCGGAACCGACTTGGCGAACTGGTCCAGGTTCGTCATCAGGTCTTCGACGGGCAGCGGAGTGCTGGTGGACGAGCGCTTGATGACCGACCCGTCCTTCAGGTACGGCCCGCGATCGCGCTTCGGGTGCAGGTCCACGTACTGCTCGCCGACCGCGGAGCGCTGCGCGACCACGGCATCCACGTCGGCCGGAATGCGCGAGAAGCTCTTCTCGATGTCCAGCGGCACCTGCACGCCGTCCGCGGTCAGCTGCATCTCGCCGACCCGCCCGACCGGCACCCCGCGGTAGGTGACCTCCGCGTTCTTGAAGATCCCGCCGGAGTCGGCCAGCTGCATGGTCACCTCGTACCCGCGCGACCAGAACAGCCTGTCCAGCTCGGCGTAGCGGAAGCCCGCGTAGCCGACGCCGACCAGCGCGATGGCCACGAACGCGGCGATCTGCACGCGCATCTTGCGGCTGAGCATCAGTCACCTCCGAACAGGAAGCCGAGCAGGCCGCCGTTGTCGGACTTGCCCGGTTCCGGCGCCTTCGAGGTCTCCGGCGACTCCTTGCCCGGTTTGGCCGAGTCCGGTCGCGGTAGCAGGCCACCGGGTTGCTGCTCCGGCAGCGGCAACGGCAGCTTCGGCGGCTGGATCAGCGGCTGCCGGGAGCGTCCGATGTTGCCGAGGATGTTGGTGAGGTTGAGGTCGGCGTCGATGTAGAGGTTCGTGTAGTCGCCCTTGATGCCCTCGACCGCCTTGTCGGTGAACGGGTAGGTCAGCAGGATCTCGAAGGACTTCGGCAGGTTGTCGCCCGCCGCTTCCAGCTGGGTCAGCGTCGGCTGCAGCTGCTGCAGGTTGTGCACCATGTCCGCCCGGCTCTGGTCGACCACGTTGGTGGCCACCCCGGAGAGCTTGTCCAGCGACTGCAGCATCGTGACCAGCTGCCCGCGCTGCTCGTTGAGCACCCGCAGTCCGGGCTCGAGATCGCGCAGCGCGGTGTCGATGTTGCCGCGCTGGTTGTTCAAGCTGGCCGAGAGCCGGTTGACGCTGTCCAGCGCGCGGGTGATGTCGTCGCGCTGCGCGTCCAGCCCGCCGACCAGCTGGTCCAGGTTGTTCAGCAGCGAACGGGCATCGCCTTCGCGGCCTTGCAGCGCCGTGTTTAGTTCCTTGGTGATGTTCTGCAGCTGGGCCACGCCGCCGCCGTTGAGCAGCAGCGACAGCGCGCCGAGGACTTCTTCGACCTCGGGGTTGCGGTTGGTGCGGTCCAGGCCGATCACGTCGCCGTTGATGAGCTTGCCGCGCGGTTGCTCGGGTGCGGGCGGATCGGCCAGCTCGACGTACTTCTCACCGAGCAGGCTGGATTGGCGCAGCCGCGCGATGGCGTTGCCCGGCAGCTTGACGTCCCGGTTGACCTGCAGCGTCGCCTCGGCGTCCCAGGAACCGTCGGCGAGCCCGATCGCGCTGACCCGGCCGACCGGCACGTCGTTGACCCGCACCGCCGCGTTGGGCACGAGGTCGAGCACGTCCCGGAAGCGCACCTTGACCTGCAAGGGCTTGTCGCCGACGTCGGCGCCGCCGGGCAGCGGCAGCTGCGAGACGCCGGTGAACCCGCAGCCGGTCAGCAGCACCAGCGCGGCGACGGCCAGGCCGAGCAGTTTGCCCGCACGCCCGCGGTTGAGCGTGATCACTGGCCACCTCCGGTGACGAGCGGTGCCCCGGCCGAACCGAGCGGCATCGCCGGCCCGCCGGATGCCCCGCCGCTCTGCGCGGGCGGATTGCCCTGCGCCTGGGACAGCAGATCGGCGATGCTGGAGACCGGCAGCAGCCCGTCCAGCACCGGCTGGATCGCCTTGCAGGCGTCGAGCACGTTGCCGGGCAGTTCGACCGGGGTACCGCCGGTGGGCTGGCGGACGAGCTTGCACACCGAGACCAGCGGCGGCTGGTTCAGCTCGTTGATCACCGCGCGGGTGTCCAGCGTCCCGGACGCGGCGTTGTAGGAGTTCTGCAGGTTGCCCAGCGCCAGCGGCGCGTCGGTCAGCGACTCGGCCAGCGCCGACTTCTGGTCGACCAGCACCTTGGCCACCGAGTTGAGCTGGTCCACATTGGACTTCAGGTTCTCCCGGTTGTCCCGGACGAAGCTCTCCACCTTGCCCAGCGCCACGGCGAGTTCGGCCATCGAGGCGCCGAGGTCCTCGCGCTCGCCGGCCAGCAGCGAGCTGACCTCCTGCATCTGGTCGTTGAACCGGCGCACCTGCTGGTCGTTGGCCGAGAGCATCCCGGTGAACTTCTGCAGGTTGTCCACCGTGGCGAACAGGTCCTTGCTGCTGCCGGAGAGCGTGGTGCCCGCCTGCCCCAGGTGCTGCAACGTGTCGGCGAGCGCCTGTCCGTTGCCGTCCAGGTTGGCCGCGCCGGTGTTGAGCAGATCGGTCAGCGCGCCGTTCTTGTTCGCTCCCTGCGGGCCGAGCGCGTGGGTGAGGTCGTTGAGGCTGCGGTAGACCTCGTCCAGCTCGACCGGCGTGGCGGTGCGCTCCTTCGGGATCACCGCGCCGTCGCGCAGCTGCGGCCCTCCCTTGTAGACGGGCGCCAGCTGCACGTACCGGTCGCTGACCACGCTCGGCGAAACCGCGACCGCGCGGGCTTCGGCGGGCACGTTCACGTCCCGGTCCAGCGACATGGTCACGCGCACCGTGCGGCCCTGCGGGACCACTTCGTCGACGGTGCCCATCGGCACGCCGAGCATCCGCACGTCCCCGCCGGGGTAGATGCCGACGGCCGCGGTGAAGTAGGCGGTGACGCGCTTGTCGTTGCCGGAGAACATCCACCACACGCCAGCGGTGGCCAGCAGCACCACCGCGCAGCCGATGGCCAGCAGGCGGGTGATCGGGAATTTCGCGGACCGGGTGCTCATGGCTTGCAGCCCTCCGGGTTGATCGGGCCGACGGCGGGCGGCAGCAGCCCGCAGATGTAGGTGTCGAACCAGCGACCGGTGCCGAGCACGTTGGAGAACAACCTGGTGAACGGTCCGAAGGCGGCGATGCTGCGGTTCAGGTTGTCCTGGTTGCGCTCCAGCATCGCGGTGACCTTGTCGAGCTGCTGCAGCGTGGGGCCGAGCTGCGCCTGGTTGTCGTCGACGAGTCCGCTCAGCTGCACCGACAACGCGCGGGTGCCGTCCAGCAGCGAGCTGATCTGCTCCCGCCGGTCGCGGATCTCCTCCAGCAGCAGGTTCCCGTCCTTGAGCAGCTTCTCGAACTCGGCGTTGCGGTCGGCGACCGTCTTGGACACGTTCGAGGTGTTCTCCAGCAGCTGCTTGAGCTGCTGGTCGCGGGAGGCGATCGTCTGCGAGAGCGCGGAGAGCCCGTTCAGCGCGCCCCGCACGTCACCCGGGGTGTTCGCGAAGGTGTCGGACATGACGCGGAAGCTCTGCGCGAGCTGATCGGAGTCGATCGAACCGACGGTGCGCTGCAACCCGCTGAACGCCTCGATGACGTCGTAGGGCGCCATCGTCCGGGACATCGGAATCGGGTCCGAACTGGACTGCTCGGCATCGCCGCGCGGGTCCAGCGCGAGGTACTTCTGCCCGAGCAGCGTCTTGATCTTGATGGCGGCGGTGGTGTTGTTGCCCACCCAGGAGTCGGTGACCCGGAACTTCACCGCCACGTGGTCGCCTTCCAGCTCCACCGAGCTGACCGTGCCGACCTTCACCCCGGCGACCCGGACCTCGTTGTCGGTCTTCAACCCGGCGGCTTCGCTGAAGTTCGCCTGGTACGTGGTGCCGCTGATCAGCGGCAACCGCTCGAAGTTCATCGCGAGGACGAACCCGAGCACCAGCACCAGCAACCCGGCGATGCCGATCTTGAGCGGGTCGCGTTTCTGGAAAGACGTCATCCTTGGCACCTCGGCTGGGTCGCCGGCAGCAGCGGCAGCGGCAGGTTCACGTCACCGACACCGACATTCCCGGAGACCCCGCACAGGAAGAAGTTGAACCAGGCACCGTGCGAAGCGGTCCGCGAGATCGTGTTCAGCTTGTCCGGCATGTTCTGCAGCACCCGCTCGGTGATGTCCTCGTTGTCGTTGAGGTTCTTGGACAGTTCGCCGAGCTGGTTGATGTCCTCCCGCAGCGGCGGGCGGGCCTCGGAGAGCAGTCCGGCGGTGGTGTTGGTCAGCCCGTCCAGCGCGCCGACCGCGTCCCCGATCGAGTCCCGGTCCGCCGAGAGCCCGGAAACGACCTGCTGCAGCTGCACGATCAGTCCGGACAGCTGCTGGTCGCGGGCGTTGACGGTGCCCAGCACGCCGTTGAGGTTGTTCACGACCTGGCCGATCACCTGGTCCTTCGCCGCGATCGCCGAAGTCAGCGACGAGGTGTGCGACAGCAGGCTCTGCACGGTGCCGCCCTCGCCCTGCAAGACCTGGATGATCTCGTAGGACAGCTGGTTCACGTCCTTCGGCGACAACGCCTGGAACAGCGGCTTGAACCCGCCGAGCAGCGTGGTCAGGTCCAGCGCGGGCTTGGTCTGCGCCAGCGGGATGGTGCCGCCTGCGGGCAAGTGCTGGTTGACCGGGCCGGGGCCCTGCTCCAGCGCCAGGTAGCGCTGACCGACCAGGTTCCGGTACTTGATCGTGGCGGTGACCGACTTCGGCAGCTTGCGCTGGGCGACGCTGAACTTCACCTCGGCCAGCCGCCGGTCGACCACCCGGATGTTCTCGATCTCGCCGACCTTGACTCCGGAGATCCGCACCTCGTCGCCCTCGTTCAGCGCGGTCACGTCGGTGAACCGGGCGGTGTAGGAGTTCGAGGAGCGCAGGTCGTTGTTCGCGATGGTCATGATCAGCAGGCCGGTGGCCAGCACGGTGACCAGCACGAAGATCAGGAATTTGACCAGCGGGCCGGTGATGCCGCGACCGTTCATCGGTAGCTCACCTCCGCTCCGCGCAAGACCGGGCCGACCAGCAGCGATCCCCAGCCGGGGACGTTCTCGGCCGGCACGCCCATCGACGGGGCAAGCACCGTGGAAACCATGTCCCGCTCCATCGGCGAGTTCTGCAGACCGAGGTCACCGCCGGCGGCCCCGGAAGCGGACTGCGGCGACGTGCTCGCGGGCGCGCCGCCTCCTGCGCCACCGCCCGAGCCGGGCAGCAACCCTTGATCGGCCGGGCGGGCGGCGGGCGGCGGCACCGAGCCGTCGTGCAGCGGGCCGTCCGGCGGGTACTGCGGGAACGGATTCGGGCCGTTGCGGAAGTCGTAGCAGCGCGGCCCGCGCTTGTCCCCGTACTCCGGCTCGTCCTGGTTCGGTTCGTACTTGCCGCGGTTGGGCACGACCTCGAGCGTGATGTGCAGGCCCGGTTCGTCGGTGCCAGCGCCGAAGGCTTGGTTGACCCGCGGGATGAACTCGGCCATGTCCTTGGTGAAGCACGGGTAGGCCGGGGAGTACTTGGACAGCACGTCCAGCGTGGGCCGGGAGGTCTCGCCGAACCGGATCAGGTTCTGGCCGTTGGCTTCGAAGAACTTCGTCGCGTCCCCCGACGCCGTGGTCAGCTGCGAGGTCAGCGTCCGCAGGTTCTGCTGCTGATCCACCAGCGTCCGCGCCGTGGTCGAGAGGTTGCCCAACGCCTGCAGCACGTCCGGCGCCGCCTGCTCGTAGGTCTCCGCGACCCCGACCACCTCGCGCAGGTTCGCCTGCAGATCCGGCAACGACGGATTCAACTCGGACACGTAGGAGTTCAACCGCGAAATCGTGTCGCCGATCGACTGGCCCCGGCCCTCCAGCGCGTGGTTCAGCGAGTTCAGCGTCGTCGCCAGCTCGGCCGGATGGATCGCCTCCAGCACCGGCATCGTGTCCGACAGGACCTGCTCCAGCTCCACCGACGCCCGCGTGCGGTCCTGCGAGATCACATCCCCCGCCTGCAACCGGCCCGCCGGATCCTCGGGCGTGTCCAGCGACACGTACCGCTCACCGAACAACGTCCGCGGCAGCAGCCGCGCCGAAACGTTGGCGGGCAACAACTTCGCCTTGTCCGGCTCCAACTCCAGGTGCACCGCCGAGCCGTTGCGCGTCGGCTCCACTTCGGACACCCGGCCGACGATCATGCCGTGGGTCTTCACGTCCGAGTCCGGCAGCAGCTGGTTCCCGGTCGAAGCCGCCTTCAACACCACGTCCGTGCTGGAGGTGAACGCGCGCTGATACGTCGCCACCGTCAGGGCCAAGAACAGCACGATGCACATCAGCAGTGCTAAGCCCAATAGGCGCCGTCGCGCCGTGAACAGAGCGGTGCGAGTACTCATCCCGTGATCCGAACCGTCGTAGTGGTGCCCCAGATCGCGAGGCTGAGGAAGAAGTCGAGCAGCGCGGTCGTCACGATCGCGGTGCGCACCGCGCGGCCGACCGCGATGCCGACGCCCGCCGGTCCGCCGCTGGCCCGGTAGCCGTAGTAGCAGTGCGTCATGATCACCACGACGCTGAAGACCAGCACCTTGCCGAACGACCACAACACGTCTTCAGGTGGCAAGAACAAGTTGAAGTAGTGGTCGTAGGTGCCCGCGGACTGCCCGTAGAGCATCACCGTCACGGCCCGCGAGGAGATGTACGAGGTCAGCAGGCCCAGCACGTAGAGCGGCACCACCGCGACGAACCCGGCCACCACCCGCGTCGTCACCAGGTACGGCAGGCTCGGCACGCCCATGACCTCGAGCGCGTCGATCTCGTCGGAGATCCGCATCGCGCCGAGCTGCGCGGTGAACCCGGAACCGACCGTGGCCGACAGCGCCAGACCGGCCACCAGCGGCGCGATCTCGCGGGTGTTGAAGTACGCCGAGATGAACCCGGCGAACGCCGAGGTGCCCAGCTGGTTCAGCGCCGCGTAGCCCTGCAGCCCGACGACGGTGCCGGTGAACAGCGTCATGCCGATCATCACGCCGACCGTGCCGCCGATGACCGCCAGCGCCCCGCTGCCGAAGCTGACCTCGGTCAGCAGCCGCAGGGTTTCCTTGATGTAGCGGGTGAGCGCCTTCGGCACCCAGGCCAGCGTCCGCAGGTAGAACGACATCTGGTCGCCCAGGTCGTCCAGCGTCTCCAGCGGTCGCCGGAACACGCGCTTCGCGCGCTGCGAGATCGTCGTCATGACCCGCTCACATCCCCTTGGGCGGCACGAGCTGCATGTAGACCGTGGTGAGGATGAAGTTCACCGCGAACAGCAGCAGGAAGGTGATCACCACTGCCTGGTTCACCGCATCGCCAACGCCCTTGGGCCCTGGCGGCGGGTTCAGCCCGCGGTAGGCGGCGACCACCCCGGCCAGGAAGCCGAAGATCACCGCCTTGAGCTCGCTGATCCACACGTCCGGCAGCTGCGCCAGCGCGTTGAAGCTGGCCATGTAGGCACCCGGGGTGCCGCCCTGCATGATCACGTTGAAGAAGTAGCCGCCGAGCACGCCGACGACGCTGACCATGCCGTTGAGCAGCAGCGCCACCAGGATCGCCGCCAGCACCCGCGGCACCACCAGGCGCTGCACGACGGAGACGCCGAGTACCTCCATGGCGTCGATCTCGTCGCGGATCTTGCGCGACCCCAGGTCGGCGCAGATCGCCGAACCACCGGCGCCCGCGATCAGCAACGCGGTCACGATCGGGGCGGCCTGCTGGATGATCGCCAGCACGCTGGCCGCGCCGGTGAACGACTGCGCGCCGATCTGCCTGGTCAGCGAGCCGAGCTGGAGCGCGATCACCGCGCCGAACGGGATCGACACCAGTGCGGTCGGCAGGATGGTGACGCTGGCGATGAACCAGCACTGCTGGATGAACTCGCGGTATTGGAACGGCCTGCTCGGCAGCTGCCGGCACACGTCGAGCCCGAGCGCGAACAACCGTCCCGTCTCACGCAGCCCTCCCGCTCCCGGGAAGGACCGTGCGCTGCTCGCCCGCGACTTCGTGGGCGGTGCGCTCACTGCTCACCGCCTTTCCGGCGACCGAACCAGCGGCGCCGTGCGCGCACCGGTTCCTCATCTGGCTGGTGCCCGGACGAGAACGGGGGCTCGCCGGGGTGCGGACGCGGCCGGGGCCGCGGGGTCGGGCCGGGTCGGCCCCCTCCGTCCTGCGCCGGGTTCGGCGGGAACTGGCCGGGGCCGGACTGATTCGCCGGACCGGGTTGATTCGCCGGACCGGCCTGGTTCGCCGGCCCCGGCTGGTTGGCCGGGCGGGGCTGATTGGCAGGACGGGCCTGGTTGGCCGGGCCGGGCTGGTGTGCCGGCGCCTGCTGGTGCTGCGGCGCGGCTTGCTGCTGGTGCTGCGCGGCTTGCTGCTGGTGCTGCGGCGCTTGCTGCTGCGACGGAACCCGAGCCACATCGGCGGTCGGCAACGACCCGCTCATCGACGCGGCCGGAACCGGCGCAGCACCCTCGCGAATGCCGTAGTACTCGCGGTCTTTCGCGCTGAGGCTGTTGACGATCTCGCGCTGAGCTTCCGGGGGCAGCGAACCGAGATTCGCCATCACCCGGTTCTGCCTGCGCCGCACCGCGGCCCGCTCCGGCAGTCCCGCGGTGGCCTCCAGCTGCGGAATGATGTGCGGCACCCGCGACTCGTCCTGCAACTCCGCGAGCTCGGCGGCGGCCTGCCCGGCGTCCTTCTCCTCGCTCATCCCGATCGGACCCTGCTTGCGGCCGTTGAGGAACTGCTCCACCACCGGCTCGGTGGAGGTCAGCAGCATTTCCCGCGGCCCGTACATCGCGAGGTTGCGGCGGAACAGCATTCCGATGTTGTCCGGCACCGTGCGCGCGGTGTTGATGTCGTGCGTGACGATCAGGCAGGTCGCGTCGATCTGCGCGTTCAAGTCGACGATCAACTGATTCAGATATGCGGTGCGCACCGGGTCCAGACCGGAGTCCGGCTCGTCGAACAGCAGGATCTCCGGATCCAGCACCAGCGCGCGCGCCAGGCCCGCGCGCTTGCGCATACCGCCGGAGATCTCGCCGGGCAACTTGTCCTCGGCACCGATGAGACCGACCATCTCCATCTTCTCGAGGACCACTTCGCGGACCTGCGACTCGCCCTTGCGGGTGTGCTCGCGCAACGGGAACGCGATGTTGTCGTAAAGGTTCATCGAACCGAACAGCGCACCGTCCTGGAACAGCACGCCGAACAGCTTGCGCACCTCGTAAAGCTTGCTCTCCGAACAGTCGCAGACGTCCACGCCGTCGATCAGCACGCTGCCCTGCTCCGGTTTTAGCAAGCCGACCAGCGATTTCAGGAACACGGATTTGCCGGTGCCGGAAGGTCCGAGCAGCACGCTGATCTCCCCGGTCGGCAGGGTCAGCGTTACGTCCCGCCAGATGGTCTGCGCGCCGAAGGACTTGGACAAGCCCTCGACCTTCACCTCGACACCCATCCGGCACCTCCGCGTTCCGTCGTTGGCCGCGTTGCTCGTCGGCAGCGCTTCCGCCAGGTGCAGTAGTGCAACCCGGCCGGGAGCCTCGCATACGTGACTCGACTAACGAACGTCAGTAGCGTCACACCTGGCTAACGAGCGAGACCCGGACAGGTTACTCACGAGTTCAGTTGATTCCCAGAGGCGCACCGGAACTGTTCCGAAGTGTCCGAAACCATCGATCCGGCGGCCGAAATGATCAAGCGTTCGTGCGCGGAGCGCAAAAAAGCGGGCACTCTGCGCGAGTACCCGCTTGCAAAACCTTGCACGGCAGCCGTTTGAGCGGCAGCCGCATCCCGCGACGCTGAACCGCGGAACAGTCCGGCCACCCGCGAATCGTTATCGGATCGAACCTGCGGTCGTCGGCCACCGCGGATGAATGCGCGCGGAACGCGCGACAAAAGCCATTCGACGGGCGCGGAACGCGCGCCGGGGCGAACTATTCCGGAAAACGGAAAAGCCGTTCGGTCCCGGGACCCTTGCGGCCCCGGGACCGAACGGTGAAGATCACTTCAGGGAGATCTTGGCGCCGGACTCCTCCAGCTTGGCCTTGGCGTCGTCGGCCTTCTCCTTGTCGACCTTCTCCAGGACGACCTTCGGGGCGCCCTCCACCATTTCCTTGGCCTCCTTCAGGCCAAGGCCGGAGACGACCTCGCGGACGACCTTAATGACCTGGATCTTCTTGTCGCCGGCGTCGTCGATGACGACGTCGAACTCGTCCTGCTCCTCCTCCTCGGCGGCCTCGGCACCGGCGGCGGCCGGGGCGGCGGCCGCGACCGGGGCGGCAGCGGTGACGTCGAAGGTCTCCTCGAACTGCTTCACGAACTCGGACAGCTCCAGGAGGGTCATCTCCTTGAAGACGTCCAGCAGCTCGTCGTTGCTCAGCTTGGCCATGTCGGCATTCCTTTCAGATCTGCGCCCGCCGCAGGCACGTGCGGGCGAGCGGTGCGGTGCACGGGCGTGGTCCCCGGTTGCGCGGCGCAGTCAGGGCCGGGCGGGTCGGGGCCGGGGGCGGATCAGGAGGCCGCCTCGTCGCCCTTCTTCTCCTCCAGCGCAGCGGCCATCCGTGCGACCTGCGAAGCAGGGGCGGCGAACAGGCTCGCGGCCTCGTTCAACTTGCCCTTCAGCGCACCGGCCAGCTTGCTGAGGGTGGCCTCGCGGGAGTCCAGCTCCGCGATGCGCTCGACCTCGGAGACCGAGATCGGGCGGCCGTCCATGTAGCCGCCCTTGATGACCAGGTTGCTGTTGGTCTTCTGGAACTCACGCAGCGCCTTGGCCGCGTCCACCGGTTCGCCCTCGATGAAGGCGATCGCGGTCGGCCCCAGGAACAGCTCGTCGAGCCCCTCCACCCCGGACTGCTCCGCGGCGCGCTTGACCAGCGTGTTCTTCGCGACCCGGTAGGTCGTGCCCTCGCCGAGGGCGTCGCGCAGCTGCCCGAGCTGCGCCATGGACAACCCGCGGTACTCGGTCACTACGGCGGCCGTGGCGGTGTTGAACCGCTCGGCGATCTCGTCGACCGCGTTGACCTTCTCGGGCTTTGCCATGTCGCCTCCTCTCTTCTAACGACTCGCCAACCCGCGGTGCGGGTTCGTAGCCGGCAAGTGATCCCGAGGAGACGAAAAACGCCCCGGCGCAGCAGGCACGGGGCGTACGTGGCACCGGCGCGAAAGCGTCCTGAATGAGGTGCCGCCTCGTCCTCCTGCGCGGGCCGCCCGCATCGCACGGGACCTTCGTTCCCCGGACCGGCGTGCGGCGCGGGGAAAGACCAGCGGTCTTAGGTGGAACTGCGGCGACTATACACGGCGGTTCACCAGGCTCTCCGCGGCCACCCCCGGATTGCGCGGCAGGCCGCGGTGATATTCGGGCGCCCCAGCCGCGGTGACATTCGGGCGGCCCAGCCGCGGCGACATCCCGCAGCCGAGATCCGGCGACCTTGCCCGGCACGGCAGGATGTCAGGCGTGGCCGACCCGAACGAGTCGCACCGCGACGACCGATCCCAGCGCCCGGACGCGAAACCTGCTGCCGAGGCCGCCGACTCCGCCGAGATCGTGGAAGCAGAACTGGTCGAAACCCCGCCGGAGGCCGACCGGCAGCGCGCCGCGCCCGGCCCCGCCGACGACGAGCAGTTCCGGCAGTACCAGCAATTCCTCGAGTTCCAGCGGTTCCAGGAATGGCAGCGCCAGCAGGGCACGACCCAGCAGGGCGAAACACCGCCGGGCACGCCCCCGCCGGAGCAGGACGGCTCCGCCACCGGCTCGCCGCGGCGGCCCGAGCAGCGCGCACCCGGCTGGAAGAAGGCGCTGGGGCTGCTCCGGTACAAGATCGTGCGCAGGTTGATCTACCTCGTCGTGATCCTGCTGGTGCTGTACTACCTGCTGCACTCGCTGCTGGTCTCGTTCACCGGCGGAAGCGGCGGCTCCTCCGCGCCCGGCACGGGCGGTGGTTCGCAGGCTGCCGCGCCGATCGCACCGGGAGAGCCGGACCTGGCGATCTACGCGCTGTACAACTACATCGGCGGGAACTCGCCGGAACAGGCGTGCGCGTTGTTCACCGATACCGGCAAGGCGGCCTTCGCCGCGAGTTACGGCACCGGCGACTGCCCGTCCGCCGCGCGCCAGGCCCGGGCAGCGGTCACCGGACCGGCGAGCTACCGCGACCCGATGTTCCTCAACGCGCTGCAATCCACCGGCACCCAGACCAAGGTCGACTCCTGCGCGGTGCAGGTCGGCGGCGGCCCGGCGCTGGGCACCATGCGCATCAGCAGGCAGCCCGACGGCGGCTGGCTGATCGACCAGTACGCGCCCGCGAACTGCGGCTGAACGCAAAAAGGTGGGCCGCCCATCGCGGGACGGCCCACCTTCAGCTGCGGTGCTCGATCAGGCGGAAGCCTCGGTGAGGTTCCGCGTCAGCGCCGGGTCGACCGGGATGCCCGGGCCCATCGTCGTGGTGAAGGTGACCTTCTTCAGGTACCGGCCCTTCGAGGTGGACGGCTTGGACCGCAGGACCTCGTCCAGCGCGGCCGCGTAGTTCTCCACCAGCGCGTTGTTGTCGAACGACGCCTTGCCGATCACGAAGTGCAGGTTGGCCTGCTTGTCCACCCGGAAGCTGATCTTGCCGCCCTTGATGTCCGCGACGGCCTTGGAGACGTTCGGGGTGACGGTGCCGGTCTTCGGGTTCGGCATCAGGCCGCGCGGGCCGAGCACCCGCGCGATCTTGCCGACCTTGGCCATCTGGTCCGGGGTGGCGATCGCCGCGTCGAAATCGAGCCAGCCGCCCTGAATGCGCTCGATCAGCTCCTCCGAGCCGACCGCGTCCGCCCCGGCGGTCTCGGCCTCAGCGGCCTTGTCGCCGGTCGCGAACACGATGACCCGGGCGGTCTTGCCGGTGCCGTGCGGCAGGTTCACGGTGCCGCGGACCATCTGGTCGGCCTTGCGCGGGTCGACGCCCAGCCGCAACGCCACCTCGACGGTGGGGTCCATCTTGACCTTGGAGGTCTTCTTGGCCAGCTCGACGGCCTCCAGCGGCGCGTACAACCGCGCGCGGTCGACCAGCTCGGCGGCCTGCAGGTATGCCTTGCTGCGCTTAGTCATTTCCTCTGTCCTTAACGGGATCAGTCGTGGTCGAGCAGGGCTGCGCGAGCCCTCCCACACGGGCCTGGTCAGCCCTCGACGGTCAGGCCCATCGACTTGGCGGTACCGGTGATGATCTTCTCCGCCTGGTCCATGCTCTTGGCGTTGAGGTCGACCCACTTGGTCTGCGCGATCTCGCGGATCTGGTCCACGGTCACCTTGCCGACCTTGGACTTGTGCGGCTCACCGCTGCCCTTCTGCACGCCCGCGGCCTTGAGCAGCAGCTTCGCCGCCGGCGGGGTCTTCAGGTTGAAGGTGAACGAACGGTCCTCGAACACCGAGATCTCGACGGGCACCACGTCGCCGCGCTGGTTCTCGGTGGCGGCGTTGTAGGCCTTGCAGAACTCCATGATGTTCACGCCGTGCTGGCCGAGCGCGGGACCGACCGGCGGTGCCGGGTTGGCCTGGCCGGCCGAGATCTGCAGCTTGATGATCGCTGCGAGCTTCTTCTTCTTGGGCGGCATCTTCAGCTTCCTGTGTCCTCGGAGTGCTCGCCCGGCCCGTTCTCCCGGACCGGGCACGGGCGCGGGCCACGATGGCTTCGCCCGTCGCCGCGGGAGGTCCTGCCTGGTCCTCCCGCGGCCGGCCGGAATCCCCGTGTCGGCCGGTGGCGGCGCGGGGAGCCGGTCAGATCTTGGAGACCTGGTTGAACGACAGCTCGACCGGCGTCTCCCGGCCGAAGATCGAAACCAGCACCTTGAGCTTCTGGTTGTCCGCGTTGACCTCGCTGATCGTCGCGGGCAGCGTCGCGAACGGGCCGTCCATCACGGTGATCGACTCGCCCACCTCGAAGTCCACCTCGACCGACGGCTTCGCGGAAGCCGCGGCCGGCTCGGCGGCCTTCTTGCCCGGCTCCGGCTTGGCCTCCTTCTCGGCCTGCGGCGCCAGGAACTTCAGCACGTCGTTGATGCTCAGCGGCGAAGGCTGCGAGGTCGCGCCGATGAAGCCGGTCACGCCCGGGGTGTTGCGCACGGCGCTCCACGAGGAGTCGTTGAGCTCCATGCGCACCAGGATGTACCCGGGCAGCACCTTGCGCTGCACCATCTTGCGCTGGCCGTTCTTGATCTCGGTGACCTCTTCGGTGGGCACCTCGACCTGGAAGATGTAGTCCTCCACGTCCAGCGTCTGCGCGCGGGTCTCCAGGTTCGTCTTGACCTTGTTCTCGTAGCCCGCGTACGAGTGGATCACGTACCACTCGCCGGGAGCGCGGCGCAGTGCGGCGCGCAGCTCCTCGACCGGGTCCGGCTCGGCCTCGCCTTCGGTCTCCGCCTCGGCGTCGGTCTCCGTGCCGGTCGATTCCGCCTCGTCGGCCTGCTCGGCCGCGTCGGCGGAACCGGGGGCATCCGCGCCGGTGCTGTCCTGCTGCGCGTCGGCGCCGGCGGCTTCGGGCGAACCGGTGTCCTCGCCGGAGTCGGCGGCGCGCGCGGAGTCGACGGCCGCGGAGCCCGGGACCGCCTCGGCGGCCTCCGGCTCCTCGTTGCGGCCGGTCAGCTCCTGGCCCTCGTGGGGAGTCCCCTCTCCTGAGGTCACAGTCGGTCTCGCTTCCTCTCGTGCGTTGTGCGCCGGGTCGATGGCGGCTCGGCCCGCGTGGTCCGCCGGGCCGGTGGCGCTCAGCCGAACAGCCAGAGCACGCCCTTGGCGAACAGCACGTCCAGACCCGCCACGAACGCCACCATGATGCTGACGAACACCAGCACCACCAGCGTGTAGGTCACCAGCGCCCGGCGTGTCGGCCAGATGACCTTGCGCAGCTCGGCGACGACCTCGCGCAGGAAGCGCCAAACCTTGCGGAACGGCGAGACCCGACCCTGCCGACCGTCCCGCGAAGGGGTCGGCCGGCCCTTCGACTCGGTTGTGCGCGTCGAGCCGTTCGACCCGCTCGCGCTTTCCTGCCCGCCCTTGCGGGCGGCGGCACGGGAGGAGCGGCGCTCGCGTCGTGCGGCGGCGCCGGAAGGCTGGGCGGCGTCATCACGCTGCTCGTCCGGGCCAGCCCCCTGTTCGCGGTCGTCGCTCACGCCTGCATCCTCCGCTCACCGTGTGCATCGACGCAGGGGTGACAGGACTCGAACCTGCAACCTGCGGTTTTGGAGACCGCTGCTCTGCCAATTGAGCTACACCCCTTCGCGACCGGCGGTCGCGACGGCACACACGATACAGCCCGCTCCAGCACGACCGACGCCCAGTTCGGCCGCCCAGGTGCGAGTGCACCGGTATCCCGGGACGGGAAGTCTACGGCACGGTGCTGATCACTTCGCACGCGCGTCCCCGTTCGCCCGCCGCCCGCAGGTGGGGAGCGTGCCCGCAGCCGCGGTCCTCTGCAAAGATGCCCGCATGGCCGCACCAGAAACACAGCACACGAAGGCGCGCGTGTCCGCGCGCATCGGAGGGATCAGCGAGTCCGCGACGCTGGCGGTCGACGCCAAGGCGAAGGCGCTCAAGGCCGCGGGCAGGCCGGTGATCGGTTTCGGTGCCGGCGAGCCCGACTTCCCGACCCCGCAGCCCGTCGTCGACGCCGCGATCGCCGCGTGCTCCGACCCGCGCAACCACCGCTACAGCCCGGCTTCGGGCCTGCCGGAGCTGCGCGAGGCGGTCGCGGCCAAGACGCTGCGGGACTCCGGCTACCAGGTCGAGCCGAGCCAGGTCCTGATCACCAACGGCGGCAAGCAGGCCGTCTACCAGGCGTTCGCCGCGCTGCTCGACCCTGGCGACGAGGTCCTGCTGCCGGCGCCGTACTGGACCACCTACCCGGAGGCGATCACCCTCGCCGATGGCAAGCCGGTCGTGGTGCCCACCGACGACTCCACCGGCTACCTGGCGTCCGTCGAGCAGCTGGAGGCGGCGCGGACCCCGCGCACCAAGGTCCTGCTGTTCAACTCGCCCTCCAATCCGACCGGCGCGGTGTACCCGCCGGAGCAGATCGCCGCGATCGGCCGGTGGGCCGTCGAGCACGGCATCTGGGTGATCACCGACGAGATCTACGAGCACCTGGTCTACGGCGACGCCGAGCACGTCTCGATGCCGGTGGCGGTGCCGGAACTGGCCGACACCTGCGTGGTGCTCAACGGGGTCGCCAAGACCTACGCGATGACCGGCTGGCGGGTCGGCTGGATGATCGGCCCGAACGACGTCATCAAGGCGTCGACGAACCTGCAGTCGCACCTGTCGTCGAACGTCGCGAACGTTTCGCAGCGCGCGGCGCTGGAGGCCGTCAGCGGGCCGCTGGACGCGGTGGCCGAGATGCGGTCGGCCTTCGACCGCCGCCGCCGCAAGATCGTGGACCTGCTCTCGGCGATCCCCGGCGTGTCCTGCCCGGAACCGGAGGGCGCGTTCTACGTCTACCCGTCGGTGAAGGGGCTGCTGGGCAAGGAGATCCGCGGGCAGCGCCCGCAGACCAGCGTGGAGCTCGCGGAGATCGTGCTGGAGCAGGCCGAGGTCGCGGTCGTGCCCGGCGAGGCGTTCGGCACTCCCGGCTACTTCCGGTTGTCCTACGCGCTCGGCGACGACGACCTGGCCGAGGGCGTCGGCCGGGTCGCGGAGCTGCTCGGCGAAGCCGAGTAACCGCCCGGGCGACCGAAGACGAACGGACCGCGCATCCTCCGGGTGCGCGGTCCGTTTCAGTTCGTGCCGGAGTTCGCCGGGCGGGCCGCGGCACCGACCGTCCGGTTGATCCGGCGCGGCGCCTGAACTCGCGGCACCGGTTACTCCGGCAACCGGACGACGGCGCTGGCACCGCCGAGCACGCTCTGCTCGGCGCTGCGGGCGGTGATGTTCACCTTCACCGTGCCGTCCTCGTTGACCGCGGCGACCTTCCCGGACAGCTCGACGACGGCGCCGCCCTCGTCCGGCGCGGCACCGTCGTCGGGCACGGCGACGGGCCGGGTGAACCGCACCGAGTGGTCGACGATCGCGGCCGGGTCCCCGGTCCACTCGGTGACCAGCCGCGCCGAGAGCGCCATCGTGAGCATTCCGTGCGCGATCACGTCGGGCAGTCCCACCTCGGCGGCAAACCGCTCGTTCCAGTGGATCGGGTTGAAGTCGCCGGAGGCGCCCGCGTAGCGCACCAGGTCCGCGCGGGTCAGCGGCACGCTCAGCGGCGGCAGTTCGTCGCCCTTGGCGACCTCGGACGCACGTACCTTCACGCCTGCTCCTCCTCCGCTGCCGTACCGCGAGCCACCAGCGTGGACAGCGCGGTGCACACCGGTTCTCCCTCGACCGTGCCGATCTCGGCGCGCACGGTCAGGAAGTCGTTGCCCGCGCGGGCCTTGATGTCGTCCACGAAGACCGTGGCGCGCAACCGGTCCCCGGCCCGGATCGGGCGGTGGTGGGTGAAGCGCTGGTTGCCGTGCACGACCTTGCTGTAGTCCAGTCCGAGCGCCGGATCGTCGACCAAGGCGTCCTGCGCGCGCATG
The DNA here is from genome assembly GCF_037023755.1 of Saccharopolyspora sp. SCSIO 74807. Lineage (NCBI taxonomy): Bacteria > Bacillati > Actinomycetota > Actinomycetes > Pseudonocardiales > Pseudonocardiaceae > Saccharopolyspora > Saccharopolyspora sp. SCSIO 74807. The sequence goes on along the minus strand of NZ_CP146100.1, from coordinate 2,189,169 downwards.
GTCAGGATGATCGCGAAGGTCGGCGGCGCGATCACGTCCGGGTGGCCCGCCGCCTTGGCGGCCTCCGGGTCCCGGTGCAGCGCCGAGCCGTCGTGGATCGCGTCGGCGAACTCGCGGATCTTCTCCCGGCCCACCTCGTAAGGCTCGGTCGGCGGGTACTCACGTCCGATGAATGCTTGGTCGAGCGGCACGCCACGCAGATTACCGCCGCCCGTCGCGCAGGCAGCCAGCGCGCGGTCGTCGCGCGTCGGGCGCCACCAAGTCGACAGGGCCGCCGGACGCGAAAAACCCGCCGCGGCCGGAGCCGGGCGGGTTTTCGGTGATCGGGAGACCGCTGTGCCTCAGCGGGTCTCCTTGTGCGTGCGATGCGTGCCGCAGTGCGTGCAGAACTTCTTCATCGCCAGCCGGTCGGGGTTGTTCCGCCGGTTCTTGTTGGTGATGTAGTTCCGGTTCTTGCACTCCTCGCAGGCCAGCGTGATCTTGGGGCGAACGTCGGTGGTGGCCACAGAGGTGCCCTTTCTCTCTAGTACTGCGTACCGGTCGGCTCGCTCGGGAAATGGGCGAACCACGAGCTGGTAGCGGTGGCCGGACTTGAACCGACGACACAGCGATTATGAGCCGCTTGCTCTACCGACTGAGCTACACCGCCATCCTGAGACCACCGGCTCGGCAGGTCTCAGCACCACCGAGGGTATCTCATGCAAAACAGCCGCAGCACCCAGGTAACCGAGCACCGCGACTGTCTACCGAGCCCCAATACGGAATCGAACCGTAGACCTTCTCCTTACCATGGAGACGCTCTACCGACTGAGCTATTGGGGCGTGCCCTTGCGGAGCGATTAGAACTCTACACACCCGCTGACCATGGTCGACAACCGGGGTCTGGTTCTATTGAACGCGCAGGTCAACGGCACTATTCCGGTGTTGGACCGGCGGCGGCGAGCGGAACCGGCCGATCAGTGCACGAGTGTGAGCACGGTCTCGGATCGCGATCCGCGCGCCTTCACCGTGCGGGCCTGCAACCACGCCTCGAACCGGTCCTCCGGCAGCGGCCGCGAGATCAGGTAGCCCTGCGCGATGTCGCAGCGCATCCCGACGAGCTGGTCGCGAGCGGCGTCGTCCTCCACGCCCTCGGCCACGACCCGCAGATCCAGCGAGTGGCCCAGCTCGACGATGGTGCGCACCACCGCCATGTCGCTGAGGTCGGTGCCCATGCCGAGCACGAAGCTCTTGTCGATCTTCACCTCGTCCACCGGCAGCGTGCGCAGGTAGGCCAGCGAGGAGTAACCGGTGCCGAAGTCGTCCACGGCCAGCACCACGCCCAGCGCGTGCAACCGCCGCAGCACCGGCATGGACCGCTCCGGCTCCTCCATCACCGACGACTCGGTGAGCTCGAAGGTCAGCAGCTCCGGCGGGATGTCGTGACGCAGCAGCGCCTCGCCGACGCGGTCCGGGAAGGACTCGTCGTTGAGGTTGCGCACCGAGAGGTTCACCGCGACCGACATCCGCAGATCCCGGTCCAGCCACTCCCGCACCTTGATCAACGCGCGCTCCAGCACGAACGAGGTCAGCGCGTCGACCAGGCCGGTCGCCTCGACCACCGGCACGAACTCGTCCGGGTCCAGCCGCCCGTACTCCGGGTGCCACCAGCGCACCAGCGCCTCGGCGCCGACGACCTGCCTGCCCGGCAGCGCGACCTTCGGCTGGTAGTGCACCTCGACCTGGCCGGTGTCCAGCGCCTGCCGGAACTGGGTGACCAGCTGGAAGCGGCGCAGGAAGACCTGCCCCATCGCGGGCGCGTAGCCGCGGACCACGTCTTTGCCGTTGCGGGCGGCCCGCACCGCCACGTCGGCGTGCTGCAGCAGGGTGTCGATGTCGTCCTCGTCATCGGCGTCGGCGGGCGCGGAAGACGAATACCCGGCGACCCCGGTGGCTTCGACCACCAGCCGGTCCAGCGGGTAGGGCTCGGCGATCACCTCGCAGAGCCGTTCGCCGAGCTGGTGCGCCTGCTGCTCGGTGCGGTCGATCAGCAGCACCGCGAACGAGTTGGCCTCCAGCCGCGCCAGCGGCACTTCGTGGCCGAGCTCGTCGCGCATCCGCTGCCCGGCGGCCACGACCATGCGGTCGCCCCAGGTGTAGCCGAGCGCTTCGCTGACCGTGGTGAGCAGGTCCAGATCCACCCGCAGCACGACCGCCGTGCGCTCGTTGCGCAGCTGCTCGGCGGCCATCTCGCGGAACCCGGCGCGGTTGAGCAGCCCGGTGAGCAGGTCGTGGTAGGCGTCGTGGCGCAGCCGCGCCAGCAGCCGCCGGTTGTCCATCGCGGTGGCCAAGTGGCTGGCCAGGGTGTGCAGCAGCCGCACGTCGGCCTGGCCGAAGCCGCGCCAGCGGCTGACCCTGTCGTGCGCCTCCACCGCGCCGAGCAGCTGGTTCGCGCCGCGCAGCGGCACCACCAAGGACTCGTAGGCGCCGCGCAGCCGCAACGCGCGGCGCACCTCCTCGGGCGCTTCCAGCGTCCGGAACGAGCGGACGTGGGTGCCGGGCAGCTGCAGCAGCGGGTCGTCGCGCAGTGCCTGCGGGCTCGCCGACTCGGCCGCCTCGGGCAGCGGCTCACCTGCGACGAGCGTGCTGACTTCGCCACGGGGGTCCAGACGCAGGCGGACCACGACGCGCGTGGCGTTGAGCTGTTCGCGGATGCGTTCGGCGACCGGTTCCCACTCGCTGACCGAGGTCTCCGGGTCCGCCGCCTCCGCCGGAGCGCGCACCGCGGACTGCCCGGAACGCGCCACGCTGAGGCTGACGTCGCTGAGCGCCTCCAGGTCGCGCTGTTCGCGCAGCAGCCCGGAATACGCGCGGTAGAGCCCGATCACGGCGACGGCGACCAGCGCGACCAGCAACCATCCCCACTTGGTGCTGCGGGCCACCTCGTAGCCGATCAAGCCGACCGAGGTGTTCAGCAACCCGACCGCCAGGGTGCGCACCGCCAGCCGTGCGGCCGCGGTCAACCGCATGCCGCCGCCCAGCACGTGCAGCGCCGCCAGCGCGAACCCGCAGGAGATCAGCGGAGAGGTCAGCGTGCCCAGCACCGGGCCGAACCAGGCCGGCGCGATCGGGTTCAGCGGATCGTCCAGCGCGTTGTTCACCGCGGTCGCCACCGCGAACGGCACCGCTACCTCGAGGCAGAAGACCCCGGCGTTGTAGACGACGTGGGTCGCCGCGCGCCGACCGACCTGCGCGCCCAGCCCGGCGAGCAGGTTCGCCGCGAGCACCACCTCGAACGGAGCGGTCAGCAGGCCGAGGATCAGCGGGATCTCGGTGAACGAGATGGTCCAGCCGACCCGCTTCACGTCCACGTCGATGGTCAGCTGCTCGGCCAGCAGGAACCCGACGGCCAGCAGCGGCCCGATGATCAGCAGCTCGGGGCCGTATTCGTGCCGCGTCCAGTAGGAGGTGAGTCCGGAGACCAGCAACCCGGCCAGCAGCACGAGCACGGAGAAGGTGGTGAACGAGCGCCTGCGCGCCGGATCGACCTCGGCTCGCACGGGCGGGCGCGGCGGGTCCAGCGTCGCCTGTGGATCGAGGGTGTGGTGACGCTCGATCATCCACCCTCCTCTGCCCGGCGACACGAATGTCGCACCGGAATGCCGCGCCGATCGTGACGCACGACGGCCACGGTTGGCCAGGGCCGGATGCCCCAGTCACCGCGCGCGCGGGCGGCGCAATCGCCCGTACCGGTATCGGGCGCCGACCGATTCGCCTGCGCAGAGCTTGGACTGACCAGCGCGTTCCGCGAACTGGCCGAGTGCGGGCGGGTCGTGCGGGAAAGCCCGCGGCGGCCCTGCGAGCGCTGTGAGAAAGGCCGCAGCAACCGATCACCATGCGCGCGGAGAGTGTTCACGGAACACCCTCCGTGATGTCGATTCCGTCGATCAGGGCAATGGGGACGGAGCGAGCCCGCTCCCGCCGCGGCTCGCCGGCAGGATCATGTCAAGCCGAGCTCGTCCAGGTAATCCCGCAACGCGCGGTCGAGGTCGGCCAAGCCCGACTCCTCGGACGGCAGGTGCCCGGCCCCGTGCAGCGCAGCGAACCGGCCCGCCGGACCGAGCCGGTCGAAGAACTCCCTGGAGAACCGCAGCGGCGTCCACCGGTCTTCCGCCGGATGCGCCAGCAGCACCGGCGGGCCCGCGTAGTCCTCCGGCTCCACCGCGGGCGGCGCGCAGACGAAGCTGCGCAGGAATCCCAGCGACATCCAGTTCCCGCCGCCCAGCGGATCCGCCCAGATCGCGTGCGCGAACTGGGCGTGGTTGGACATCGCGGCGATGTTGACCAGCCAGCGCGCCGGTGCCCACGCGGGCGGCAGCGGCATCGACACCGCCCCCGGCAGCAACCCGAGCAGCACCGACCACCGGCCGAGTTCGGGGGTGCTCGCCAGCCGGCGGCGAACGACCTCCCGCCGCGGGTCGGCCAGGCCGGTGGCCACGACTCCGGCGATGGGTGCGACTCCGGCGACGGGTGCGCCGCCGCTTCCCGCGCGGGCGGCCACGTCGTAGGCCAGCCGCCCGGCCGAGCCCACTCCCATCAGCACGATCGGCCGCTGATCCTTGCGCTGCTCGGCCACCACCAGGTCCGTGACGCACTGCTGCCAGGTCCGGTAGGTGACCTGCCGCAGCCCGCTGGCGGTGAGGCCGAAGCCGGGCAGGTCGGGGGCGAGGAACTCGACGTCCAGCGAGGGCAGCCTGCTGTAGGGCGCCAGCATCCGGCCGTATCCGCCGATGCCGTGCAGCGCGATGAGCTTCGCCGGGGCGTCCGGGCGCGGCACCCGGTCCACGTGCACCCGTCTGCCCCGCCACGACCACCAGCTCTCCGCCGGCGCTTCGCCGGGCGAGTCGAAGCTCATGCCGCTGGGGAAGTACTCCTGGTAGCGCAGCCAATGCTCGTGCTGCGCGTAGCTGGGACCGACGACGCTGTCGGAACCTGGGGAATGGACGGTACGCACGTCTCGAAAATACGGAGCGGGTTCAGCGATGCGCATCAGCCAGGAGAAGGCACGCTACTGGTTCTCGACCTCGGGAGTCGCCCGGTTGGGAACCGCCGATTCGGCCGGTGCACCGCACTTGGTGCCGGTGACTTTCGCGGTGCGCGAGAACGTGGTCGTCACCGCAGTGGACCACAAGCCGAAAACGACCACGTCGCTGAAACGGCTGCGCAACATCACCGAGAACCCTCGGGTGTCGTTGCTGGTCGACCACTACGAACACGATTGGTCAGCGCTGTGGTGGGTGCGCGCGGACGGCGTCGCCGAGATCGTCGCGGCCGCCGATCACCCGGAGCTCACCGAAGCGCTGGCGGCGAAATATGAGCAATATCGCAACCAGCCGCCGCAGCATTCGATGATCGTCGCGCGGATCGAGCGCTGGAGCGGCTGGAGCGCTTCCTGATGGTTCGACTTCCTCATTCGCGGATTTCCGCGTTCAGCCCGCCGGTTCCATGAGGTAGAACCGACGCCCCTGGTCGTCCGAGCAGCTCGCCAGCCGCCCGAACGGCCGCTGCTGCGACGGCTCGGCCTGCCCGCCGAGCTCGCGCACGCGCGCCAGCGAGGCGTCGATGTCGTCGACGCGGAAACACAGCTGCACGTCGTCGTGCTGCCCGCCGTGCATTCCGGCCATCGGGTGCACGCCGTCGATCTGCCAACCGTCCGGGACGTTGCCGGCGGAGAAGCGCCAGCCGAGCAATCCGCCGTAGAACTCCTTCGCCGCCCCCGAATCCGGAGTGGCGATGGTGATGTAGTCGATGTCGCCCTGCCGCGGCCTGCGCGGTGCTTCCGCGAAGCCCGCCGCGGGAGTCGTGATCTGCCAGCGGTGCCCGAACGGGTCGTCGAGCCGTCCGGAGCGGCCGTAGAACCGGTCCTCGGCGTCCCAGATCTTCGGCGCGCCCGCGTCCCGCGCGCGCTGCAGCACCGCGTCGACGTCCGCGATCTGGAGGTTCAGGTTCACGCTGGCACCGCCGCGGGTCGCCGGGCTCGCCATGTCGATCTCCGGGAACTCGTCGGCGAGCATCAGCGCGCAACCGTCGACGTCGAGTTCGGCGTGCCCGATGCGGCCGTCGTCCATCACGTGCGGCTCGCCGCGCAGGCGCGCGCCGAAGACCGTGCCGTACCACTCGATCGCCTGCCTGGCGCCGTTCACCGCGAGATAGGGAGTAAGGGCGGTGCCGGTCCGTTCAACGGTGGTCATGGCGGTGCTCCCCTCGTCGTGCGCAGCCGCGTCGCTGCGCTCGCCCCATGGTGTCCCCGGGCACCGACATCGCGTCGGTTCCGGCGTGCCGGGTCGTAAGGTGCGTGGCGTGCCCGAACCGTCCGAACAGCAGGTCGCCACCGCAGAGCTGTCCCGCTTGGCGGCGGCGCTGGACGTGGTCGACGCCCGCGCCGAGCTGAACCACCGCTATCGCAAGCTGATCACCGATTCGCGGCAGGCGCTGGCCGCGCACCGGGTCCGGCTCACCCAGGCCCGCGGTATCGGCAAGAAGTTGATGGTGCTGGTGAAAGCGGCCGGGCCGGACTTCCGCGCGGCGTTGGACGATGCCGAAGCCGCGGCGATCGACGCGGGGCTCGCGCAGGCCGACGAGCTCGTGTACGGGACGTGATCCGGATTTCCGGCAGCGGGCACCGCCGGCTTTCGGCGGAACGCGGCGGCGAAGCTTGATCGACCGGTTCGGCGGGCACCCTCCCGGTGCACCCCCGCGAAACGGAGGACCGATGAACGCCCCCGAGCCGAACACCGAGCAGATCACCATCTGGCGCAACCTGCTGGACTCCTTCGCCCAGCTCAGCGCGGCCTGGCAGGCGGCGGAACAAGCGCAGCGCACCGCTGAGCAAGGCGCCGGACCCGGCACGTTGCAGATGCCGGACTCGCTGGTCACGTCGTTCTCCCGAGCCGGGTCGGAGGCCTCCGACGCGCTCAGCGGTGTCGCCGCGGTGCTGTCCAGGCAGACCGGGAACGACGAGACGTTCGAGGGAGTCGCCGAATCGCAGCGCGAAGCCAGGGACGCTTGGGCGGCAGCGCATTCCGCGTTGTCCGACGAGGAGTCCTGAACCGGTTTCGGACCCGCACGATCCTGGCCGGGAAATACCCTGAGTCGAGCGTAGAACACGCATCGTGCGAAACCGCCCGGAAATCGCGCACGACCTTGAAGCCGACCGCCTTGACCTGAGTAGAATCCCCGATGCCCGACGGCGGTGATCTCCGCTGTGATCGGGTGGAACCGAACTGGGGAGTTCCCGCGTCATAGCGGTTCGCGAACACGGTCGCCACTGGTGGCAGCGGCGAGAACCGGGAGGGTGTTGCGTGAAGTTCGACATGGGGTCGTCGACGTTGTCGGCGTTGACGAAGCAGACGCAGGGTTCCAGCGATGATCTGGGCGCGTTGATCCGCCAGCTCATCACCGCCGCGGAACCCCTCGAAGGCAAGTTCAACGGGGCCGGGCGGGCCGCGTTCGACTCGTTCAAGGCACGGGCCGACGAGATCACCGGCGAGCTCAACGGGTCGCTGTCGGCGATCTTGGGCGGGCAGTCCGGCATGGACCGCTCGTTCGGCCAGGGCGACACCGAAATGGCCGACAACGCCTCGGCCAACCAAGGCTCGGCCAACTTCGACGCGGCCCGCTTCGGCGCCCGCTGAACCCGGGGGAATCGTCATGAGCATGGACCGGCGCAGCTTCGACACCGGCATCTCGCAATCCGTCCAAGGCGACATTCAAGGCATCATCGGACGCCTGGAATCGGTGATCTCGCAACGCGACCAGGCCGTGGCCGCGGCGATGGCCGACTTCCAGGCCGACGGCGTCTCCGACGACTACCACCACGTCGAGCAGCGCTGGAAGTCCGCGGCCACCGAAGTCCGCCAGATCATCAACCTGCTCAAGCAGACCATGGCCCAGAACGACGACTCCGCCAACAGCGCACTGTCGCGGGCGCGCTCCGCGGTGCAAGGCATCGGCTGACGCCGGCGAACTGGGGAGGGAACCGTCGTGGGCCGGTGGGACATCCAGCCGTCCGGAGTGCAGGGCGTGCTGCAGCGCGTGGAAGGCGTGGCCGAGCAGTTCGAGAGCCACGTGCGCTCGATCAACGAGGCGATGCAGGGCGCGGGAGCGGAAGCGTCGTCCGGGATCGTCGGGCAGGCGCTGCAAGGCTTCGCGGAGTCGCAGCGCAGCGACATCCAGTTCGTGTTCAGCCGCACCGGCGCCGCGATGACCGGTGCGGCCAACGCCACCCAGGCGTACGTCCAGGGTGATCTGGAGATGGCGGCCAACGCGCAGAGCAGCGCGAGCGCCGCACCGGAGCCCCGGATGCCCGGAGGCCCGCGGTGATCAAACCCGCCGAGATCCCGCAGATCCCCGGCGACATGGAGGCGCTGCGCGGGCACGCCGCCACGCTGCGCAGCTCCGGCTCGTCGTTCAGCTCGACCGGTGCGAACGTGCACTCCACCTGGCAGGGCCTGGCCGCGGTCTACGAGGCGCCGGAAGCCGGGCAGCTGCTGAACGCGACCCGCCCGGTCTCCGAGATCAGCGATTCCATCGGCGGCGACGTCGAACTCGTCGCGAACGCGCTGACCACCTACGCCGACACCGTCGCGCCGATCAAAGCGCGGCTGGAGTCGCTGCGCACACAGGCTCGGGCGTTCGTCGGCTCCGTCGAAGGCCACGACGACTGGCGCGAGGACGAGGGCAAGGTCGGCGCGCACAACCAGCTCCTCTCGCAGGTCAACGAGGCCGTCGCGGAATGGATGGCGGCGCAGCGCGCCTGCGCGAACGCGATCAACGCGACTTACGGCGGCACCCGGTACGTCGCCGACAACGGCGATGGGCGCCGGGAGGGCAACGAGTTCGGCTATTCCAAGGACCAGCTCAACTCGGCCATGGCCGGCGAGGGGCTGCCGTGGGGCAAGCCGGAGGAGCACGACGGCGGCATCCTCGGCGACGTCTCGGACTTCTTCGTCGGCATCAAGGACGGTGCCGTGCAGATGGTCACCGACCTCGGCGCGCTGATCGGCTACTCCGACGGGCAGTGGAGCTGGTCGACGGCCGGTGCGGCGTGGAAGGGCCTCGGCACCTTCGCGCTGGCGATCGGCACCTACTCGATGCCCGGTGGCATGACGCTGGACCAGTCGGTCGGCCTGCCCGGCTTCAAGCGCGGCGAGATGGGCGGCACGCTGCTCAACGCCGGCAAGTCCATCATCGCCTACGACCAGTGGGGCAACGGCCACAACGGCCGCGCCGCGGGCCAGGCCACTTTCAACGTCGTCTCCGCCGTGGTCGGCACCAAAGGCGCGGGCGGCGCGCTGCGCGGCACCGGAGCCGCCATCCAGGGCGCGAAAGCCGCCGGGACGGGCGCCCGCGTCGGCGGCGCCATGGTCCGCGCCGGGGACTTCGTCGCCAAGATGCCCACCGTCGGCGAACTCGGCCTCAAGGTCGCCAACAAGCTCGACGTCCACATCCCGCACCTCGGCCCGACACCCGCGGTCGCGGGCGCCGGACACCACGTCGACATGCACGTCCCGGAAACCCGCGGGCCGGAGGTCGCGCGGATGGACGGCGGCGGGCACGGCGACGGGCCGAGCCTGGGCGATGGGGAGCACCGGGGATCGGACGGTAGTTCTGAAGGGCACACCGGTTCGTCGTCCGATCGGCATTCAGACGAAGGGAATCACGTCGCACCAGACCACGCTGGTCCGAGTCCGGCGGACACTCATTGGACCAGTGAGCATTCTTCACCCGAACACTTGCAACCTGCCCTGGACAACACCGACGCTCAACGACAGGTCGATGGGCATGTGGAACCCGCCGACCGCATTCAGCTGCGGGATGAAGAGGGGACGCCGATACCGACCGATGAGCTGTCCCACCCTAGCGCTGATCTGTTGGATCACGACCTGCTCGCTGAATCTCGTGCACGGCCACAAGACGAAGTGAAGGCGGAGGCGTTGCAAAACGGTAAGCCTGCGGACGCACCAGAAGTTCAGCGACTCGTGGAAGATTACGACCCGTTCGGTGGCATGACGCGCCAAGAATGGGAAGATCGATACTGGCCCGGCAGAGAGTACGACCACCTCGGACGTCGCGATTTGGCATGGGGCCAAGATTCACAGGAGGCACCGGAAGGGTTCGATGGTGCGGAAGGCCGCACGCCTGAGGTCTTGCCTCCGGGACAGGTAATCGACCGGTTCGGCGTTGGATTCGGCAGGTTCACCTCGCCCGATGGCGTGCCTTACGCAGACCGTGGACTCCCGCCGGACAATCTCAGCAGTGGTTACCACCGTTACCGAGTCCTCCGCCCACTCCCGGTGTGGGCTGGTCCGATCGCAAAGGACATGGCGCAGCCCAGCGGGGGCATGCAGTATTATATGTCCGACCCGGTCGTACATTTGGTCCACGCTGGCTACTTGGAGGAGATCTGACTGTGAAGATGACGATCGAAAAATTGAAAACCGCAGTCGCCGCGATCGGCTTCCCCGAAGAGGCGTTGGCGCTGGGCGGCCATGCTGAGCAGGCATACTGCCTGGAACAAGATCCTGACGGCAAGTGGGAGGCATACTGGCGCGAACGAGGACGCAAGCACGAATTGAAACGGTTCGACGACGAGGAAGCCGCCTGCTACTACATGCTCGGGAAGCTCGCGTACACTCAACTGATCTCAAAAAAGATTTGACGGATTTACCTCCACTGCAAAATATCGCCGAGCGGGACGTGGTTTCAAGCAACCTAGTTGCCTACCGACACCCGCAAGATCAGGCTTCGCGACCAATGAGGAAAGCAGAAATTCCTCGCGGATGGCCGTGTCTCGGCCCAGTGGTTGCGTGACTCAGTGGACCGCTTCGCCGTACCAGTGGAATACGCCGGTGACAGCTCGATCGAAGTCGAAACCGTCGGCTCGCCCGACAACGTCTTCTACTACGCCAAGGTCGATGAAACTCATCCTCGCACCGATCCTCGCGGCATCGTCCGGCGCCGGGTCGTGGACGGGACGGCGCATGATGAGGCATTCACGCGGAACCTGCGCTGGGAGCCGACCGAATACCTCAAGCGCTACGAGTTGGGCCACAATGACGTGGAACACCTGAAGATCACCCTCGGCGAGGCTGAGGAGTTCGTGCAACGGATGACCCGCGAATTCAGCCGGTAATCACCACCTTAAAGCAGCCTGGTGGGCGAACCACCTCTCACCGCCGTCCTCCGCGGCCGACGAGTTAGGAGATGCCGCCGGAGGAGCAACGGCCGTTCCCGCGGCCGGATCGGTGCTCGGGCGAACCGCTCGGGACGGACGGCGACGGGCACATCAGGACCCGCCGGTCCGAGTGAGCTACTCGCGGGCGGACTGCCCGAAGTGTTCGAGGACGTCGGTGAGCACCTCGTACGGTGCCCGCGAGTCATCGGTGAGCGAGCACCAGGCCGCTTGCCGGCGGTCGAGTCCGAGCAGCTGGACCTGCGCGGGCGCGCGCCGGGCGTGTTCGGCGCCGTGTTCCGCGACTATTCGATGGCCGAGCAGGATGCCGTGGGGCAGCGGGGGCGGGTTCGGCTTGTTCCAGCGCAGGCCGTCGAGGCGGCCGGGTTGGGTCGCGACCAGCATGGAGCGGGCGTTGCCTGCCACTGCGGCCGCGAGCTGGTCGATCGCGGCTCGGCCGACCGCGCGGGCAGCGGGCCCGGCCAGCCGCAGGCGCTCCCGCACCCCCTCCTGGACTCGAGTCACTTCAATCGTGCCGATCGCGGTCGCGGAATCCTGACCGCCGACGAGAACCACCGTGGACGGATTCGGCGCGCGCTGTTCGCAGTGCCGGGTGAGCTCCCGCGGCGACCACGGTTCGGAAGCCGGTTCGGCCACGCCCCAACCGCTCGGCCGACCGCCGGTGAGCGCCTGCACCGCCGCTTCCGCGCTCAAGCCGAGCTGCAGCGAAGCATGGGCGCCGTGCAGCGTGGTGATCTGCACTTCGACGCTTTCCGAACCGGTGGCCACCAGCGGGCCCGGCGCCCCGGCGGCGGCGAACCGGGCGCCGTCCCAGTGCAGCGGCTCACCGGTGAAACCGTCGCGGAACCGCTCCTCGTCCTCGCGCACGATCCACTGCGCGTGCCCGTCGTCGATGAACAGTTCGAGCGGGTAGGTGATCTGGCTGCGCAGCGGCGTGAGGATCTGCAGCACCCGGCCGTCCCGCGCCGCGCTCACCGCGGCGTCGGTGAGCCAGCCGGTCAGCGCCACCACCCGCCGGTCCTGCTCGACGACGACGGCCTGCGCGGTTTCCCGGTCGGCGGCGGGGTGGTTCAGCGGGTCGACCACGACACACCCCCGGACGCGGCGATCAGCGCGCCGGTGAAGTTCCGGGCCGCTGCCTCGGCTTCCGGATCGCGCCCAGGGGCGTGGGTTTCCACCCACCACGCGGGATGCGGCGCGTCGCTGACGCCGAGCAGCCGCTGCGCCTCACCGGGAACCTGGACGAGGCGGGCGCCTTCGGTGCTCAGCAGCAACCGGCCGTCCTCGCGGTAGAGCTGGATCAGCTTGGACTCGTCGATCGTGTTGACCCGCAGCTGCGTTCCCGCGGCCCGCATCGCGGCGATCAGCTCGCCAGGGCCCGGCTGGTCGCGGCACAGCGCGACGATGTCGAAAGTCACGATCTTCTCCCAGTGCTCGCCCTCAGTGTTAATAGCAGCGGTTACGTGTCCCCCAGGTACGCGCTCTGCACCATGCGCATCGGATCGCCCGGCCTGATCAGCTGCGCCCGCCCCGGCGGCAAGGTCGTGGGCCGGACGCCGGGGAACAACTGGCCCTCCGAACGGTCGCCGGACATCAGCAGGCTCAGGCAACCGGACTCCCGGACACCCATGGTGAACGGCTCGAACAATCCGCGGGCCGCACCCATCACCCGCCGCGTCAGCACCACGTGCAGCCCGAGGTCGCGGCCAGCGGCCAGGTGCGGCACGAACGGCGCCAGCGGTTGGCTGCCGGAGGCGGCGAGCACGTCGTAGTCGTCGACGACCAGCACGATCCGCGGGCCGGCCGGGTGCTCCGGGTCGCCGCGTTTGACCAGCTCCTGGCACACGGCCTGGGCGAGCTGGTTCGCCAGCGCGTGGTTGGTCGCATAACCGCCCAAGTGCTCGTCCGGCACCAGATCACCGAGCCCGTGCCTCGGGTCGAACACCGCGAAGGTGATCTCGTCGGCGGGATACCGGCGCACCAGCTCGCCGGTGACCAGCTTCAACAGGTTCGTCTTGCCGGTGGCCGAGTCGCCGAGCACCAGCAGGTGCTGGTCGCGGCCGAACAGGTCCAGCACCGCGGGCTCGAAGTCCTGCTCGAACCGGCCCAGCGGCACCCCGGACTGGGGTGATCCGTCGGACTGGGGCAGCTCCGCCGGATCCAGCACCGCGGGCAGCACCCGGATCGGCGGCGGCACCGGACCGGTCCACGTGCTGCGCACCAGCGCCGCGGCTTCGGCCAGGCCGCTGCCCGCCGGGTCGGCCACCGAATCCAGCCGCGGCAGCGCGAGCTGCCCGAACAGCTTGTCCGCGGTGAGCGCGCGGCCGTTGTCGGCGATGGTGCGGGCCAGCTTCCCCTCGATGCTGGACTCGGCGGAGTCGGTCAGCTTCAGCTCGATCCGGTTGCCGAAACCGACCTGCTGCGCCCCGCGCACCTCGTTCCAGCGCCGCGCGGTGGCCACCACGTGGATGCCGTAGCGGCCGCCGCGGGCCAGCAGGTCGTGCACCCGCGGCTCGATCGACTCGAAGGCGGCCGCCAGCTGGCCGTAGCCGTCGAGCAGCAGCACCACCTCGGTGCAAGGCAGCTCGCCGGGCTCACCGCGCAGTTGCGCGATGTCGTCGATCTGCTTGCGCTGGAACAGCTTCTCCCGATCGGCGAGCATCCCGTGCAGTTCGTCGATGGTGCGGCGCACCCGCTCGAAGTCGTCGCGCCCGGCGACACCGCCCACGTGCGGCAGCTCGGCCAGCCCGCGCAGGCCGTTGCCGAGCAGGTCGATGGCGTAAACGCCGACGTCGGTCGGCCGGTGGGTGCTCGCCAGGCCCAGCGCCAGAGTGCGCAGCGCGGTCGTCTTCCCGGTGCCGGGACCGCCGAGGATCATCAGGTTGCCGCCGGACTCGGCCAGGTCGAGCGTCCAGGTGCCTTGCCACTGGTGCGCCGGATCGTCCAGCAGCCCGACCGGCACCGGCAGCCCGCCGTCCGATTTCGCGCGCAGCCGCAACCCGTCCTCGGTGATGTCGAAACCGCCCGCGGCCCGGTCCAGCGACACCGCCCGCGGCAACGGTTCCAGCCAGATCGGCGCCACCGGTGCACCGACCGGTTCGAGCTGAGCCACGATCGTCGAAAGCAGCGTCGGTCCGTCGGTGCGGCGGGTGGCCTGCGCCTGATCCGCCTGCTCCGCCGCGCCGGGTTCGCCGTAGGCCGGGACCGGCAGCACCCGCGGCCGGTCGGTCGCGGCGGGCTGCGGCTCCGCGGACTCGTCCGGCGGGCCGGACACGTAGGCGGATTTGAACTGGTCGTAGACGCTGGTGTCGACCTTGAGGTACCCGGCGCCGGGCAGCGGCGGCAGGTGGAACGCGTCCGGGGTGTCCAGCACCGTGCGGCTCTCCATCTCGGAGAGCGTGCGCAGCCCCAGCCGGTAGGACAGGTAGGTGTCCAGCCCGCGCAGCTTGCCGCCTTCGATGCGCTGGCTGGACAGCAGCAGGTGCACCCCGCCGGACCGGCCGATCCGGCCGATGCGCAGGAACAGCTCGATGAACTCCGGTTTCGCGGTCATCAGCTCGCCGAACTCGTCGATGACCACGAACAGGTGCTGCAGCGGTGGCAGTTCCGGCGGTTCGCCCAGCGCCGCGCGGCGCATCGCGTACTGGGTGATGTCCACGCTCTTGTCCGCGTCGGCCAGCAGCTGCTGCCTGCGCTGCACCTCGCCGTCGAGGCTGGCGTACATCCGCTCCACCAGCGAGGAGTCCGACTCCAGGTTCGTGATCAGCCCCGCCACGTGCGGCAGGTTCTCGAACGGGGCGAACGTGGCGCCGCCCTTGTAGTCGACCAGCACCATGCTGACCTGCTCCGGCGGGTGCGTGACCGCCAGCGCCAGCACCAGCGTGCGCAGCAGCTCGCTCTTGCCGGAACCGGTGGCGCCGACGCACAGCCCGTGCGGGCCCATGCCGAGCTGCGCGGACTCCTTCAGATCCAGCAGCGTCGGGCTGCCCAGCCCGGTGACGCCGATCGGCACCCGCAGGAAGTCCCGCTCGCCGCGCCTGCTGCGCAACTTGTCCGGGTCCAGGCGCGCCGGGTCGTCGATGCCCAGCAGCGACAGGAAATCCGCCGGCGGCGTGCCGGAACCGTCGTCGTAGGAGTCCGCGGACAGCCGGAGCGGAGCGAGTTCCCGGGCGAGTCCGGTGGCGAACGCCTGCGAAGTCGGCTCCAGCGCACCGCTGATCGAAGCGGCCGGGGAGAGCTGCTCCACGGTGAGCCCGTCGCCCACGGTGATCCGGCTGGAGATCTCGCTCGGCTCGTGCAGCCGGTCGGCCAGCAGGTGCAGCACCGTCACCCCGAGCCGGTCCAGGCCCACGCCCTGGTCCGGTGTGGACAGCGCACCGGCGACGCCGCCGTAGGCGTCGTCGATCACCAGCAGCCGCGAGCGGGTCACCGACTCGGACTGCCCGGAACCGTGCCGGAGCGCCTGCGCGGCGCGGGTGGCCCGGTCGGAGAGGTCGTCGGCGAGCAGCGCGGCGAGACGTTGCGCGTCCGGCGCGAACAGCGGTTGCGGGCCTGCGGGACCGATGGAGCCGCGGTCCAGCGCGTGCGGTAGCCAGCGCACCCACGCCCATTCCGGTTCCCGCTCCGGCGGTGCGATCACCGCGATGGTGACGTCGTCCGGTGCGTGCGTGGCCGCGACCTGCACCAGCAGCGTCCGCGCGGCGTCGAGCACCTCGGCCCGGTCTGCGCCGATCAGCGAAACATCGCCCGCGCGGTCCAAGTTCGCCCGCAGCGGCAGGTGCGGGACGGTACCGAAGCGGCGGCGCAGCGCCTCGGCCTCGGCGAGCATGAACGGGTCCGGCGGGTTGACCGGGTTGCCCTCCACCCGCATCCGCAGTTCCCGCACCGGCTGGTGCCCGGTGCCCAGCCGGACCCGCAGGAAGTCCGGGTCGCGGCGGCGGCGTTCCCACAGCCGCGCCGGATCGCCGACCAGGTCCAGCAGTTCCGCGGCGGGCGGGTCGGGTGCGGCGGCGCGGCGCTGGAAGTCCCGCTCCCAGTCGCGCAGCTGGTCCCGGAGCTGTTCGAGGTGGTCCAGGTAGCGCTCGCGCTGCTGGCGGCGCTTGCGGGTGGCCTGCCCGCGCTGGGTGACGTAGAACAGCCCGGCCGCGCACACCGACACCAGCATCACGCAGGCGCCGAGCGCGGCGAACCCGGTGCCGCGGAAGACCATCATCATGGTCATCGACGCGGCCGCCCCGGCCATCGGCAGCAGTCCCTGCACACCGGCGGCGGTCTTGCCCTCGGGCAGCAGCGGCGGCGGGTCCAGGTCCAGCGGTTCCTGCGCTTGCAGCGGGCGCACCGCGCGCGCCGGCCGGTGCACCAGGCGGGTGGTCAACTGCGCCTCCTCCCTACAGCGTCCGCGACCGGCGCAACGACCAGGCCGCGAGCCGGGAGCCCGCGGTGATCGTGGGCTCGGCGAGCCGCCCCGGGTCGATGGTGCCGCCGGACGCGACGTGCCGGTCGTAGGGCAGCACCACGACGGGAAGGCCGAGGCGGGAGAACAGCGCCTCCGCTGGACCTCGCTTCAGCGTCGCGACGCCCTGCTGGTCCGCGGCGTTCAACGCCACCACGACGTGTTGGAGGGCGGCCGGGCCGATGCGCGCCAGCGCGTCCGCGGTCGTGCGCACTCCGTCCGGGGTCGCAGGGGTCACGACGACCACCGAATGCGCGTCGGAGAGCACCGCGCTGGTCGCCGGAGCGTTCAGCCCCGTTCCGCAATCCAGCACCGCGACCGCGAACAGCCGGGACAGCGCCCGCGTCACGTCCCGCGCGAGCTGGTGCTGCGCGCCGGACGATCCGGGCGCGACCCACAACCCGCGCGAGGTGCGCGGCAGCAACCGCTCGATGCTGCCGAGGCTCTGCCCGCTGGCGGTGCGCAGCGCGGGAGCCAGGCCGGGCAGCGTCATCGCGGTGTCCACGCCGAGCCGCCAAGCCAGCGAGCCGGATTCCGGTTCGGCGTCCAGCGCCAGCACCGGCTCGGTCCGGCGGGTCGCGAACACCGAACCGAGCAGTGCCGCGACGGCGGTCTTGCCCGCACCGCCGCGCACCGAGGTCACCGCGATGCGGCGCCCGGTGGTGATCGGGGCCTGCACGGCCGCGAGGACTTCTTCGAGTTCGCGCGGCTGCTTCGAGCTGCCGAACACGCGCGCCACGGCCCTGGTGACGCGGCGGGCGGTGCTGTCGCCGCGCGGTGCCTGCCCGGTGAGTTCGCTGCGCTTCGGCGGCTGGTTCGGCGCGGGTTGCTGCGGCGCGGGTTGCTGGGGCCCGGGTGGCTGGAACCCGGGTTGCTGGGGACCGGGTTGTTGCGGACCGGACGGGTCCGTCGCAGCCGGATTCGGTCCCGGCGCGGCCGGTGCCGCGAACGGGCCGGGCTGGGATTGCGGATGAGCCCAATTCGGCGGATTCGGGCTCGGCGGATTCGGGGTCGGCGGCCCTTGGCCGGGCTGGAGCTGCGGCGGCTGGTCGGGATGTTCCGGGTACGGGTGGGTTCGGCCGTGCGGTGACCAACCTTGGTGCGGCTGGGCCTGGACGGGGCCGGAGCTGTTCGTGCCGGAATGGGTCGAGCCGGAATGGGTCGAGCCGGAATGGGTCGAGCCGGGGCGGCCCGCCTGGCCGCGGCCCGCCGGGTCGGCCTCCGGATGCCCGCCAGCAAGCGGCTGGTCCGGCCGCGTCCGCTCCTCCTGCGCCCGTTGACCTTGGAACCGGCTCGGGTCGATCCGCTGGGTGCGCTCCGCGCCCTGACCTTGCGCCTCCGCTGGGCTCTGCACAGCGTCCTGCCCGGACTGCGGCTGCTGCCCGGACTGCGCTCCGGACGTCTCCGGAGCGGATTCCGGAGCCCCGGCAGCTTCGGACGCCCGGTCGCTACCGGCGGCTCCCGGCAGCTGATCCGGCCGCACCTGCTGGGTCGCGTCGGCGTCCTGCTCCCACGGCGGCCGGTCGGTCGCGCCACCTCGCCACGGCCGCCCGGCGGGCGGTTCCGGCGTGCGATCCGATGTGGACACTTTCGAGCGCCTTTCCTGGTTGCGGGTGTGCGGGGGAGCCGGCGAGGCCGCGGAACTAGTTCAGCAACTGCGAGTAGAGCCCGAACACGCCGACCGCGACCGGCACCATCGCGATCACCGCGATCCCTTCGACGCGGTCGGCGATCTGCCGGGCACGCGCCTGCACGTGCGCGGGCGGCCGGTAGGTCAACGCCACGAATCCGGCCGCGAGCACCAGCAGGGCGACCAGCGCGGCACCCCACCACTGGGCGGGCAGCGCCTCGGCCCATCGGCTCACCAGCCCGGCCACCACTACCAGCGTCGCCGCGGTCAGCGCCGCGACTTCCACGACCAGCGGACAGGCGCGGGTGCGCAGGAAAGTGCTCACCCCCAGCAGGCAGGCCAATGCAAGGGCCCAAGCATTGGCGCCGTGCGCGAGCACCCAGCCCGCCACCGCGGCCGAGGCGGCAGTGCACAGCACGGCCAGCGCCAGTCCGCGGTGCGCCGAGTCCACCGCGGCCCGGACGGACCCCCGGCTCGCGGGCCGCTCACCGAGCTGCTGATCATCGAGCCTGGTCAGCCCGGAGGTCACCAATGCGATCCGCGGCAGCAGTCCCAACAGGACGGTGCTGGCCAACGCCAGCACCGTCGCCGTCCACAGCAGCGGAAACCCGAGCACGGGCGGAACGACCCACAACGCCAGCAGCCCGAACAGCGCTCCCGCCCCGGTCAGCCCGGAACGCGGCCGCCGGTTCGCCGCACTGGCGCCCAGCACGGTCAGGCCGGCCAACGCGATCCACGCGACCAAGCGCTGCGGCCATTCCGGCGACCACTGCGGCACCGCGGTGGCCGCGACCGCAGCGCCCGCCAGCAGCACGGCCGTCCCGGCCGCGCGCACCCCGCCGATCCCGAGCGCACTACCCGCGATCAGCACGACCAACCCGGCCGCGAGCGCGGCAACGGGCGGCACGACCGGCAGCGCCATCGCCACCGCCCACGCCCCGGCCGCGGCGATGACGCCGGTAGCCACCCAGCGCCGAGCCGCGTCGCCCCAGCGGCCCGGCCGCCGTTCCAGGTCGTCGGCGACTTCGTCGGTCACGTCGTGCACGACCGCGGGCATCGGCGCATCGCTGATCCGGTCCACGCGCAGCAGCGCACCATCGGCGATGTCCGCCGAGCGCGGGCTCTGGTCGAGTTCCACGACCGTGCCGTCGAACAGCGAAAGCCGGTACGACTGCGGCGACTCGACGGTGCGGTAACCGAGCAGCCGCACGATCTCCGGCAACAGCTCGCCCAGCGCCGTCTCGGACGGGATGACCAGGTCCACCCGCCGCCAGGGCGCGGCGAGGGTGACGCGGGTGAGCGTGCCCGTGGCCGCTGCGGGGTTCATCGCACCACCTGGCTCTGCTTCTGCTGCGTCAGCGCGTTCTCCAGGAACGAGAAGCCGACGCAGCCCGCGCAGGCCACCGCGGCCACGATGAGGCTGATCGCGAAGCGCTTCAGGTTGTCGACGGTCGCCCGCTGGCGGCGCGCACGCCCCCACAGCAACGACTCCCGCAACCGTCCGCGCCGGACGGCCACCGATTCGAGCAGCTGGGCGTCGTACTCTCGTGCCACTCGCGGCATGGTACTCAGCCGATTACTGATCATGCGGGCTAATCGGTGCTCCCGGGGGGGGCGTCGGAGTTCCCGGGGCTCATCGATGATCCCGGCGCCCGGCTGCGATCTCGGGGCGCATCAGTGCCCGCGGCGCTCAGAGCATCCGGACCATGTTGTCGATGGTGGCCACCGACGGCAGCTCCGCGCGGCTGCGCACCAGCGGTTCCAGCTGCTCCCAGCGGGACTTCAGCCGATGCGGCCGCGGTTCGTCGTCGGCGAGTTCCTCTTGCAGCACCTCGAGGTGCCGCCGCGCTTCCCGGAACTCCTCGCGCGCCGACCCGGTCAGTTCCGCGCCCAGTTCGCCGACCTTCGCGCGCAGCGAGTCGAGCTCACCGGCTGCGGCGTTGTACACGACCGAACCGACGTGCACCTCGTTGTGATCTCCGATGGTGTTCGCGCCCGTGAAGTTCCCGCCTTGCACGATCGTCGTGTTCTTCGGTTCCTCGGCAGGAGGTCGCGCCGCAGGGCTCATGACTCCTCCTGCGGCTCGGCGGGTTGTGCGGCGTTCGCGGTCTCGACCCGGGCCGCCGAGTTCGCGCCGAAGGTGTTCGCGCCGGTGAAGGTGCCGCCGTTGATGACCGTGGTGTTGATGACCGCGTTGCGCCGCGCTTCGAACTCGTCGGTGGAGAAACCGTTGTCGTGCAGGTGGCGGTGCACCGCCGACAGCGTTCTCCGTTCGATCAGCTTGACGTAGCGCAGGCCGTCCAACTCCTGGAACTCGTTGCCGAATTCGGTGGCTGCGACCACCTCGCGGATGCTCTGCACGCTGCCGTAGTCGGCTTCCCGCGAGGCGCCGTGCTCCGGCAGCACCATCCGGCGCAGCCCACCGGCCGCGGTGCGCACCCGGGAGGGCAGGCTCGACGGGAACCGCAGCAGCTCCAGCGCCGCCGCGCGCACCGAGCCGCCGGAAGCGGCCGGACCGCTGTGCCTGCTGTCGATCGGCAGCAGGCAGTAGGCGCTCCACTCCAGGTAGAGCGTCCGGTCGTCGCAGCCGACGTGGAAGAAGGTGGACACCACGACGTCCGATTCCCACCCGGCGACCGAGCTGCGCTGGAAGTGCCGCGCCCACTCCGGCCCGCGGTCGGCGATCTGCTCGACCAGCTCCGGAGCAACCGCGGGCACCGGGCGCCCGCCCCGGTCGGGCAGCAGCGTCCGGCCGAGCGGGCTCTCGGCGTGGGCCGACATCGTTCCCGCGTGCACCGCGACCACCGGGTCGACGGTGAGCCCGCGCAGCCGCGAACCCGGAACCAGCAGGTCGGACGTGTGCATCTGGCGCAGTTCCGCGGCGACCGCGCGGTACAGGTCGAGCGGCCGCACGTCGGCACCACCGGCTTCGCCTTCCGGCAGGCCCTCCTTGTGCAGCGGGATCACCATCGACCACTGGTTCAGCCGGTCACCGTGTCCCGGGAAGGCGCTCCACCCGGATTGCACCAGGACGTTCCCGGAATCCGGGCGGGCGGACATCTCACCCAGCAGGCGGCCGTGACGCCGCGTCCCCACCGTTCGCACGGCTTTGCCCAGCCGCGCGACCGGCGAGTCGGTGCCGCCCGAGATGAGCAGCTGATCACTCACCAGCACGGCGAACAAGCCCGCCAGCCACCCGATCACGAGCAACGACGACAGCGCCGAATCGGGCAGCGCGTACAGCGAGTCGTCGATCTCGAACGCGTCGTCCAGCGGGTCTTCCAAGTCCGACGCCAGCAGTGACCACAGCAGGAACGCGACGATCACATGCGCCACCCCGGCGCGTAACCGCTCCGGCACGCGCCTGCGCCGGAAAACCCGCGCCAGCAGCCGCACGAGCAGCCAAACGGCGATGAAACCGAGCCAGAACCACACGAGCCCCGCATCCGCGTAGTACAGCGCCACGCCCATGACCAGGCTGAACACCAGCAGCACCAGGTCGCGGAGGCCGCGCCGGTACCGGGCGGCCAGTGAATGGCCCAGCACCGCGGCCGCGTCCACTCCCGGTTCGGGCGGCAGCGCCTGCTGGGGACTGCGCAGGTAGGCACCGATCACCGCGTCCGAAAGCTTGGGGACATGTCCCGTGGCCGTGGCCAGCCGCTGCGTGTTCCGCTCCCGCTGCCGCGCCAGCCCGGCTGCGTCGTCCGCGGTGACCGCGGCCGACGGCGTTGTCCCGTTGTTCAATCGGACCCCCGTGGCAGTCGATGTCGCGCAATTGTGGTGACGTCGACGATCAGGGAAGCCGCTTCCGTGCGGTTTTCACCCGCTGAGCCCATTCGTGCGCGGGGTCGCACGCGAAACGGCCGGGCACCCGCGGAATCGCGGATGCCCGGCCGGGCCGGCGCGGTGCGCCGCTTCTCGCCGGAAGTCAGGCCCGTTCGGCCTGCAAGTGCCACATCGGGAAGGTGAACCGGCCGTTGTCGTCGGTGATCGCCGCACCGGCGTCGAAGGGCATGAATTGCTCGAAATGGCGCGCCGCGGTTTCCGGGTCGAACGCCCCGGAGTAGCGGACCTGCTCGATCGCGTTGATCCGCCAGTGCTCGCCGAGGTTCGTGCGCAGGTCGTCCTGGCTGACCGTCGCGGGCGCCGGTGCGTCTTCGACGTCGGCGAAGCAGAGCACGTGCAGCTTGGCGCCGGGTTTGGTGACCCGGTGCAGCGCTGCGCCGTACGCGGCGCGCGACTCCGCGGGCAGGCAGTGGTAGAGGGCGCTGTCCAGGACGGTGTCGAACTCCTGCGGAACCCCTTCCATGGTGGTCGCGTCGGCGACCTGGAAGTCGGCCCGGACCCCGCGGGCGGCCGCGCGTTCACGCGCCGTTCCGAGCGCCGTCGCCGATCCGTCCACACCGGTCACGGAATAGCCGCGCTCGGCGAGGAAGATCGCGTTGTCGCCGGGCCCGCATCCGGCGTCGAGCACGCGGCCGGTGATGCCGCCGTCCCGCTCCAGCTGCACGAGCACCGGCTGGGGCTCGCCGATGTCCCACGGCGCGCGGTCGAACTCGATGTCGGCGAACCCGCCTTCACCTCGGTAGAAGGACTCGAAGTCGACGCTTCCGATGTCGATTCCGGCTCCGGACCGATTGGTCATGCATCGCTCCCTGGCTGTATTAATCGGACGGTCGGTAGATTACTCCGGCCGTCAAGCTGACCCTGTCCGCTAGCCTCTGCCCCTCGAGGAGGTCCGAAATGGCACGAACGACCGGTAGCTCCGCGGCCCGCACCCGGGCGCGGGTGCTGCAAGCGGCCCGCGAGCTGTTCACCGAGCGCAGCTACGCGGGCACGTCGATCCGGGACATCGCCGAGCGCCTGGAGATGACGAAAGCCGCGCTGTACTACCACTTCCCGGCCAAGGAGGACCTGCTGCGCGAGCTCGTCGCGCCGGTCGTCGACGAGCTCGGCGCGTGCGTGCGGGCGGCCGAGGACGGCAGCGAATCCTCGCGGCGGCTGCTGCGCCGGGTCGTCGACCTCTTCGACGACCACCGGCACATCATCCGCGGCACCCTCTACGACGCTTCGGCACGCAGTGTGCTGCTGGCCAAGGACGACATGTTCGCCGACGTCCGGGCGCTGGAGAACGCCTTGGCAGCCTCCGACGACCCGGCCGACCTGCTGCTGGCCCGGTGCGCGATCGGCACGGTGCGCGGCGCGATCATCTCCACCGGCGACATCGACTCGCTGGCGCTGAACCGACCGCCGGAGGCCGACGTCGGTCCGCGCCTTTCCGAGCAGGACCGCGAGCTGGTCACGAACGCGGCGGTCGCGGTGCTCGACACCGGTGCGCGCGACGACTGAGGCCGGGCCCGCGCGACGACGCGGGCCCGGCCGCGGGTTCAGCCGCCGAACCCGGCGCCCGCCGCGCCCGCGGGCACCGGCTCGTCCTTCGCCAGCGCGCCGAACAGCTGGGCGGCCTTCTCCGCATCCCACTTGATCACCGACGCGCCGTCGCTGCTCTCGCCGAAACCGCTCATCGGCACCGTGGTCGTGATGCCCTTGCCGGAGGCGATCCCGTTCATCGCGAACGCCAGGGCGCCCAGATGCCACACGTGCTCGTCGCGACCGACCAGGAACGCCCCGGAGGTGTCGGTGATCAGCGGGAACAACCGGAACGGGTTGAGCAGCACCTGCGGACTCGACGCCCGCTCGGTCAGCGCGGCGAGGAATTCCCGCTGGTGCTCGACGCGGTCGAGGTCGCCGCGGGAGGACGCACGGCTGCGCACGTAGCCCAGCGCCTGCGGGCCGTTCACGGTCTGGCAACCGGGCTGCAGGTCCAAGCTCGCCTTCGGGTCGGTCATCCGCTCCTTGACGCACAGGTCGACGCCGCCGACGGCGTCGGTGATGTCGGCGAAGCCGCCGAGGCCGATCTCCGCGTAGTGATCGATGCGCACTCCGGTGGCGCCCTCGACGGTCCGGCTGAGCAGCTCCGGCCCGCCGTAGGCGAAGGCTGCGTTGAGCTTGTCCTTGCCCTTGCCCGGAATCCGCACGTAGGAGTCGCGCGGCAGGCTCACCATCGTCGGCTCCCCGCCGCTTTCCGGGATGTGCACCAGCATCATCGTGTCGGTGCGCCTACCGGCCGCATCGCCGGTGCCCAGTTCGGCCTGCCGCTCGGCGTCGAGCCCTTCGCGGCTGTCCGAACCCACCAGCAGCCAGTTCGTGCCGGGACCGGCAGCGGGCCGTTCGCCGCCCGCGGGCAACGCGTCCTCCCGCTTCAACGACATGTCCACGTACAGGCCGAAGCCGGCCAGGGCCAGCAGCAGCACGACGAGGACGATCAGGACGTTTCGTCCGGTACGCCGTTTCCGGCGAGTTCGCCGCGGCGGTGCGTCATTCGGCTGTCGCGCTGTGTAAGTCATTCCGCCCTCGAATTCGCGCCCAGCGGCGCACCGTTGTCCTGTGCCGTGCGGCGCGCAAGCATGGCCAAAATGCGCGTGCCGAGTTAGGACGAAAACCACACGGAAAAGCAACGATGCGCAAACGCGGCCATCACGCAGGAATAACTCGTTGCATTCATCGACTAATCTGTTGCGGATTTCAACAATCGTTTCCGCTGGCACAGGCGGGGATGCCGAACGATTTTCGCGTTCGTCGCGCGTTACTGCGCCGTCCCGCCCACTTCGCGCGCGACCGGCGCGGGGTTGTTGCCGCCTGTCAGCGGTCCGCACAATCGCCGCCCATGAACCATCCCCAGCGCGGCCCTAATCAGTACCCGCAGTACGGAAATCCGCCCCCGCCCGGGCGCGGACCGCATTACGGGTACGACCAGAATCCTTACCCGCCGCACCAGTACGATCACGGTGCGCCGCCGGACGGCTATTACGACCGGCCACCGGAAGGCCGCTCCAGGGACGGGCGCGGCGACCGCGGCGACTCCGGCGCCAATACGCTCGCCAACATCGTCGACGTCCTCACCAGCGTGATCGTGCTGGCTTTCGTGCTGCACATCCTGTTCGTCGTTTTCGACGCGAACCAGGGAAACCAATTCGTCTCCGCCGTCTACACCCTGGCCAAGACGCTGGTGCTGGGCTTGGGCGACGTGTTCACGCCGAACGACGCGCTGCTGGGCGTCGTGCTCAACTACGGGGTGGCGGCGCTGGTCTACCTGGTCATCGGCCGACTGATCGCCAGAGCGCTCCGGCGCAGGTGAACCGCTTCCCGGCGGCGTGCGCGCGCAGCCACGCGCGCACGCCGCCGCGGCCGCACGAAGACCGCGGTCAGCGGCGCGGCAGCCACCTCCGGCGGCGCAGCTCCCCGCGCCGGGAAAGCCAACCGGCGAATTCCGCGGCATCCGCGCGAGCTTTGGAACCGGCCGCGCGCGGCTGCTCCGCGGCGTAGCGCTCGAACAACGACCGGAACCGGTCGCCGAGCAGTTCCGGCAAGTCCGGACGCAGCCGCGCGACGACTCGCCGCCGCTTGTCCAGGAACGCCTGCTGCTGAACCCGCAACTGCGCGCGGTCGAACCCCGGCGGGTCCTGGCGCTGACCGAGCAACGCGCCCAGCAGTTCCGCTTGCTGGGCCGCCAGCCGCTCCCGGCTCACCGCGCCACCGCCCGGCGAATCGCGGCGAGCTCGGCGGCCAGCTCGTCGTCATCGGGGAACCGGTCGTCCCGTTCCAGCAGCACCCCGCGCGGCCGGGTGCGCGCACCCAGCTCGCAGAGCAGTTCCAGCACTTCCGGCAACACCGGGTGAGCGTGCGTGTCGTGGTAGGTGCCGTCGCGCCAGACACCGCCACCGACGTGCACGTAAGCGACTCGTTCCAGCGGCACGGTGTCCAGGAACGCAGCGGGGTCGGTGCCGAGGTTGTGCGCGTTGGCGTAGAGGTTGGCGACGTCCACGATCAGCAGGCAGCCGGTGCGCTCGACGAGCCTGGCGAGGAACTCCGCTTCGCCGAACTCGGCACCCGGCCATTCCACCAGCGCGGCCACGTGCTCCAGGGCCAGCGGGACCGGGAGCTCGTCCTGGGCGCGCCGCACGTTGTCGACCAGCACGTCCAGCGATTCGCGGGTGCGCGGTGGCGGGAGGATGTGCCCGGCTTCCCACTCGCCGGCGCGGGTGAATGCGACGTGGTCGCTGACCAGCGGCGCGTCGACCGCCGCGGCCACTCGCGCCAGGTGCCGCACCCGCTCGGTCCGCAGCGGTTCCGCTCCGGCCAGCGACAGCGACACGGCGTGCGGCAAGGCGGGCGTTCCCCGTTGCAGCAGCAGGCGCAGCGACTCCGGGATGCGGCGCGGGTCGACGTCCTCGGCAATGAACTCGACGAAATCGGTCCGCAGCCGTTCCACGGTGAGATCGATTTCGGCCCGCCAGCCGATCCCGACACCCAGCACCGGTGATTCCGAGGCGGTCAACCGCCGCCTCCTCCGCCGCAGCCACCACCACCGCCACCGCCGCAGCCACCGCCACCACCGACGCCGCCCGCTCGTCCGCCGCGAGCGGAGTTCGGCGGCTCCAGCAGCTCCGCGATCGTCCGGTCCGGGTAGGCGCTCAGGCCGTACGCGGCGACCTGGTTGGCGGCGTCATCCTCCGGCAACCGGGAAGCGTGGTCCTGCGTGCCGCTCTCGGCGTGCTTGCCCGTGCTCGGCCGCACAACGGCGTCCCCGGCGTCCGTGGGCATCGGGTGCCCGCATTTCCCGGCCGCGAACAGCCACACGAAAAGCGTGATCGCCAACTCGATGATCAGGCCGCCGATCGGGAAGCCGAGCTCTGCCCCGTTGACCGCCCGCACCACGTTGATCAGCATCAACACCGGAAAGCCCCACAGCAGGACCAGCAACATCGTGCGATGGCGGGCGGAGACGATCAGGCGGTCTTCGCGCAGCAGGTGCAGCAGCGAGTCGCAGTACTCGCTCTCCTTGAACTGCGCGCGAACTCGGCTGACGGTGCTGCGGTCACCGAGCCCCTCCAGCAGTTGGCGCTGCACGTCGTCGGCGGGCCTGCGGCCGGTGCTGTAGAGCTCGCGGCGCCGGTTCACCCGAACCGCCCCGAGTTCGATCAATCCCGCCAACGCGGTGTCGGCCACCCGTCCCGACGCGCCGTTGAGGTATGCCCTGGCGTAGAGACCGGGATCCGTTTTCTCGCCCGCCCAGACCTGCTTCTCCTTCGCCTGCGCGCGGACCGCGAACAGGCATACGCACAACATGGCCAGGACCAGCGCGTACGCCAGCAGGTAATCCGGGCCGTTCAGTCCCCACGGACTGTCCACGCGTTCCCCCTCGACATGGCATCCCCCGAGCTGCACCGCACTTTAGAACAACCAAGCCGATCGCAGAGAGGGCTGATCCGGGGAAACGGAAACGGGCTGCACCGGGCGCGAACAGCCGAATGGCGGGCGACCGCAGCCGCCCGCCATTCGTGAATTCGCCGCTCAGACCGCGGCCAGCTCCGGTTCGCGCTGCGGCCGGGCCGGCGCGAGCTCGTCGGTCCCGGACCCCTCGGCCACCGTCTCCTCGGACGCGGCCTCCTCGGACACCGACTCGTCGGACACCGACCGGGCGGGGACCTTGCGGTCCACGCTCGCCGACACCACGGCCAGCCCCAGCCCGAGCATGGTCAACGCGGACCCGACCATGCTGGGACCGGTCAGCCCGAGCCCGTGGGCGATGGCGAGACCGCCCAGGCAGGCGCCGATGGAGTTCGCGATGTTGAAGGCGGACTGCACGGCCGCCGAGACCAGCAGCGGCGTTCCACCGGCCTTCTCCATGATCATCGCTTGCATGATCGGCGCGACCATGAAGCCGCCGACACCGATCAGGAAGACCGTCACCGCGGCGGCCACCTGGTTGCCCGAAGTGACCGTGAACGCACCGAGCACCGCCGCGACGCCGATCAGCGCGGCGTAGAGGCCGGGCACCAGCGCCTTGTCGGCCACCCGGCCGCCGAGGACGTTGCCGACCGTCATGCCGAGCCCGGCCACCATCAGCAGCACCGTCGCGCCGGTCTCGGAGTAACCGGACACGCCGGTGAGGATGGGCGTCAGGTAGCTCAGGCACGCGAACGTGCCGCCCAGACCGAAGGTGACGATCGCCAGCGCCAGCCACACCTGCGGCTTGCGGAAGGCGGCGAGCTGGCCGCGCACCGAGGTCTCCTCCGGCCCCGGCCTGCCCATGGCGGGCAGCAAGCGGGCGATGGCGGCGATGGCGAGGACGCCGACCGCGGCGACGACGGCGAACGTGGCGCGCCAGCCGACCTGCTGGCCCAGCAGCGTGCCCAGCGGGACGCCGACGACGTTGGCCAGCGTCAGGCCCATGAACATCATCGAAACGGCCTTGGCCCGGTCGGCCTTGCGCACGAGGCCGGCTGCGACCACGGCCCCGACGCCGAAGAAGGCGCCGTGCGGCAGCCCGGCCACGAAGCGGAACGCCATGCCCACTCCGGCGCTCGGCGCCAGCGCGAACAGCGCATTGCCCGCGGTGAACAGCCCCATGGTTCCCATCAGGACGGTCTTCCTGGGTAGCCGGTTGCCCAGCAGCGTGAGGGTCGGCGCCCCGATCACGACCCCCAGCGCGTAGCCGGTGATCAGGTTCCCGGCAGTGGATATCGAAACGCCGAGGTCGGCGGCGGCCTGCGGCAGCACGCCCATCATGACGAATTCGGTCGTGCCGATACCGAATGCGCCGAGGGCGAGTGCGAGCAGCGCTATGGGCACAGTTCTCCTCTCGGGGAAGCGGAGTGATGAGGCAGCGCCATTGCTGAATCGATACAGGCTTTGCTCAAAAGAAGAGACAGTCGGTCGCGGTGGAGGTCGCTGTCGGCTGTCTTGGTTCCCAGTCTCCGAGCTCCGCCGAGGATGTGTCCACCCAGCTGGCGGTGAACCTCACCACCGGGCGTAGCAACGGCGGCGTCCGGTTGTCACCCACTCGTTGGGCCAACCTGCGGAGTCCTCTCGCAGGTCACGCGAGTGATGGCACCCCGTGACCGACTGCAGCGCACCCAGCGCTGCACCGCCCCGAACACCGACGAATCAGACAATGCACAGCTTCGCTGAGCTCGTTCTAGCCGACGTCTCGGGGGTGCTGACCAATTGCGGCGTCGCCGAGTTGGCACCCACCCCATGACCAGGCCCAGCACCACGAGGCTCACGACGATTGCCGCGCCCGCAACGACCAAGTTCGGTGTTCTGATCAAGTCGAACAGGTTCAGCGCAGCCAACGCCACAACACCGCCGCAGAGCACGAGCAGCACGCCGACCGCGATCCGTTGTTTGACCGGATGACTCATAGCGCCGTTGCCCGAACGGATTGCAGACCACCGGCGTGAACGGCGGCGCACCGATCAAGTACACGTAGCTCGAGCCGTTCTCGTGCTTGCACACGTTCACCACCGCGGAAAGGAACGCGAGCACTGCTGAAATGGCGCCGGCAGGCGCGCTGTTCCCCAGCTGCACCGACACCGGCCACAATGACCGATTCACCCGCGGCGCAGGTCGAGACCTTGCCGGCAAGATACGAGTCCAAGCTGACGGCGCCCGTCCGAATCAAATGCGCGGCCACGCGGCGACGAGCTCCCGGTCGCCGCTGACGAACAGGCCCAGCGGGTCACGCCGGTGCCACAGTCCGAGCAGCAGGTCGGAAGCAGCGCCGCGCAGGGTGGTCACCGGGCCCGGGCGCGGCAGATCGCGGCGGACGTGCCGGTCGAGATCGGTCATTTCGAGGACGATCGTGGCCTCCGCCTCGGGTGTCGCGCCACCGGCGAGCGCGGTGCCGATGAACACGTGCAGGTACTCATCGACGCCGTCGAGCGCGATGTCGGCAGGCACCGGGTCCGGACTGCGACTGATCAGCCGCGCCGCGTCCCAGCGGTGAATCGCCACGTCCTGCGCGCAGCGGCGCAGCCAAAACTTCGCGGTCTGCGGCCCGATCGACCAGTTCGGCACCGCTGCCTGCGGATCGGTCCCGCGCAGCAGCGAGAGCAGCTCCTCGAGAGTCCGATCCCACTCCAGCGTGCAAGCCCCGGGATCGATAACGGGAACCGGAGCCGCGATGTCGCCCTTCCCGTCGTACAAGCCGCGCAGCCAGCGGGTGAAACCGGTCAGGTGCGCGAGCAGATCCGCGCCGGTCCAGTCCGGACAGCTCGGCACGGTCTGCGCAGGGTGCAACCGGCACAGCCGGCCGATCTCGGCGCCGTCCACGGCGATGCTGTCGAGGTAACGACCGGGGGCCAGCGGCGACATCATGGCGTCGAGTGTTTCAACTCGACGCCGAGGCGGCGCCCGATTTCGCCGACCTCCCGGCATCTCACCGCGACCATGCTCCCCGCCTCGGGGTGCGAGAGCTCGCTAATCAGCGAGTAATCCGTTCGCGAGAGCGGTGCAGGAGCCTCCCGCAGCCTGCTGATCGGACCCCGTGCCACCAGAACTCCCGGCGAAGGAGTCAGGGGTCGTCGGTGTCCTTGCGGCGGCGTGACGTGATGAACGCTCTGATTCCGATCACGATCCCGATGAGGATGGCGAGTTCGCCCATCGTGATCAGTGTTGCGGCTCCGAAGTGAACCCCCGTGCCGGGAGTGTGGACCGATAAGGACCACACGAGTCCCGCGACGAACACGGCCACACCGGACAGGACGACGCTCAACGGACGTGCAGCGGGTTTACGCGCGAGACCCATCACAGCGGATTTCCTTGTCGGACAGCGCACAATGACCCGGTGACCGTTTCGGCAGGTCACCGGGGCGTCGTGGCTGGTGTGCCGGGTAGAGGATTCGAACCTTTGAAGCTTGCGCGGCTGATTTACAGTCGGCCGAACAGACCCGGTGCGAGCTGCGGTTTCGTTTGCCTTCAGGTCCACAGGGGACCACATGGGGACGGCGCCTTGTCTTGACCGCCGGGAGAGACTGCGTCGCATGGGGAACTGGGAGAACCACGATCAGGTTGTGGCGAACACCGACGTTGGCGGCAGCGGGATCTTCGGCAGCCACGTACGACAGGGCACCAGTGGCGAGGTCGTCGATACCCGCACAGGACTGTTCGACTCGTACGCCACCGTGAAGTTCGACAACGGCTACACAGAGGAGGTTCGCGCCAGCGACCTGCAGAAGCACAGCTGGTGAGCGGAGCATCGGTGATGCTTGATGCGCCTTGCCCGCGCGGCCCCTCGTCGCGCGGGTAGGCGCCACCAACCGCCCGGAGGAACCAGCGATCCTGGCCGCGCTGGAAGCGGTTGGGTACGCGCATACGAGTGACGTAGCCAGCTTGCCCTGCTGTGCCCCGGTCAGCGGAAACTCGCAACACAGCTCACTCACGGAGCTTCTTGCCGGGCTAATCCTCGGTGCCCGGGCCGTTACTGCGCACGAGAGCGTGCCGGAACTTCGACGCATGGACCGATGCCTCTCCGAGGGCGCCGTGTAGCCCGGCCACCGCGGCGACAGCGTGCGTCAACGGGGTTTCCGTCCCGCGTTGTTCACGGTCGGCAGCTTCTTCCCGGTGCAACGACTGCTCGGACAGCACCGTAGAGAGATCATAAAGCGAGTTCGTGACGTCACACAGCCGTTCGGAAATCTCCCGTAGCTCGTCCAGGGGGATCGCGACACGCAAGTAGCCCGATCTGGCTGCGGACCGCAGTGCGGCAGCAGCAAGGCGACACGACTCGATCGGATCATCTAGTTCCCCGCTCACATCGCCAGGGAACGTCGCGTTGACGACGACCGCAAGGTCATGCCGACGTCCTCGCTCCAAAGGGGCGGTCCCCGCTGACACTCGGTGGGCTTCCACTCAGCACGAACATCAACGAGAGACCCCGCCGCAGAAGACGCGCTTCCTGACAAATGAGGCCGGAGGTGTTCACCTCCGCCAACCGGGTACGGCGTTGCGTTGACGTGTCCAGCCGTTGGGGTGGTTGGCCCGCTCGCACCCGTATTTCGAGGAATCAGCGGGGTCGGTGTCGGTACGCTGGGATGGGGCCGGTTGCCCGGGAACGTCACTGCTTCTGCCGGTGTTGTGGATCAGATGCAGGGGCAACCGGCCCCCGCGCACCCTAAGCCTTTGTGCTCGGCTGTTCAGGGATGCGGGCCGTGTCCGGAGCGGCCAATCTGGCAAGTTCGGTCGGGGCCGCGACGGTCAACGCCGCACCCACAGTGGCGCGCCCATGGGTGTCGATGAGCGCGTGCAGCCGATCCAACGCCTCGTTCTCGTCGGTTTCAGCAAGTAGCAATAGGGAGCGCAACTCGACAACAAGATCCACGTCGGTCTGCTCGATCACGATGACTTCCTTTCGGCCAGGTCACGGCTCTGTCCGGCAGCAGGCGAGCACGCGCTCGTGAGCAGGGCAGCTCTGGCGCACCCCAAGCTCGCCAGAGCCGCCCCGGGCGTTGTTCCACACACCACGCAGTGCGCAACACGCGCGTCGAACCAACCACCGCCCCGACCGTGGTGATTCGCCCATACCAGATCATTTGTGGACATGCAGGACTAGAAACTTCCTCCAGATCCACCCCATCGAGCGTTATCCGAGCGCTGCCCTGTGCCTGCTTGTGACGTCAATAGCCACAAATGATGAAAGGCCGCTGCCTTACGGATCGTCGACTCTTGGCAACGTCATTCCCTACTGGTCACGATCAGTGGCGGTTCCGGGCGGGCATTCCCCCACCTGCCCAGCCCGGAACCATCTACGAGGATGGGGCTTCTACAGGAACTCTGCCTGATCTCCCACTTTCCTCCGTCAGCTCGCCGGGAGCAGCGTTGTTGGACGTGGCGTCGGCGAATGAGGGCGGGCCGCGCCGGGGTGCACCGGCCGGCCCGCGTGACCGCGACGGCCAGCTCCCCAGCAGGCCGAACACGGTAGTGAGCAGGGTAAATGGTCGCTCCTGCGCGGTGTTGGGAGCCGGTGCACGCTGCGGGCGTGGCGGTGTTGCATCCGCCCGTGTCGGTGGCGGTGGCCCACAGTGCGCGGGACATGCCCACGGGTGTGGGTTGGGCGTTTGAGCCAAAGCTCGACGGGTGGCGCGCGGTCGGGTTCGCCGAGACCGGCGTGCTGCACTCGCGGCGCGGTGCTTTGCTGGCTTCCCGGTTCCCGGAGGTTTCTGCCGCGGTCGCCGAGATCGGCGCGGGTGCCGTGGTCGATGGCGAACTGGTCGCGCTGCACAACGGGCGGCTGGAGTTCACCGCCTTGCAGG
This sequence comes from Saccharopolyspora sp. SCSIO 74807, assembly GCF_037023755.1. Taxonomy (NCBI): domain Bacteria; kingdom Bacillati; phylum Actinomycetota; class Actinomycetes; order Pseudonocardiales; family Pseudonocardiaceae; genus Saccharopolyspora; species Saccharopolyspora sp. SCSIO 74807. The sequence goes on along the minus strand of NZ_CP146100.1, from coordinate 2,155,699 downwards.
GCGGGCCACAGCGACGCGCGCGGGCGGGCATCACGGCGTACCTCGTCGTCTTCGACCTGCTCGCCACCGAGGACCGCGACCTGCGCCAGTGGCCCTACGAGCAACGCCGCGACGAGCTGGAACGCCTGCTCGGCCCGCCACGGCCGCACCTCCAGCTCGTGGAAATGACCACCGACCGCGGTACCGCCCTGGAATGGATGGACCCCGCCTTCGCTGCGGCGGGCATCGAAGGCGTCATGGCCAAGCCGCTGACCTCCCGCTACGCCCCTGGCGCCCGAAGCGGCTGGCTCAAGATCCGCCACCGGATCACCACCGAGGCCGTCGTGCTCGGCGTGGCAGGCCCCGACACCCTCGTCCTCGGCCACCCGACCACTGCCGGATGGCGCGCGAGCGGCATCTCCCTGCCAGTCCCGAGCAACCTCCGTGCCGAACTCACTACCGCCCTACGCCCAGACGAAGAACACCCAGAGCCGCGGGAACTTCCGGGAGTAGCCGCCGGTCTCCCCGGCACCGAGCCGATCACCTACCTACCCGTACACCCGGACATCGTCGTAGAGATCGAAGCTGACACCGCCATCGAGTTCGGCCGCTGGCGCCACCGCCCCCACGTCCTGCGCATCAAGGACCAATTGGGATAGATGCAACATTGATGCATCGCTGGATACCGCGCTGAGCAGCAGGTCAGCGGGGAGAGTAGCGCGCGGTCGACTCCTGCCGTCGTTGGGGTGTGCAGGGAAAACAGCAGTCCTGCTAGATCAGGAGCCACAATGTTGTGTTTAATGCAACATCGTGGATCAGGTGGATTTGCCGGGTACCGCGCGCTCGGTGCTGACCGACGGGGTGGTGCATCTCGACCCGGCGCCGGCGGTGTTCGCGGCGATGTTGGAGGGTTGGGCGCGTCAGCAGCGTGTCCGGTTCTTACGGGACGAGACGATCAAGCGGCGGCTTGATCTGCTGCGGCGCCTGCACCGGTTCTCCGAGCTGTACCCCTGGCAGTGGAATGTGGGTGAGGTCGAGGCGTTCTTCGATCACCTGCGGTCCGGTTCGCGGCCGATCGCGGTGTCGACCGCGCGGGGCTATCAGACGGACCTGCGGATGTTTCTCGACTACCTGGTCGATGCCCGTTATGGGTGGACCGAGCTGTGCAGCGAGAAGTTCGCGGAGGTGCCGCGACAGCTGCTGCATCCGGAGAACAGTGTCGTGCACGCCGCGGAGTTCGAGGGGCGGCCGGGACGTCGGCCGTTGAGCTACGACGAGGTTCAGGAGCTGTTCGACGCCGCTGACGGCAGGGTGGAGCACATCCGGGCCCGAGGCCGTAAGGGCGCTCTGGCTGCCCAGCGGGGTGCGGTGATGCTCAAGACCATCTATGCCTTCGGACTGCGACGCCGCGAGGCCTGGGGCCTGGATGTGGTCGACTTCCGCCGCAACCCGAAAGTGCGGGAGTTTGGCCAGTTCGGCGGGGTGTTCGTGCGCTGGGGCAAGTCCTCACGGGGTGGCCCGCCGAAGCGGCGCACGGTGTTGCTGGTGCCGGAGATGGACTGGGTCGTGCCGGTGTTGGAGCAGTGGGTGGCTGAATTGCGGCCGCTGTTTAGCCCCGGCAAGCACCCCGCGGTGTGGATCACCGAGCGGCGGGGCCGGTTGAGTTACCGCAAGATTGACCAGCTCTTCGCGGTCGTGCGCGACGAGGCCGGTCTGGACCCGGAGCTGGATCTGCATTGCCTGCGCCATTCCTACGTCACGCACCTGATCGAGTTCGGCTACCCGGAGAAGTTCGTCCAGGACCAGGTGGGCCATTCCTACGCCTCGACAACCGCCCTGTACTCCGGGGTTTCCGACGAGTACCGCAACCGGCTGCTGACCAGCGCGCTGCGGTCACGCAACAGCGACCTGTGGGAGAGCACCTCGTGATCAAGAAGATGGGCATTGACTGGCACCTGCGGCTACGGATGGCCGAGCAGGGGATGTTTCAGACCTCCGACCTCGTTCCGTTGCTGGCCGAGCGGGGAATTCACCTGTCCCGCGAGCAGGTCTACCGCCTGGTGGCCCAGCCGCCGCAGCGGCTGTCGATGGACGTGCTGGCGGCGTTGTGCGACATCCTCGGCTGCCAGCCAGGCGACCTCATCGAAGTCCAGGTCGTCAACGAGGAGCGTCGCAAGACCGCCGAGCAGGGGCGCGCGGCCGCGCCGCCGGTGCGGCGCAGCACGATCCGGCGGCCGGACTGATGGCGAAAACCACGACCCGGGAACGGGTCGCGGCCACCCTGGCCGCGCGTGCCCGGGTGCTCGACCATCTGGTAGCCCGCCTTCCAGGTGTTGACCGGGGCCAGGCGCGCGAGATCCTCGTCGCGGTCAACGCTGACGGCTACACCGGGCTGCGCAACCTCGACGCGCACCTGCAGGCCACCCCCGACGCGCTGGTCGCTGGCTCGCCGGAGTGCCCGACAGTGCTGGTGAGGCTGGTGCAGAACCTGGCCGCACGCGGGTTTGCCGTCGTGCTGGTGCCCTGCGCAGGGTGCGGTCGCACCGACAAGCCGTTGCCGCTACAGGGAACCGGCGGACGGATCTGCGATACCTGCTGGGTCCGTGATCCCGCGCGACATGAGCCGTGTGCACGGTGCGGGAAACGTCGGCGGCCGCAAAAGCGGCAGCCCGACGGCTCCGCCCTGTGCTCCAGCTGCCACACGAACCCTCAGCACCGCTGCAGCGGTTGCAGCCAGGTTGACATCGCCGCCGCACACGGTCCGGATGGACCGCTGTGCCCGCGCTGCTACGAGTCGACCACGCGCCCTCGGCGTCGCTGCGGTCAATGCGGCGAGGTCCGGGTCATCAACAAGCGCGACCCCGATGGCGACCGGGAGCTGTGTAAGCGCTGCAACCACACCATCGCGCAGTGTTCGCGCTGCGGCCGGCGGCGGCCGTGCCGCAGGATCACCACCGGCCAGCCGGTGTGCCGCTCCTGCGTGGAGGTTCCCACTCCGCCGTGCGCTCGCTGCGGTCGACTGCGCCCGGTCGCGGCCTACTGGCCCATCGGCGGCGTCTGCCGGGACTGCTATCGCACCAGCCGAGCCAACCCGCAGCTGTGCCCGAACTGCGGGCACATCCGGCCCCTCATCGGAGTCGACCCCGTCGGGCGCGACGCGTGCGGACCGTGCTCAGGCTCGGACATCGACTACGCCTGCCGCACATGCGGATCCGGCGCCGAAGAGCTGTTCCACCAGGGGCGATGCGTGCGTTGTGTGGCCGCCGAGCGGCTTCGGCTGAAGTTTGCCGACAGCCACGGCGAAGTACCCGCGGCACTGCAGCCGCTGCTCGCCTCGCTGACGCGGGCCGAACGCGCCCGATCGGTCCTGGAATGGCTGCGCCGCGACAACAGCGGTGCCGAGATCCTGCGCGACCTGGTCGGCCGCGACGACATCAGCCACGACGCCCTTGATGCTCTGCCACCAGGTCACGCGGTCATCGCGTTGCGCGCCATGCTCGTCCATCTGGGCATCCTGCCCAAGCGCAACGAAGCCCTGGCCGCAGCCGACGCCTGGGCCGAGCGCGCGGTCCAGGCGCTTCCCGAGCACCACCGCCGCATCATCGGCCCCTACGCCCACTGGTCGGTCCTGCGCAGCGCCCGCCAGCGCGCTGAACACAAGCGATTCACCGAACACAGCGGTGCCCGTGCCCGCATGCTGATCACCGTGGCCATCAGCCTGCTGACCTGGGCGGATGAGAGAAACACCAGTCTGGCCGAGCTCACCCAGGCTGACGTCGACGAATGGCTGTCCGCGGGCGGGAACCGCCTGCAGTCCCGCCACTTCCTGCGTTGGGCACGGAGACGGCGACTCGTTGGCGAGCTCGACCTGCCCCGTCACCGCAGAACGGATCCGCAGGACTTCCTCACCGAGGACGACTACGGGCACCTCCTGCACCGCTGCCTACACGACCAGGACGTACCGCTCGACGTCCGGATCGCCGGCACACTCGTACTCGTCTACGGGCTCCATGTAACCCGGATCGTCGAACTGACCACCAACAACCTCGACCTCAGCGACGAGCCACAGCTGCGGATCAACGGCCACAGCCTCGTCCTGCCACCAGCCCTCGGCTCTCTGCTTGCCCAGCACATCGCCACCGCCACGACCACCTCCCTGGTCGGACGGTCGGGCACACCCGCGAACTGGCTGTTTCCCGGGCAACAAGCAGGCCGGCCACTGGCCGCGGCCAGCCTGGTCTCCAAGCTCACCGCCCACGAGCTCCCCGCCCGGATCAGCCGCAACTCAGCCCTGCTCAGCCTGGCCAGCGATCTGCCCGCAGCAGTGCTCTCGTCGCTGCTCGGGCTCAGCGAGACTGCGGCCGTGCAGTGGGTACACCGCACCAAACGAGACTGGCACGCCTTCCTACGAGCCCGCGCCCACGATCAAGCGCAACAGCGGAAACGGTGAGGGTCAGCCGAGTGCGGCTGGCCCTCACCGGTGTGGTGGCCGGGCTGTCACGCGCGCGCCTCGATCGCGGGACGGGCTGTTCCCAGCGACTGCTGTGCTGCAGGCAGGGGGCGGGTGCGGCCTGCGCGGACGCCGTTGGCGATGACAACGACCTCGGCGAGCTCGTGCACGGCCACCACTGCGGCTAGGCCGAGGATGCCGAACAGGGCCAGCGGCATCAGCACAATGATCAGCCCGAGGGACAGGGCGACGTTTTGCAACATGACCCGCCGCGCCTGTCGCGCATGCTCCAGCGCCTGGGGCAGGTGCCGCAGGTCTTCGCCCATCAGCGCGACGTCGGCGGTTTCGATGGCCACGTCGGTGCCCATCGCGCCCATCGCGATGCCCAGGTCGGCGGTGGCCAGGGCGGGGGCGTCGTTGACGCCGTCGCCGACCATCGCCGTCGGCCGCTGGCCGCGCAGTGCCTCGATGCGGCGGGCCTTGTCCTCCGGGCGCAGTTCGGCGTGCACATCGGTGATGCCGGCCTCGGCCGCCAGGGCGGCGGCGGTGGCGTGGTTGTCACCGGTGAGCATCGCGACCTCATAGCCGTTGGCGTGGAGCCGGTCGACGACCTCACGGGCCTCCGACCGCAGCTCGTCGCGCACGGCGATGGCGCCGATGACGGCGCCGTCGTGCTCGACCAGGACCGCGGTGGCGCCGGCCTGCTGCATCCGGGCCACCTCGCCGGACACGTCCCCGGCGTCCAGCCAGCCGGGGCGGCCTAGCCGGGCGGTGGCTCCGTTGAAAGTGCCGACCAGTCCGGCGCCGGTGACCGCCTCGACCTCCGTGGCGGGGGTGAGGTCGTCCACGGCGGCCAGGATCGCTCTGGCCAGGGGGTGTTCGCTACGTGCCTCCAGCGCGGCGGCGGTGGCCAGGACCTGTTCGCGGGTGGCAGCGCTTGTGGTGGCGACGTCGATGACGGCGGGCTGGTTGCGGGTGAGGGTGCCGGTCTTGTCCAGCGCGATCCCGCGGATTCTGCCGAGCCCTTCCAGCGCGGCACCGCCCTTGACCAGCACGCCGAGCTTGCTGGCCGCGCCCACTGCCGCGACGACCGTGACCGGCACCGAGATCGCCAGCGCACACGGTGAGGCGGCCACCAGCACGACCAGGGCCCGCTCGATCCAGGTGACCGGGTCGCCGAACACGCTGCCGATCACGGCGATGAGCGCGGCGGCGACCATGATCCCGGGCACCAGGGGTTTGGCGATGCGGTCGGCCAGGCGCTGGCTGGCGCCCTTGCGGGACTGCTCGGCCTCCACAATGGCCACGATGCGGGCCAGTGAGTTGTCCTCGGCGGCGGTGGTGACCTCGACTTCCAGGAACCCGGTGCCGTTGATCGACCCAGCAAACACCTCGTGGTCGGGTCCGGCTTCCACCGGCACGGACTCGCCAGTGATCGCCGAGGTATCCAGGGCAGTACGCCCGGTACGGATGATGCCGTCGGTGGCGATCCGCTCACCGGGCTTAACGAGCATGGTGTCGCCGACGCGCAGCTCGTCAGGAGCGACGACAGATTCGACACCGTCGCGCTTCACTGTGGCCTGTTCGGGCACCAAGTCCAGCAGCGCACGCAGCCCACGTCGGGTGCGGGCCAACGAGTACTCCTCCAGCCCTTCGCTGATGGAGAACAAGAACGCCAACATGGCGGCTTCGCCGACCTCACCGAGGATCACCGCACCCACTGCGGCGATCGTCATCAGCGTGCCGACCCCGATCTTGCCCTTGACCAGCCGCTTCAGCGTGGAGGGCACGAAGGTGTAAGCGCCGGCGGCCAGCGCCAGCCACTCCAGCACCGTCACCGCGATCTCCGGCGCGCCCACCCACGCGGAAATCCACGCCGCCGCTAGCAGTACCCCCGATACGGCGGCGGCCTGCAGCTCGAAGACCTCCCACAGGCGTTCCGGTTCGTGTTCGGCAGCTTCCTCGCCAGTGCGGGGCTCGTCGCCGCCGCAACCGCAAGCGTCACTCATCGCCCGACCTCCTCGGTCTCCTCGACGGCTGCCTGTGCGCCGGCGCCGTAGGTGGGGCACAACGCCACCGCGCTACCGGTTGCCGCCAGCAGGGTCTCCGCCGACGCCAGCAGGTCCATCAGCTCCGGACGTGCCAGGGCGTAGAACATCTGCCGGCCCTGCGGGCGGCCCACCACCAGGCCGCAGTCACGCAGACAGGCCACGTGCGCCGACACCGTCGACTGCGCCAACCCCAACTCGCGGACCAGGTCCGCCACCCGGACCTCTCCACCGGCCAACCGCTGGACAATCGCCAGCCTGGTCGGATCCGAGAGGCTGTGGAACAACGCCACCGCCGGAGCAACATCCGCCCCCGTGCTCGACGCGGGACACGCTCCCGTGCTATTCATCGCCATAGTCCGATAATAAACAGACTTGGACGATGAATCGAGAGTGACGGCCACCATGTTGATGAACCGGATCGAAACCATGCTGGTCAACTCCCCACCCCGGCGGTGGCTCCAGCGCTACGAAGCCCGAGAGCTCGTCGACCTCGGCGGACGTGTCCCCGGCGGCCGGGTGGCCGAACTCGGCTGCGGTCCCGGCTATGGCACCCGGCTCATCCTCGACCGCTTCGGCGCCGCCCACGTCGACGCTGTCGACCTAGACCCAGCGATGATCGCCCGAGCCCGCAAGCGCCTGGCCCGCCGCGCCGGTCGCGTACACCTCGCCCAAGGCAGCGCCACCGACCTGCGCACCGCCTTCGCGCCCTTCGGCAGCGGCCAGGACGCCAGCTACGACGCGGTATTCGACTTCGCGATCATCCACCACATCCCCAACTGGCGAGACGCCCTCGCCGAAGTCGCCCGCGTGCTCAAACCCGGCGGGCGGTTCTACTTCGACGAGGTCACCGCCACCGCACTCGCCCGCCGCACCTACCAACTGCTGTTCGACCACCCCACCGAAGACCGGTTCACCGCGGGAGAATTCCTCGCCGAACTCCCCCGCCACGGCCTCACTGTCTCCGAGAGCTGGCGCACCCACATCGGCAGCGACTACCTCCTCGGCGTGGCCGTCCGCGCCTGAACGCGGCGAATACGGCAGCTTCGGAATACGTGCACTACGCCAGCTATCCGCCCCGACCTACGCGCCACCGACCTCTGATCGCGCGTGTCACATATCGCGCGGTCGCACCAGGCGGGACGGCAACCAGTGCGTCAACATCATCCCGCCACCCGAACCATCAGCACGAGCAAGCCGGTACCGCACCAACGCAATCCACGCACCCGTGGACGCCCGCCCCCAACAACACAACTCACCCGGCACCTGCTCGCCCACAGCCCACCCCGACCCGAACACCACATCCCCGGCACCGAACAGCCCCGGCAGATCCACCCACACCGGCCGCGGCGGACGCACCGGACGATCCTGATCGAGATAGCCCGGCGCCGGAGCCTCCAAATCGAACACCCGTTCATACTGCTCGTTGCGCAGGCAAGATCGCCAATCAAGGCGCAGCAAGTGCAGGAACGATCAGACCACTACCTATCGTGGCTGGGAGGGCACCGAAGTCACCGACTCTGAGGTCTACGGGATGAGCAGCAGGAACCAACCGACCGTTGCCGTGGTTGGTGTGGGCAGTGTCGGGGCGATGGCGTTGTGGCAGCTCGCCAAGCAAGGCGTGTCGGCAGTGGGCTACGACAGCTATGCCCCGGGGCATGATCGCGGCGCGGCCGGTGGGGAAAGCCGGATTCTGCGGGCCGCGCCTCGGCGGGGTCCGCAGTACGTGCCGCTGCTGCGGCGCGCTCGGGAGTTGTGGCAGGAACTCGAAGACGACAGCGGACATCGGCTATTTCACCGGACTGGGTGCGTCACCGTCGGCCCCGCGGAGCACGCCGGACTTCGCGCAGTCCAGGACATCGCCGAGGCACAAGATCTACCGCTTGAGTGGTTGGAAGCAGCCGAGGCCGCACGTCGGGTGCCGGAACATCCGCTCCGCGACGGAGAAGCAATGGTGCTGGACCCGGAGGGCGGGCTGCTGCGCCCCGAGGTCAGCGTGCTCGCAGCCGCATCCCGCGCGGAAGCGCTCGGCGCGCAGATCCACCGGTACACGCCCGTCGTGGATGTCGAGGATGACGGTGACTCGGCGACCGTGGTCACCGAGCACGGTCGGCAGCACTACGACCGCGTCATCCTCGCTCCAGGCCCGTGGCTCCAGGGGTTTCCGGTGATCCCGTCGCGCGACGTGACCGTGAGCAAGGTCGATGTTCTCTGGTTCGCCCGCCGCACGCCCGGGACCTTCCTGCCGGAACGGACCCCGGTGGCCATGCGGGTCGGTGACCCGGCCATGTCCTGCTGTCCCGGAGCAGACGGTGCCAAGATCGTGCCGCGCGAACAGGACAAAGCCGAGATCGACTACCCCGAGACACTGCCGCGCGACGTTCCCGCCGACCAGGTCGCACGGGCTCGTGAGGCCGTCCAGCAGGTCATGCCCGGACTCTTCCCCAGCCCGATCCGCACGGCGACCTACGGCGAGGCGTACACCGCCGACGGGCACGGGATGCTTGGCGCACCAGGCATGAGCGAGGCACTGGTCATCGCTGCCGCATTCTCCGGGCACGGCTTCCAACTCGCGCCCGTGCTCGGCGAGATCAGCGCCGATCTCGCCCTCACCGGCATCACGGACCACAACGTCGCGTTCCTCGGCCCGGACCGCCAGCAGCACGGTTGACGCTCACTCGTCATGTGAGTGCGGGATCAAGGCACCGCACGCCACCCATCCCATGGACGTGGGCCGTTGCGCCCCTGAAGACATGCCAGCCGGTGAGCGAGCTGTTCGCCAGTCGCAGGGTTCTTCTCGGCGACCTGGGCGGCCATGGTGGTCATGCGGAGTTCGCGGATGTCGCGCAGGACCTCGAAGCCGTCCCAGGTGGTGACGTCGTAGCCGTAGGTGCGGCAGTACTGCTTCCAGGTCTCTGCGTTGAGCCAGCCCGTGGTCACGTGCGAGACCGCAGTGGAGACCAGGTCCCACTCCGGCGGCCCGTAGGCACAGCGCTCGAAATCGAGCAGCACCACACCGGTCGATGTCGCGGCGACGTTGCCGCGCCAAGCATCCCCGTGCACCAACCGCCACGGAATGCCTGCGGGCAGCTCGGCATAGGCGTCCTGCAGCTCGGACAGCCGCTTCTGCAGCCAGTCGCGATCAGCTGGAGCGAGCGAACTCGCGGCCTCGATGCGCTCGGCCAACCGCACGAACGGCGCGAGTGCGGGCAGTTCCAGCGAGTCCGGCGAAGCCAGGCTGTGCAGGTCGCGCAGCAGCGCGGCGACATCGGTCGTGGTGCCCTGCTCGTGCGACGGAAGTTCGTGCCAGAACGTCACCGGCCGCTGTCCGATGAGGACCGGCTCGTCCCGGTCACCCCACGGGCGCACGACCGAGACCCCGGCACCCGCAAGCCAGCGCGTCACCAGCAATTCCTTCCGCGCCGCAGCCATTTGGCCAACGCGGGCAATGCGTGCGACGACACCACCAGACAGGCGGTACAGAACGTTCTCACCATCACGGATCAGCTCCGCCGACGCATGATCCAAGCCGACCTGAGCGCACGCTTGCCGCAGCACATCCGCAGTTCCGACGCTCATACCGTGGCCACCGCCGATGCGATCCGACCACGCAGCTCCGTGACCTCATCGACCTCCTGATGAGCACGTGCGTACCCGCTCAGCACGCGGAGATCGTCCGCAGCACGCCGCGACTTGATCGGCGTAGCCGCTTCCAACGCGCCGCTTCCCAAGCCCGCCGCTTCGACCGGATCGCCAGTGACCATGACCAGGGACGCAAGCTTGGTCTGGCTGATCGCGCGCGACCGAGCCGCAGTGTCCCCGTGCCCGCGCACCGCCATTTCCAACCGCGTGGTTGCGTCAGTGATGAAACGGCCCTGGACGGCCAATTCCCACAGCGCATGACCGGTGTCGCCAGCATGTTGAGCAGCGTCGTAGTACGCCATCCACGGCGGATCATTCGCCGGTTCAGCATGTCCGAACGCTTCATCGGCGTTGCCGACGGCCATCGCCGTCTCCTGGAATCGTTGAAGCTTGCCCAATGCCCGCGCGCGGGCCGTGTGCAGCATCGCCTGCTCCGTGGCCGCGAGCCGGTCAGAACGAACCAGCGCCATCTCGGAGAAGGTCAGACCCGAGTCGGGGTCGCCGCACCAAATCGCCTGTCGCGCCATCGAGGACAGGATCTTGGCGCGCAAGTGCCAGTCACCGGCATCTTCGGCGCAGCCCAACGCGAACCGGAACATCCGACGCGCATCGTCGTGCGCGTAGGCGTCGAATGCCATGAAGCCGGTGACGTGGCCGAGGTAGCCCACTGCGGAAAGCAGGTCGGCCCGCGTCCGCTCGGAGCACCGCGCGTTGAGGAGCTGCACTGCGAACCGCAGTTGAGCCATCACCGCTTCACGGACGAAACCCCCGCCATAGCGGGCATCCCAGCTCCCGAAAGCTTGCGCTGCGGCACGCACTTCGGCGACCTCGCTCGCCCCGACCACGGGCGGGACGGGAGTCGGCTCGGTGAACGCGAACATGTCGATGACGCGCGCGCTGCCAATCGCGGCCGCGCCGACTCCGATCGTGCGTAAGAACTGTTGCCTGTCCACGTTGTCCTCGTGACGGTGCTCCCGCCGCGGGCGCCGGAACCCAAGCTCGCTGTCGGTGTCCACACCCAGCGTCGCGCGCAGCGCTGCACGTCGATGCTCGTCCTGCGGCCAGCGGATCTTTCCCTGCTCAAGCTTGCCGACGTAGTTGGCGTCGATCTCCGCGATGTTGGCTTCGGTGTTCTCGTAGATCCACGCATTGACCAGCTCGGCAAGCTCCTGGCGCGTCAATGGTTCCCCGGAGGCGTTCGGTGACTCGACGCCCTCCCGAGCACGACGCAGCAGCTCATTAGCCTCTGGCATGGACGACCCCTCATCCACGGTTTGGGAGTTCCCTCACACAAACAGTAACCGTGATGGCGCAGCTCGATCTTCCCTCAATCCTCCCCCTCCATTCCCCTTGACGGCCCCGCAATCCGCCGTCCCGCCCACCAGGCTCCGGCGCCAATCTGTACGCAGCGTGAGCAACGACGCCTAGGTAGCGGCTCGCCGATCAGTGGGGAGGTAGTCGATCCATGTCGTACGAAGAGGTCGAGCATGGAAAGGCGCGGACGGATGTCGAGTTCTCGTTGGCGGACTACCGCTTTCGTTACGTCCCGGGAGTCGTCGGCGAGTCCAAGCGGGTGGTTCACCAGGCTGTTTTCACCGATGGCCCGTCGGTCTGGTCCCTGTGCCGGAACAAGTTCGACATCGTCGAGGTCGAGGAGGTCGGACGCTGCGGAATGCCGTGTATGCAATGCGCCGCCCGAGCAGCCGCAGCGGCGACGAAACCAGTGCTCAATGCAGGTCCGCAGGTCATCGAGGGAAGTGACGTGCAATGACCGGCACGTTCCTACAGAACCCGGTCAGGCCGTGGAGTCGTTGATGACGGGACGGGTGTGGGCGGCGAGCATCACGGAATCGCAATGGCACGCCGTGAGTCGGTGGGAGTGGTGCGGTGCTCGGCCGGTGGCCGTCTGCGGCCACCTCATTCCGGGCAAGGTCCACGGCCGCCGAAACGTGGAGCCACCTCAGGACCTTGGCCGGTCGTCGTGCGCTGCGTGCTGCGCCGCGTTGGCGGTCGAATACGGCCGGATGGCCGGTTCGCCTGCGGCGCAGGCAAAGGAGCCCGACGCGACCGAGGTGTTCGAAGCCCTGGCGAACAAGGAGACCGCTCGCGACTTCGAGCTAGCGAGTGTGCTTGAGCGGTTCCCGTGCTGGCCGTCGGCCGACCCCGACAGGCGTGCGCCGAGGAATCCGCGACATGTGTCCTGGTTAGCCGCTTGAACCCCGTGACCGCGACCCACCTGTCAGGCCCAGCCGTGGGCCGTCTCGATCCCCGGTCGGCGGTGTTGGCCCCGATACAGCACCGCTGACCGGTTTCCACCTGTTCAGGCCGAGGGCGCCGCCTAGGCAGCCGTTCGGCCTGCCCGTAGCCTTAAGCGAGCCGATGAGGAGCAGCGCTTGATGGAGAACGCGACGTTCACGCCGCAGACCACCCGCCAAGTTCTGGAGACCGCGAGCGAAGCCGCAGGAGTGGACCCCCGCGGCGCCGAGCTTGTCCGGATGGGCGAGAACGCCATGTTCCGTCTCTCCACCGCCCCGATCATTGCCCGTGTCGGCCGCTCGGTCACCGCCGCCCGCAAGGAAACCCGCGTGGCCAGCTGGCTTGCCGCGCACCAGCTGCCCGCTGTCCGGCTCGCTCCGACCGATCGGGAGTTCGTGGCCGTCGGAGACCTGGTGGTGACCTTCTGGGAGTTCATCCAGGAAAGCGACCAGCCGGTCACTTCCGGCGAACTCGGCGACATGCTTCGTCGGCTGCACTCCATCCCCGAGCCCTCAGACCTCGCTCTGCCGTTCTTCGAGCCCATGCCGAAGGTTGAGAGCCGCCTCAAGAACATCGGCTCGGCGCTGTCCGACGACGAACGCGCGTTCCTCAGCAGCCGTAAGGCCGAGCTTGACGAACAGTTCGCCAGCCTGAGCTTCCAACTCGGCTTCGGCCCAGTGCACGGCGACTACCACAAGGCCAACCTCATGCGGGACCGCAGCGGGACCGTGCGGGTCATCGACTTCGAAGACTTCTGCTGGGGGCCGCGCGAGTGGGACGCCTGCGTCGAAGCTGTCCGCTACCAAGCCATGGGCTGGGTCAGCGACGACGAGTACACCACCTACGTCGATGCTTACGGATTCGATCCGTTGCAGTGGCAAGGGTTCCCCGTAGTCCGGGCCATCCGCGAGCTCAATATGACTACGTGGCTTGCCCAGCAGCTCGGGCAGTCAAATGAAGTCGACGATGAGGTGCATCGGAGGGTCGCAGACCTGCACGACAGTGAACACCCTCGTCGGTGGCGCACCTTTTAGCCAGACAGCATCGACAGCGATGCCGATCTGTCTCAATCCTCCATGTAGGTCTCGTTGCAGCGGCTACCCTCCAGAGCCGTGATCAACGCACCTTGCCAGCTTGACATGAGCAAGCAGGCGCACAATCCGGAGGAATTTTGAACGAACTCGAAGCACAGGCACTGATCATAATCGAGTTCCTTGCTCTCTTAAATATGATCCCCGAAGCTGGCATGGGAGCATACGTCAGATTTCAACTTCGGGACCGATTGACCATTAAGTTAGCGTGGTTAGCACTGTCACTTCTCCCGCCCGCTATTTACGCGACAGCGTTCGGGTTCATTTCCTACAGCATTATGTCGAAGCATGACGCCGGTCTCAACGAAAAAACAATTGGGCTAGCATCTTTAGCGACCGTGCTCACTTTCATCCCCCCGGCGATCTACTTCACAAAATCTGCAGACTACGCGCGGGGCATCAAGAATGCTGCAGGTTCATGGGAAAAGTGGATAGGCCCTTTGCCGGACTCGTTTATCGAACTTGCGGCTAGGCTAGAACTTGGAAAGAACGCGCTGGTTTGTGTTTGCGTCGCTTCGATCCAGTTCGCCCTGTTCAACGCCTCCGCTATAACGGCGGCGGAGTACGCGCAGCCTGACACAATGAACCGATTTATGGATCGACTCTTCCACGACTACAGATCCACATTCACCATCTGCGCGATTTTCCTTATTTGTACACTAATTTACCGACGGTACCTAAACCCGAGCCGAGTCATGGCCGAGAGTTCGCTTTCGTACTTTGTCCTCGCTCAGAGGACCAGCTTGAAGTCCTCGACAATTCATTCATTGAACGTGCCGAGATGGCGATCGCGCCAGCACACGAACGCATTCAAGCTCGCAAAGTCACTGACCCGATCGGTGTCAGGATTAAAGACAAAGCTCACGAAGCAAGACTTTGAACAGGTAAGCGAAACAGCGAGAAATCTTGCACACCTGATACGCAAGAGATCAATCGGCATCGTAGACGGTGAGCCAGATCCCCAATACGGGGAATTTTGCTTGGCAGCGCTCTCCCTAGCAGTCTCGAACAATCCAGTACTCGCGTGCGAAAATGCGCAAGAGTTAATACTGCATGACGATGTAGTCGCAACCTCAAGGTACTCGAGACTGGCTGTAGCCTTAGAAATCGTCGACAGCGCAATTCAAAAGTACTCAAGATTGCTGTTTGTCGGCCTAGGGCTACTGGTCCTTGCCCTTCTATTAATCACCGGGCAGTTTTCACAAACGCTTGACTTCTTGCGCGCAATCGTAGTTTCTGGGAGCTAATTTTACTTTAAGTGTTCGCCTTGCTAGGTCTTGCCAAGGGCTGCTGCATACTCTTCAAACTCGCTAGCTGCCGCCGAGTCTGAGGACTGGCGTAGACGAACTCGGAACTCGTCGAGGTAGGAGTTGACTCGGTAGGACTTCAGCCCTGCCGCGGTGTTAACCACCTCGCGGGCGATCTTCACCGCCTGTTCGACCTCGTTTGCCTGAAGGTACGACGTGGCCAGGACGGTGCGGCAGAAGGACAGGCTGCGTACGTAGAGGCTTTCGGATGCCTCGATGGACTTGGACGCGTGCTCGGTCGCCAGCTCCGGCTTTTCGAGGTCGCGGAAGCAGTGGGCGAACTCGGCGTTCAGCTCGGCAGTGTCGAAGTACTTGATCCACTCGGGATCATTCTCGGGGTTGCTGGCGCTGAGCTGCTTCTCTGCCTCCAACATCGCCGCAGTGGTTTCCTGCTCATTGCCCTGTGAGGACAGCGCGCGAGCCTCCATTGAGTGGAACAGCGCCATCGCCGTCGGCGTCGCCTGCCCACGTGCGCCCTGCGCGGCAGCGCGCGCCAGGTGCACGGCCTGCTCGTAGTAGCCCAGGAAGTTCGCCTGGTGGCTCATGCCCGCGAGGATGCGACCGGCCAGCGGCCGATCCCCTGCGGCCCGCGCGAGCCGGAAAGCCTGGTGCAGGTAGCGCTGCGCGAGCGCGTGCTGTCCAGTGTCGTAACAAGTCCACCCGGCCAATCGAGTCAGCGCGGCGACCTCTTGGAAGTACCGCTGCCCGAGCTCGGTGCCCGGGGAGACGTGCGGCAGCAGCGGAAGGACTTCGCTTTCGAGGTACTGCGCGACCAGCGGCTTGGGCCGACCTCCGCCGTAGCGGTAGTCATAGCCTGCGAACATCGCCGTCGCGTCGTGCACGGCCTGGACGTCGAACTCGCTGATCGGCCGCGGCTCCACCGGCCTCGAACGCTCTTCATCGCTGCCGAACATCCACTTGACCAGCAGGTTGCTCCACGCCGCCGGAACGACGAGCAGCTTGTCCGACTGGCCCGACGGCCTCAGCTCGAACTCGGCGAGCCTGGTCAACGTCGTGATCGAGTCGCTGACGGTCTCCGGGTACTCAAGCGTGTCGTCGACGTTCTCGGCCGGCACTTCGCCGTAGCCGACGTCATCGACCGTCACCGGCCGCCCGACCGCGTGGCTAAGCACCCTGACCAGGACATGACAGGTTCGCGCCTTCGGCCGTCTGGTCGCCCCGCTCAGCCACTTCTCGACGTTGGTGTGCGTAGGAGCGATCGGTTCCCCGCCGTCGATGTTGCTGAGGTCGGCCATGCGCTTGGCCAGACCCTTGTTGGTCATGCCTGCTTCGCGCATCAGCGCAGCTAGACGGCGGTTCGGTTCCCTCTCAGCCATGATCGATTGCCTCCGCCGAGTAGTAAAACATGCGGGCCAACCGCAAGGGGCACAAACGACATGTGGCGTGTGCCCCCTGTGCGCCAATGCGCCCCCACGTGTGCGCTGCCGTAAGAGCGCTGCGGCGCGGAGTCTTGAGTCATGGCAACGGAGACGGAGTCCGGGAGCAACCAACCCCGGCGTTCCGAGTCCACAGTGCAGAGAGGAGAAAGCCATGGCCAAGCAGTCGTTCCCCATGCCCGGCACCAGCGGCGGAGGGTTGCTGCCGAAAGTTCTCGGCACGCTGGTGACGCTGGCGGTCGTGACGCTGGTCGTGAAGGATCCGGTCGGAGCCGCGCACTTGGCCGGCCAGCTCGCCGGGTTCCTCGGGACCGTGGTCACCGGGCTGGCGACGTTCCTGCAGAACGTCCTCGGCTAGCCCAGGCGCTGTTCCAGGTGCTCCACGCGCTTCCGCAGCGATCGCAGCTCAGAGCGAAGAGCCTCCAGGGTCTCCGAATCGTTGTCCGGAGTGGACACCTCCCCGCCGCGCAAGACCTTCTGTAGGTGGTCCTCCGGCCACCCGAGGGCCTTCGAGATGCGGCTCAGCGTCCGGGGGTTCCGCCGACGGGTGCTCAGGACGTGCACCAGCTCGCGCACCGTCGTCAGCGAGACCTCAGCCTGCCCCGCCAGATCGGTCATCGTCATGCCGCGCTCGTCCAGCCGCTCGCCGATGGCTTGGCCGACCGCACGCCAGTCCTCGTTCAAGGGGCCTCCCGCCCGTCGTGACCTGCGGCAAGCCTAGCTGAGCCGATCACTTCACTGCCAATCCACTACCGGAACCGTTGACAATCCACTGCCAGTTCACTATCAATATGAGCGTAAATCGACACCAGGAGGACGGCATGAATGAGCCCGCCCGCGAAGTTCCCACCGCCGCCGAACTGGCTGGGATCGAAGCCGAGTTGCCAGAAGAGGACCGCCTGCGTGTGCGGGACTACTGGGACGCCGTGGTGGCCGAGGAGTTGGGAGCGCCGGAGCCTGCGGCTTCGCCTGGCGACTGGTCGGTGCTGCGCTCGGGCGAGCGGACCCGTCTGCGCCGCTACGAGCGGCGGGCCGGGAACGCGGTGCTGCGGCTGGTGACCGCCGAGAGCGACGGCCCGTCCGTTCCGCAGGACGGGGAGGCTGCCTGATGATCGACCACCTTGGACCCGCGGTGACCTTTGCCGCGACGTTGCCCGCGCTGCTGGTGGCGCACCACGTGGCTGATCACTGGGTGCAGACCTCGCACCAGGCAGCGAACAAGGGGCGCCCGGACGGGCTGGGCCGGTGGAGCTGCGCCAAGCACGTCCTGTCCTACACCGCAGTGACCGCCGGGACGGTCGGGCTGCTGTGGGCGGTGCTGGGTCTGCCGATCACTGCTGCCGGGTTCGTCACCGGCCAGGTGGTCAGCGCCGTGACCCACTACTGGGCGGATCGGCGCTTCACGCTCGCTGCGCTGGCTGAGCGGGTCGGCAATGGCGAGTTCTACCGGGTCGGCACGCCGCGGACCGGCCACGACGACAACCCGAGCCTGGGCACCGGTGCCTACGTGCTCGACCAAGCCTGGCACTGGCTCTGGCTCGCCGTCGCAGCCCTGATCACCGCCGTTCTCTGACCATCCTCATCTGTCCACTGTGGCCACTGAGTGTGAAAGGACCGTCATGAGCAGCAACGACTTCACCATCCAGATCGGCGGTCGTACCTACTCCGCCGAGGACATCGAAGCGGGCAGGCACCACGACGACCCGGCGATTACCGAGCCCGGCGGCAGCGTGGTCAACGTCCAGCGCGGGTCGGCGGTGGTCGGCATCCAGGCCGGGGTCATCACCGGCGACATCACCTTTGACTGACTCCGAGTCCCGCATCACGGCCCGAACACATCCTGAGCTGGAAAGGCACTGTCTTGTCTGAGATCACGAACGCCAGTCTGACTACCGATGTCGTGCTGTTCGCCGAGCGCGGCGGCATTGATCATGTGTTGTTGATCCGCCGTGGCTGGGATCCGTTCGCCGGGTGCTGGGCGTTGCCCGGTGGCTATGTCGACGCCGGGGAGCGGTTCGCCGACGCTGCGCGGCGCGAACTGCGCGAAGAAACCGGCCTTGCCGCCGAGCACCTGATCCGGGTCGGCGTCTACGACGAGCCACACCGCGACCCCCGAGGCCGCGTCATCTCCGTGGCCTACACCGCCCGTTTGTCGACCATGCCGCAGGCCCGGGCCGGAGACGACGCCCGCGATGCCCAGTGGGTGCCGGTCACCCAAGCCCTGACCAGCCCGCTGGCGTTCGACCACACCGACATCGTCCGCGACGCCCTGCGCCGCATCCACAGCTAGTGGCGCCCCCGGCCCAGCCGTCCCGCCAAGAACCGAGCTGGGCCGGGGCTCCCAACCAATGCCTGATCAATCAGGAGGAATCCGATGCTAATGCGCCTGTACCGGCTCGTCGCCCCGCCCGTGCGGACGACCTGCCGAGGGCTGCGGCAGTTGGTTCTGCCGATCGCGCTGCTGATCGCTCTGTCGCTGTGCTCCGGGCTCGTACGCACCACCGCCCTGTGCGCGTTCGCCTTGGTCGCGCTGCTGCGTGCCGCGATCGTGTCCGTCGACTACCTCGCCGAACAGGTTCCGGCGCCGCGATTGAACTGGGAGGTGACCCGATGACGACGGCGACGACGAAAAGCGCCTACCCGGTCCCGGTCGAAGACCTGCTGCCGCAGGCCGAACGGCTCACCACCGACCTCGGCGAGGTTCCATCGCGGAACCGGCTGATGTCCGAACTGCGGATCGGCGCGAAGAAGGCCAACGCGGTGCTGAACATGCTCGGCACAGCCACGGCAGAGCCGGACACGTCGAATCCGGGGCGACTGCACTTGGTCTCGTCGGCGGACTCGCAGGAGTCCAGCGACGAGCCGACGCAGCCACTCGCCGACGGTCACGACGACGAGCAAGACCCGGAACCGGAGCCTGCCGAGTCCGGTTCCGCCGACACCGACAAGCCGGAGCAACCGACGCCGGACAGCGATCCGAAGTCGGTCGGCTCGGAGCAGGTCAGCGATCACGCGAGCCCGGGGCCGCCGGTGGTCGGTAGGCCGGTGCCGCGGTGGCCGGTGTTGTTGTTGGCGTTGCCCGCGTTTGTGGCGATCTGGTCCGGCTGGGTCGGCCTCGGTGGCCTGACCGGGTTCGGGATCGTGCACCCGCTTCCCGGCATTTGGTCCGGGTTCGAGGTGAACACGGCGATCACGCTGCCGATCGGGGTCGAGACCTATGCCGCCTACGCCCTGCGCGTGTGGCTGTCCGGGCGGGTGCCGTATCGGGCTCGGCGGTTCGCCAAGGTCTCCGCGCTCGGCTCGCTCGGACTTGGCGCGCTCGGCCAGATCGCTTATCACCTGATGACCGCCGCAGGCATGACCGCAGCCCCGTGGTGGATCACCACGGTGGTCGCCTGCCTGCCCGTAGCGGTGCTCGGCATGGGCGCCGCCCTGACTCACCTGCTGCACACCGACCCTCCGGAGGTGTCCCCATGAACCAGCACCACGGCGAGGAACACCAGGACCAGGCCGAGCAGGAACCCGAGACCGCGCGGGTGCTGCGGTTGCCGTCCGAACGCATCGACGCTCCCAACAGGGGCGCGGCCGGACCGGATGACAAAGCCCGCGAGACCGAGGCGCCCGAGGACGAACCGGCCGCCGCGGAGCCGACCGCGGGGGAGTCGGGCGAGTCGCCGGTGATCGATGGCGAGGTTGTCGAGTCGCCGCAGGTGGACCAGCCGGAGGCGAAGTCCGAGGCCAGTAACTCGTTGGCGCGGTCGGAGAAGCGGTTGCCGATCCTGCCCGCGTGGGCCAAGGACCCGCAGGAGTTCCAGGCCGCGGCACGGTGGGCGCTCGGCTATGCCGGGCACACCAGCGCTTATCACGCGGTGCGGTGCCCGGTGTATCTCGGACGGCTCCTCGCTCGGGTTCCACAGGGCACGCTGCGGCTGATCCAGGCGGTGTCCCGGTGGATCGGCGACGCCGAAGGCCGCCCCGTCCGGCACGCCTCCGCCCGCCGCGAAGATGCCGCCGAGTACTTGAAGCTCTCGCAGCAGCGGGACGGCCGTGTCCGTGCCCGCGCGGCCTTGGCGGCCGGGCTCGGCGCCGCCGGCATCACCGCAATCGTGCTGGGCTACGAGCTGTTGCCGTCGTTGGTGCAGTGGGTGTCGGTGGCCGCCATGATCGGCGGGCTCGGCTGGTTGGGAGCCCCCTCGGACAAGCCCATCGCCAGCCGGGCAGTCGAGTCGACCAAGGCCCCCAAGCTCACCTCGGGGGCGGTCGAAACGGCGCTGGCTTCGCTCGGGATTTCGCTGATCAACCAAGCACTGGGCAAGGGCGGTTCCGGGGTCGGGTTCCCCCGCCCGATCGCCCGCGACGGCAAAGGGTGGCGTGCGGACATCGACCTGCCGCCCGGGGTGATCCCCGGCGACATCATGGAGCGCCGCGCCAAACTCGCCTCCGGACTGCGCCGCCCCGTGGGGTGCGTGTGGCCCGAATCCGACAACTCGGAGCACGCGGGCCGGTTGGTGTTGTGGGTCGGGGATCAGGACATGCGCAAGGCCGCACAACCGGCATGGAAGCTGCGCAAAGGCGCGCAAGTGGACTTGTTCCAATCGCAGCCGTTCGGGACCGACCAGCGCGGCCGGTGGGTCGACCTCCGGCTGATGTTCACCAGCATCGTGATCGGCGCGATCCCACGCATGGGCAAGACCTTCGCGCTGCGTGAGTTGCTGCTGATCGCCGCATTGGACCCGCGGTCGCAGCTGCACACCTATGACCTCAAGGGCACCGGCGACCTCGACCCTCTGGAGAAGGTCACCCATGTCCACGGGGTCGGTGACGAGCCGGAGGAGATCGACAAGGCCGTGGCGGACATGCGCGGGCTGCGTAAGGAGTTGCGGCGGCGGGCGAAGCTGATCCGGGATCTGGCCAAGCAGGGCATGTGCCCGGAGAACAAAGTCACTCCCAACCTGGCCAGCAAGCCCTCGCTCGGATTGCAACCGATCGTCATCGGCGTCGACGAGTGCCAGGTGTGGTTCGAGCACCCCGACTACGGCGAAGAACTGGAAGAGATCTGCACCGACCTCGTGAAGCGGGGTCCGGCGCTGGGGATCGTGCTCATGCTCGCCACCCAACGCCCCGACGCCAAGTCCCTGCCAACGGGGATTTCCGCGAACGCCTCCACCCGGCTGTGCCTGAAAGTCCAGGGACAGACCGAAAACGACATGGTCCTCGGAACCTCCAAGTACAAGCAGGGCGTACGTGCCACGACCTTCGCGTGGGAAGACAAGGGCATCGGCTACCTCGTCGGCGAAGGCAGCGATGCACAGATCGTCCGCTCTGTCGCCGGACTCGACGGACCCGCCTCGGAGAAGATCGCCGCCTACGCCCGGCACCTGCGGGAGCAGGCCGGAACATTGTCGGGCCATGCCATCGGCGAAGCCCTTCAGTCCGAAGAGGACTCCCGCCGGGACACGCTGCTCGAAGACATCCTGACCGTGGTTCCCGAGACCGAGAAAAAGGTCTGGAACGAGCGTGTCATCGCTCGGCTCTACGAGCTGCGCCCGGAGGTGTACGGCACCTACCGGGAAGCCGCCGATCTGACCGCCGCGCTCAAACGGCACGGCATCCGCACCGCCCAAGTCTGGGGCACCACCGACGACGGCAAGGGTGCCAGCCGCATCGGCATCACCCGCGCCGAGGTCACCACTGAAGTAGCAGAGCGTAACCGCGGTAGCGGCGCCGCCTAGCCCCCGGCGGGTCTCTAGACCTAGAGCCTGCCGCCTCTAGGTCTAGAGACCCCGCTAGACACCCCTCCCCGCCATCACCAGCGCCCTAGTGCCTAGAGGCGCCGGGCCGACCTGTGCCCAAAACCGCCCAGGAGGCATCCGTGACACCCGACGGCTCCACCACCGTCTTCCTGCTCGCCATCCTGCTTATGTTCACTCTGGGTTACGTCGCGAGCTGCAAGATCTGGCCGTTCAAGGCGTGCCGGACCTGTGAGGGCACCGGCAAGCTGCGTTCCCCGTTCATCCGCGCGATCCGCCACTGCCCGCCCTGCGAAGGCACCGGACTGCGGCCACGGATCGGTCTGAAGGCGTGGAACGCCTACCGGCGCGTGCAGCGCGAGAACCGTCGCAACCGCTGACCGAAAGAGCCGCGGTCCCGCCCGTCGAACTCCGGCCAGAGACAGCCGGGCGGGACCACGTCACCCCCTGCGTAGGAGGCGCATCGCATGTTCGCAGAGATCACCGTGGCGCTGGCGACCGCCGGATGGGCGGCCATCACCACCGCCACCACCCTCACGCTGCATCGTCGTCTGCACACCGACGAGCTGACCGGGCTCGGCAACCGCGCCGCCCTGCGGCGCCACGCCCGACGCACGGGCCGCTCGGAGCTGGTCGGGGTGCTGCTGATCGACCTGGACCAGTTCAAAGCCATCAACGACACCCACGGCCACAACTACGGCAACCACGTCCTGGCCGCCGTCGGCGCCCGACTCGCCGCGGCCACCGAGCCCGGCGAACGAGCCGTGCGACTGCACGGCGACGAGTTCGCCGTGCACCTCGGCCGCATCCCGAACCGGGCGCACGCCCGGCAACGGGCCGCAGAGATCGCCGCCGCACTCATCGAACCCCTCGATGTAGACGGCCGCTCGATCACCGCACTCGGCAGCGTCGGGCACGCCGTCGCCGAAGCCGGAACTCCGCTCGGCGACCTGCTCGGCGCGGCTGACCGCCGCATGTATCGGACCAAGCGCGCGAAGCAGGCCCGTCGCGTCCCGGCGCTGCCGACCGGGCGGCCACAGCGCATCCGCGATCTGCCGCCGCCCGACCACGCCGCATGAGCCACTCCGAGGAGGACAGCATGACGACATCGTTTGACCGGGCCGCCTGGTTCGCCCGGCACGGGCTGCACGTGTTCCCGCTGCGCCCGTCCAGCAAGAAACCGTTCGGCAACTGCCTGCCGTGCAAAGCCGACCAGTGCACTCCCAGCGAATGCCGCTGCCGGACCGCAGTGCGGCCCTGCCACGGCTACCTCGCCGCGACCACGAATCCGGCCATGCTCCGGCGTTGGTGGACACACACGCCCCGCGCCAACGTCGGCATCAGCACCGGACCGTCCGGGTTGGTCGTGCTCGACCTCGACCGCAAGCCCAAGACACCCCAACCGGCCACGCACGACGTGCCCACCCTCGCCGCGGACGGGTTGGAAGCCCTGCACGCCCTCACCGCGGCCGAAGGTGTGGCCTGGCCGGAAACGCTGACCATCGAAACCCCCAGCGGCGGGCGCCACCTGTACTTCCGCGCCCCGAATGGGCTGGAGGTCACCAGCGACGCCACCGGCCGCGTCGGGCACCAAATCGACCTGCGCGCCCACGGCGGCTACGTCGTCGCACCCGGCAGCGAGATCACCGCGCCACCCGAAGACAGCTCCGGCCGGTACGCGCGGGTGTCCCACGCCGTCGACATCGCGCCGCTGCCCGACTGGCTGCGGCCGCGCGTCGCCCCGCCGAAACCAGTGGTGGTGCCGAGGAAGGCTCCCAACCTCGCGCGGATTCGGGCGGGCAACCACTCTCCCGGCTATTGGCGCCAGATCTGGGAAGACGAACTGAGCAAGGTCGAAACGCGCGACGGCGAGCGCTGGAAACTCCTCTACGCCTCCGCCCGACGCCTGGCCAACCTCGCCACCCACGACACCGCCCCCTGGGACGAACACGAGGCCATCGACGCGCTCGTGAACGCCGCCCTTCGCCGCCGCCACCACACCGGCAAACCGCTCGAAGAGACCACGGCCCGCAAAAACGCCTCCCGCGGCTGGCGCCGCGGCACCCAGGACGGCCCCGACTCCCTGCACGGCCTCAGCCGCACCGCATGACCACAACCCCGCCCCCTGGAGAACCCCTGATGACACCTCAACCCGCCTGGCCCGGAGACGCACTGCTCGACGAGCTGCACGACGCCCTCACGCGGTACGTGATCCTGCCCAGCACCCACGCCACCAATGCCGTCGTGCTCTGGATCGCCGCCACCCACGCACAACCCGCCTGGGCACACGCCCCACGGCTGGTCATCCGCGCCCCCGAGAAGCGCTGCGGCAAATCCCGGCTGCTCGACGTTGTCGAAGCCACCAGCCACGACCCGTTCCTGACCGTCAACGCCAGCACCGCCGCGGTCTACCGCTCCATCACCGACGACCCACCGACGATGCTCGTCGACGAAGCCGACACCATCTTCGGCACCAACGCCGAGGCGAACGAAGACCTGCGCGGACTGCTCAACGCCGGACACCAACGCAACCGGCCAGCCAAGCGCTACGACGCCGCCACCAACCGAGTCGAGTCCATCCCCACCTTCGCCATGGCCGCCCTGGCCGGGATCGGCACCATGCCCGACACCATCGAAGACCGCGCCGTCATCGTGCGAATGCGCCGCCGCGCACCCGGCGAGTCAGTACTGCCCTACCGGCACCGGCGCGACCGCTCCGCGCTCCTGGAACTGGCCGAGCAGATCGGCTCCTGGCTCCGCGCCGATCTCTCCGTGCTGGAACGAGCGACACCGTCCATGCCGATCGAAGACCGCGCGGCCGACACCTGGGAACCCCTGATCGTCGTCGCCGACCACGCCGGAGGCGACTGGCCCGACCGCGCCCGGCAAGCCGCACTCGCGCTCATCGCCGAAGCCCAGGGCGACAACGAAGGAACCCTGCGCACCCGGTTGCTGATCGACTGCCGCACCATCTTCGGCGAGCAGACCGAGATCTCCAGCTCCGACCTCATCCGAGCGCTCAACGCCGACCCGGAATCACCGTGGCGCGACTACGGCGCTAACGGACTTACCCAAGCCAGGCTCGCCAAGCTGCTGGCCGAGTTCGACATCAAATCCGGCAACGTCCGCTTCCCCGACGGCTCCCAAGCCAAGGGCTACCGACGCGCCGACTTCGCCGACGCCTGGACCCGCTACTGCCCACCCGAGGGGGAGCCGTCCCAGCCGTCCCAAGCGTCCCAACCCAGGTCAGCGCGGGACACCTTGACCCTCTGGGACGGCTCAAGTCGTCCCAACACCCCCGCACGGGACTCACCGGAGCAGTTCGTCGATCTCGACGAGCACGAACCGCCCGACCACCCCGCAGACCCGTCCTGGGACGGCTCAAGCCGTCCCACCGAACCAAGCCGTCCCAGCCTGACCAGCATCGGGACGCTTGGGACGGCTGGGACGGCCACACCTTCCGATACGGACAACGCCGCGTGATGCGCCAACCGCACCGACGGCAATCACCACGGTCCGACACGGGAGCCAATTGAGCACGAAGAGCACACCACTCACCGTCGCCGAGTTCTGCGCCGAACTCCGCATTGCGCGCTCCACCTTCTACGAGTGGCGCGCGAAGGGCATCGGTCCCCGCTGCATCAAGCTGCCAAACGGTGGGCTCCGCATCCGCCGCATCGAAGCCGACCGCTGGCAAGACGACCTGGAAGAGGCCGCCTGATGAACACCACCTACGACGTTCGGATCCACGCGATCGAGAAGCGAAAGAGGAAGACGACGACGAATTACCGGGTCGCCTGGCGGGTAGCGACGAAACCACGGTTCAAGCAGACGTACACAACCTTGGCTCTGGCCGAAAGCTTTCGCTCCCGCCTGCTCATAGCCGCCAAGGAAGGTGTCGCGTTCGACCTTGAAACCGGCCTGCCCATCACCATGCTCCAGACCACGGAAACCATGACGTGGCACGACTTCGCCTGCGCCTACGTCGACATGAAGTGGCCGGACGCCTCGCCCAAGCATCGGCGCAGCATCGCGCAATCGTTGACACCCGTCACCGTCGCCATGACGACCACCGACCGGGGAATGCCCGACAGGAAGACCCTTAACAGGGCGCTTCAGCACGCATTCAACCCGGCTATGCGTGACAACACGCATCCGGAGGACGTTCGCAGCGCACTGCACTGGTTGGCCAACCACAGCCGCAAGGTGAGCGCCCTGGAGGACCCCGACGTGTTTCGGGAAGTGATTGCGGCAATCAACACGAAGATAGACGGCAGCCGGGCCGCAGCGAACACCATTCGACTGCGACGCACCACGCTGGCCAATGCGATTCAGTACGCCATTGAAAAGAAGCTGCTCACGAGCAACCCCATCGATGAGGTCAAGGTCAAGAAGAACAAGACGACGCTCCGGCAGGTCGACCGTCGCTCAGTGGCCAACCCCGTCCAAGCCCGAACGCTCCTTCGCGCCGTGCACGAGGACAAGCCACGGCTCCACGCCTTCTTCGCATTGCTCTACTTCGCCGCACTGCGCCCAGAAGAGGCATCCAACGTCCGCGAAACCAACCTCGCCCTTCCGGCCACAGGGTGGGGCGAGATCCACCTCAGCAGGGCCACGCCCGAGATCGCGAAGGAGTGGACCGACAGCCGCACGCGCGCCGAAGAACGGAGCCTCAAGCACCGCGAGGACGACACCGGGCGGACCGTGCCGTGCTGTCCCGAACTCACCGATATCCTGCGGACTCATCTCGATCACTACGGCACTGCCAGAGACGGAAGGCTGTTCCGGGGGCAACGCGACCACGGCGGCATTAGCAGCAGCGTCTACGGCCGCGCCTGGGCCCGGGCGCGAGCGGCGACCTTCACCGATGCCTTTCACGAATCACCGCTCGCCAAACGACCTTATGACCTGCGCCATGCCGCGGTGTCCACCTGGCTCAACGGTGGAGTCGAACCCACCCGCGTCGCCGAGTGGGCCGGACATTCGGTGGGCGTCCTGTTGCGCGTGTACGCCAAATGCCTGGACGGGGGCGAGCAGACCGCCCGGGACCGCGTCGAACTGGCCCTAAAAGGCCAGTAGGAACGTCCCACCGGAGGCCAGATGGCCGTAGAACACCGGACTGTTCCGGACTCAACCGGACCAAAGAGGACGGCCCCTGAATGCGTCACCGCTTATCAGGGGTCGTTCTTGGCTGGTGTGCCGGATAGAGGATTCGAACCTCTGAAGCGTGCGCCACAGGGTGCGGCGCCTTGAACAGCGAAAACATCGACATCCGGGCGAATCTGGGTACGGGTTTGGCGCAGAATGCCATCGGGCCTACTTTCTAGCCCTACGACTACAGCCCAAGAGGCTCCATCGAAACCCGGTGACATGCTTGTGATTCTAGCCAGATTTGTCGCAGTGCACCGTCGGGGTTCACTCGGTCTCGAAACCCGTCGGCAGCGCGCTTTGTCGCGCCTGGTCAAGGTCAGCGGGCCGGAGCCGGTACAGCTCCATCGTCAGCCCGAAGTACTTGCTGGTCTCGCCCACCCATTCCATGCCGTTGCGGCGGACCAAGCTGGTCGCGCGCGTGTTTTCCGGCCGTACGACCGCGAAGACCTCGTCGACGTCGTGACGGAAAGCCCACTGTGCCAACGCATACGTGCTCTCACTGGCATATCCCTGCCCCCATACGGAGGGATCCAGGTGCCAGCCCAGCTCAAGGTCTTCGCCCCCTGGAGGCAAATACAGCAGCGTCGCCCCACCGAGCATCGCCGCGTCCTCTCGACGCTGAATGCACCACCGTCCGGTGGGCGGTGGTGCGCGCAGATCTTCGACGATCCACTGCCGCACCAGCACCCGCATTGCAGCGAGGTTGGGCACCTGGTCCATGATCGGACTGAGCCAGCGGGCGACGTCGGCGTCTCCGTAAATCTCCAACGCCGCGGGCGCGTCGTCGATCTCCCAACTCCGCAGCACCAACCGGTCCGTGACCAGGCGTTCAGCCATACGTGCAGCCTAGCCGGGTGCCGTTGCAGCGGCAGCCCGGCAAGTCGCCGTAAGTGCGGTTCCGGGCTCCGGTCGGAGTCATCGTGCCGGTGGGTCAGAGGGCTTTGGCAATTGTTACGGCTTCTGCGAACTGAGGAAGGTGCGGAATTCTGTGGTGGAAAGGGGATGTGAGAACAGCCAGCCCTGGTAAAGATCGATGCCGAGCTCGTCGAGGGCGTGGAACTGACCGGTGGTTTCGACGCCTTCGGCCACGCAGCTGCGGCCCATGGCGTGGCCCATACCGATCATGGCTTGGGCGATGGCGAGGTCGGCGGGATCGGTTTCCACGCCGGTGACGAACTGGCGGTCCAGTTTGATGATCTGGGCGGGCAGGTCTTTGAGGCGGGCCAGCGAGGAATATCCGGTGCCGAAGTCGTCCAGGGCGAAGCGCACACCGCGTTCTGCCAGTTCGATCATGGCCTCGCGGGGCCGTGTGGGCAGGTCGACCAGGGATGTTTCGACCATTTCCAGGATGAGGCGGTCACTGCGAATTCCGGTCTCGGTGATGGCCGCGGTGATCTCGTCGGTGAACTCCGGATCGTGCGGCAGCAGATCGGACAGGTTGACCGCGACAGATACGGGATGCCCGTTCGGGGCGTGCCAGCTGGTGGCCTCGCTCAGGGCGGCACGCAGGACTCGTCGATCCAGCGCGCGGAGGAGGTTGCCTTGCTCAGCCACGGGTAGGATGACTGCGGGGGCCAGCAGGCCGCGCTCCGGGTGCTGCCAACGCACCAGTGCCTCGGCCATGGCAATGGAACCTGCCCGGTCCACAATCGGCTGGTAATGCAGGCTCAGAGAGTCGCTGTTGATGGCCTCGCGCAGCTGCTCTTCCAAACCCAGCTGTCCTTCCCGCGTACCGATCAAACCTGGGTTGGCCAGCGCGATACGACCGGGCCCTCGGCTTTTGGCCTGGAACATCGCCGTGTCGGCGTAGCGCAGGAGGTTTGTTCCGGCGGTGTCCTGATCGAGCATGGAGGCCCCGATCGAGGCCGACACGGTGACCAGTTGGCCGCGTAGCGGCACGGACGTGCGCAGCAGCTCGGCCACCCACGTGGTGAAGGACTCCAGGCCACCGACGGTCTCGACGTCGGAGCACACGATCAAGTATTCGTCGCCGGAGAGCCTGGCCGGAGTGCATCCGGGCGGCAAACCGTCCGCCAGGCGCCGCGCCACGGCCGTGAGTAGTTCGTCGCCGGCCTCATGCCCAAGTGCGTCGTTGACGCGTTTGAAATTGTCCAGGTCGCAGAAGAGCACGGCGACCCGATCGGCTCCGCCGTGCAACGCGGTGTCGAGCAATTCGTTGAGGCCGGTGCGATTGAGCAGCCCGGTCAGCTCGTCGTGGGAGGCCTGATACCGCAGCGTCTCCGCGTGACGTTGCCGCTCGGTGATGTCCTGGAAGACCACGAGCCAGAACCTGCCTCCGTCGTCGGCCACCGACGACGTAGTGCGCACCTCACAGGGCACGGGATGACCATCCGAGCGCAGCAGCACCCGCTGCTGCACCTGCGGCTGGTTCAGCGCCACACGCGCCGCCGCCCCCTCGCTGATGAGGCTGGTGTCCCGGTCGTTCGGGTGCAGCAACCCCACGGCGGGCATGGCGCTCAGGTCATGCATCCGGTACCCCAGCAGGCTGCACAGCGCCTCGTTGGCGTCCAGCACATGCCCGGCCTCGTCGAACAGCGCGATCCCGGCAGGGGTGAGGTCGAACAGGTCACTGAACCGTCGACTGGACCGCTGCTGGCGGACACCGGCTTCGGTCTCATCGCGCAGGACCTGGAGAAAGCCGCACACGCTGCCATCCGAGAATCGACGCGCGATCAGCACCATATGCGCCCAGAAGCGGGTGCCGTCCCGCCGCCGACACCACCCCTCATCTACGAGGCTGCCAGCCTCGGCGGCCCGAGCCAGCCGCCACTCCGCGTGCTCAGCAGCGACTTGTTCCGCCGGGGACAACGTCGAGACATGCTCACCGATAATCTCCTCGGCCCGATAACCCAGCACGTGTTCGGCCCCGTCATCCCAGCTGCTCACCCGACCAACCGCATCGAGCACGACGATCGCGTACTCCCGCATACCCGCAGCAAGCAGCCCCAACCGAGCCTCGGACTCCGCCTGCAACCGCGCGATCCCCGAGTGATCGCCTCCAGCACCGGCCCCGACATCAGGTTGCTTCTGCATCACACCTCCTGAGAACGCGCCGCGGTCGGAAACGCCCCCACACACCCATCAATCTTGCCCCTCTGAGGCGGTGACGTGCGCGCCGACTCGCCGCAGGCCGACAGCATCTGCCGCACTGGTTGCCCAGGAGAACAACGGTTCTGCTGCGGTCGTCACTCGGCGCCCGGAGATCATCGTGGAAATCGAAGTCAACACCGCTGTGAGTACGGCCGCTGGCGCCACTTATCGTTAGCCGCCGGAATTTGGCACGACTGGAACGGAAAAGCTGTCGGCCCCAAAGCGCCTGACGGCCGTCGTCTCTACTGCCCGACTTGTTGGTATCAGAGCCTTAAGTCCTCTGGGCACATCCGGCGGCAGTGCGATGAAGTCGAGGGTGGGTCGCCGTAACCATCGCGGGATCTGGCCTGAGGGTAAGCCCGCTCGGGAAGTGTGCGGCAGGCTTTCCATGCGGAGAAGCATTCGGCCGAGTCGGCCGAACGGGATGTTGAACGACGCTGAAAGGACAACATCATGAGTAACGTCAAGAGCACGTTTGTCTACATCGGCGGCGGCCGCAAGAACGGTGGCTGGGGCCATGGCGGTGGCTGGGGCCATGGCGGTGGCTGGGGCCATGGCGGTGGCTGGGGTCACGGCGGTGGCTGGGGTCACGGCGGTTGGGGCGGATGGGGCTGCAAGAACAAGTAGCCACGCCTCGGGACTGCTTTCCACGGACTGGCGGCTGCGTCACCACAGCGCGGTCGCCAGTCCGCTCGAACGCCCCCCGCCGGGGACCACCGGGGGACCAGATGGCCGTAGAACACCGGACTGTTTCGGACTCAGCCGGACCAAAGAGAACGGCCCCTTACCGCGTCACCGCTGGTCAGGGGCCGTTCTTGGCTGGTGTGCCGGGTAGAGGATTCGAACCTCTGAAGCTTGCGCGGCTGATTTACAGTCAGCTCCCTGACCACACCTGGCCTGCCAGTCAAGGCCGAGCACAGGTTGCCATGGCCGGTGATCGGCCAGACGACTCCGCCCGGCGGTCGGCCCACGGCCGGGTGCCCGCGAGCCGTCGGTGGTTGATCGGGTCAGCGCTCGGTCGTAGCGGGTTTCGAGTCGAGTTCGGCCTCGATGCGAGCGAGGCGCTGGTTAATCTCTGCTAGCTCGTCGCTGTGCACCGAGTGGGTTTCATACACAGCCTGCTCAACGATCTCTCGCAGCAGAGCGGTGTACCGGACCCCCCGTGCTTGAGCGAGCTTCTTCAACGCCTCGACCACATCGGCCGGAAGCCGCAGAGATGTCGTCTTCATCGGCTGTGGTTCGACCCACTGCCCTTGTTCCATCTCTTCGGAGGTGTCATGTGCGTCGTAGTAGGCGGCCAGCTCATCGAGCTCTTCGGTCGACCTCGCTTGACCTTGATCCTTTTTCTTCGTTGCCGTCATAGTTATCGCGCCTTCCGCAGGAACGTTTGCTTCTCGCTCGGCGTCATATCGCGTGCGGTCACGATGTAAGCCGCACCAGGGTGGCCGTTGGCAGGCGCTACCACCACGAACAGGTAGCGCCCTGCATAGGTGCGTCCGTAAATCAGCGTGGTGTTGCCCCGCCCAGAGACCATCCAGTGCGGACGTTCGAGGATGGCTTCTCGGGTCTCTTTCAGCGTCACGCCATGCCGAGCGATGTGCTGTGCGGACCTCTCGCTCTCTTTCACCTCCTTGAACTGAGCCATAGGCACAGCGTAATGCAAACGCATTACGCAATGCAAGCGCATTACGTCGGCCCTGCCTAGCGGCGCTACGGCCGCGCGGCAACACAAAACGGCCCGGTGCCCTGTCTGTGCAGGTCACCGGGCCGTTGTGGCTGGTGTGCCGGGTAGAGGATTCGAACCTCTGAAGCTTGCGCGGCTGATTTACAGTCAGCTCCCTTTGGCCACTCGGGCAACCCGGCGGTGCGAACCAGCGCCTGCTGGCTTGCGGGCTCAAGGGTACAGAAGCGCGGCGAACGGCTCGGCGAGGGGGGCGGGCCGGTAGCGTGGCCGGGCGAAGTGACTGACGTCAGCAGGAGGTTGTGCGGTGGCAGACCCGTCGTTCGACGTGGTGAGCAAGGTGGACCGGCAGGAGGTGGACAACGCGCTGAACCAGGCGAGCAAGGAGCTGTCCAACCGTTTCGACTTCCGCGGCACCGGTACCAAGATCGAGTGGTCCGGGCAGGAGGCGATCACGCTGGAGTCCGAGACCGAGGAGCGCTGCCGGGCCGCGATCGACGTGTTCAAGGAGAAGTTGATCAAGCGCGGGGTCTCGTTGAAGGCGTTCGACGTCGGCGATCCCGCCAACTCCGGCCAGGTGTACCGGGTCACCGGCAAGGTCAAGCAGGGCATCGAGCAGGACGTCGCGAAGAAGATCTCCAAGAAGATCCGCGACGAGGCGCCGAAGGGCGTGCAGGCCCAGATCCAGGGCGACCAGCTGCGGGTGTCCGGCAAGAAGAAGGACCACTTGCAGGACGTGATCCAGCTGCTGAAGTCGTCGGACTTCGAGGTCGCGCTGCAGTTCGAGAACTTCCGCTGAAGATCCGCGCGCCCGGGCCGGGTGCCGCTCGGGGGACAGGCGGCACCCGGTCCGGGCGTTCGAGGCTCCGGGAACCGCCCGGAGCACCCCGAGTGGGATGCGGAGACCCCGCGGGATGTGTCGCTCGGCGGGCGGTTGAACGTTTCACCAGTTCTGCCCGCCCACGGCAACGAGTCCTGGTGGAAACTGCCATCCGGCCGTCGGGATTCCTCTACGGTGGTGAGCGACCGAACGGGCGCTGGAGGGATGCCGGGTGAAGGGAATCGTGCTGGCCGGTGGCAGCGGCACCCGGCTGCACCCGTTGACGCAGGGCGTGTCCAAGCAGCTGCTGCCGGTTTACGACAAGCCGATGGTCTACTACCCGCTGTCGGTGCTGATGCTCGCCGGGATCCGCGACGTACTGCTGATCTCCACCCCGGTCGACCTGCCGCTGTTCCAGCGGCTGCTCGGGGACGGTTCGCAGTTCGGGCTGCGCATCGAATACGCCGAGCAGCCGCAGCCGAACGGGCTCGCCGAGGCGTTCGTGATCGGCGCGGATTTCATCGGCGATGATCCGGTGGCGCTGGTGCTGGGCGACAACATCTTCTACGGGCAGGGCTTCTCGCGGGTGTTGCAGCGCAGCGCCCAAGAACTGGACGGCTGCATGCTGTTCGGATACCCGGTGCGCGACCCGCAGCGCTACGGCGTCGGCGAGATCGACGCGGACGGCAAGCTCCGATCGATCGTGGAGAAGCCGCAGCAGCCGCGCTCCAACAAGGCCATCACCGGCCTGTACTTCTACGACAACGACGTGGTCCGCATCGCAGGCGAGCTGCGGCCGTCGGCGCGCGGCGAACTCGAGATCACCGACGTCAACAACGCGTACGTGGCGGCCGGGCGGGCGCAGCTGACCGAACTCGGCCGCGGCTACGCCTGGCTGGACACCGGTACGCACGACTCGCTGCTGGAAGCCGGCCAGTTCGTGCAGGTGCTGGAGCACCGCCAAGGGGTGCGGATCGCGTGCCTCGAGGAGATAGCGCTGCGGATGGGCTACATCTCCGCCGACGACTGCCACGCGCTGGGCAGCAAGCTCGCCAAATCCGCCTACGGCGAGTACGTCATGGACATCGCGCGCGCCGCGGGCGCCACCGGCTGAACCGGAGCGGGTCTGCGGCGTCGGACCGAATCAGGGTTCCGGGGCGGAATCATGGCGCCGAGCGCCGACCCGCCATGCCTTCCAAGCGCTGCACCCGGTCGCTGATCGGCGGGTGCGTGGAGAACATCCGCGCCATCCGCTCACCCGGCCGGAACGGGTTCGCGATCATCAGGTGCGATTGCGAAACCAGCTGCGGCTCCGGTGCCAGCGGCGCCTGCTGCGTACCGCGCTCCAGCTTGCGCAGCGCCGAGGCCAACGCCAGGGGGTCACCGGTGAGCTCCGAGCCCGACGCGTCCGCCTGGTACTCCCGCGAGCGGCTCACCGCCATCTGCACCACCGCGGCCGCGACCGGCCCCAGCAGCGCGACGAGCAGCATCGCCACCGGGCTCGGCCGGTCCTCGTCGTCGCCGCCGAACATGCCGAACAACATCCCGAAGTTCGCCAGGAACGTCACCACCGACGCCAGCGCACCGGCCACGCTGGAGATCAGGATGTCCCGGTTGTACACGTGCGAGAGCTCGTGCCCGAGCACCGCGCGCAGCTCCCGCTCGTCCAGCAGCTCCAGGATTCCGGTGGTGCAGCACACCGCGGCGTTGCGCGGATTTCGGCCGGTGGCGAACGCGTTCGGCGCCTTGGTGGGGCTGATGTAGAGCGTCGGCATCGGTTGCCGCGCCGAGGTCGCCAGCTCCCGCACGATCCGGTACATGGCGGGCTGCTGCGCCTCCGAGACCGGCTGCGCGTGCATCGAGCGCAACGCCAGCTTCGCCGAGTTGAAGTACGAGTACCCGTTCATCCCCAGCGCCACCAGCAGCCCCACGACGAGGCCGACCCGCCCGAACAGCCCGCCGATCAGCACGACCAGCGCACTCAGGCCGCCGAGCAGCACCGCGGTCTTCAGACCGTTGAGGTGCCCGCCGAATCCGTGTCCGCGCATGGTCTCGCCCACTCGTCCTTCGCCTCCGGGTGCCGCGTGCCACGACCCGCGCCCAGCGCCGGGTCCACTTGGGAAACGAGCGGTGCGGGGGCGAAGTTCCGCTACCGGGACGTGCCGCAGGCCACCCGCCGGCGGAACCGGAGTTTTTTCGTCCGCTGTGCACGTTGCAACGCTGACCTGCACCGGAACGATCAGCCCGCACGGGACCGGATGCGCAAGATCGACCGGGCCTAGCATGACCCGCGCCACCTAGTCGCACGACTTTCCCGCCCGGGGGGTGGCGGGAGAGCGGAAAGGAACGAAGAGATGTTCGCCAGACTGCGCAAACGCCGATCGAGCAACGGCGCCGCGCCCCGCCCCGGTGCGGGCAACGCCGGCTACCTTCCCGAAACCCCCCTCGACGGCGGTGTGATCAGCTGCCAGGTGCACGACGAGCAGGGCAGGCTGCTGCCGGGCGCCACCGTCACGATCAACGACCGGCTCGGCCAGGTGATCGCCCAAGCAGACACCGACACCTACGGATCGTTCCTGGCCACCGTCCAGCCGGGGGAGCACAAGATCTCCATCAACGCGGGGGGCTACAAGCGCAAGAGCACCCGCATCGAGGTGCGGGTCAACCAGCACACCTCGCTCGGCGGGGTGCAGCTGGAACAGGACGAGTCGCTCGCGCTGCCGCAGCCCGGGGTGTGGAACTTCGACCCGATGCACACCGAGATGCACTTCGTGGCCCAGCACGTGGGCATGTCGAAGATCCGCGGCCGGTTCAACAACTTCGAGGGCCGCATCCAGATCGCGCCGCGGTTCGAGGACTCGCGGATCGACGTGGTGATCGACGCGGACAGCATCGACACCGGCGTCGACATGCGCGACAACCACCTGCGCTCCAGCGACTTCCTGGACGTGGAGAAGTACCCGAAGCTGTACTTCACCAGCAGCAAGTTCCAGCAGGTGCGCGGGGACCGCTGGCTGATCGACGGGATGTTCACGCTGCGCGGCACCAGCAGTCCCGTGCAGCTCGACACCGCCTACCTCGGGCAGCGGTACTGGAACGCCCCCGGAACCGGTTTCGACCCGCACCAGCGGGCGGCGTGCAAGGCCACGACCACGCTCCGCCGCGAGGATTACGCGGTGAACTGGAAGACCGCCCTGTCCACCGGCATCGCGATCGTCGGTTCCACGATCGACATCGAACTCGGCGTGCAGGCCGTGCTGGAGGAGTGACCGCCCGCGCCGGCGGTTGCGGGGAACCGTCGGCGCTTCGCAGACGCGAGCGGCTGCGGGCCGCTGCGAGCGGGTTCGGGGAAGCGGCGAAGACGCTTGCGGCCGAGCAGCCGGCACCGCACGCGACTCCTCCCTAGAAGCTGTGCAGCTCCATCGTGCAGCACTTCGGGCCGCCGCCGGACTTGCGCAGCTCCGAGACGTCGAGCAGCACCGGCTCATAGCCGCGTGCGCGCAACTGCGCGGCCAGGCCGGTCGCCTCCAGCGGCAGCACCACGTTGCGGCCGTCCGAGACGCCATTGAGGCCCAGGCAGGACGCATCGGCCTCGTCGGCGATCACCGCGTCCGGGTACAGCCGCTCCAGCACCCGGCGGGACCCCGCGGAGAACGCCTCGGGGTAGTAGGCGATCTGCGGCTGCGCCCCCTGCTCCAGCACGAACAACGCGGTGTCCAGGTGGTAGAACCGGCTGTCGACCAGCTGCAAGGACACCACCGGCACCCCGAGCGCCTCCTGCGCCTCGGCGTGCGCGGCCGGTTCCGTGCGGAACCCCGACCCGGCGAGCAGCAGACCGCCGGTCCAGGCGAAGTCGCCTTCCGCTTCGTTGACCCGGGACGGCATCACGATCTCGCGGTGCCCGCATTCGGTGAACCAGCGGCGGAAGTGCTCGGCCTCCGCGGCGCGCTCCGGGGCGCGGAACCGGGCGCCGAGGGCGCGACCGCCGATCACGACACCGGTGTTGGCCGCGAACACCATGTCCGGCAGACCCGGGTGCGCGGGCCTGACCTGCACCGAATGCCCCAACCGCTGGTAGGTGCGGCGCAATTCGAGCCACTGCTGCATCGCCACGCTGGTGTCCACCGGCTCGTCCGGATCCATCCACGGGTTGATCGCGTACTCCACGGCGAAGTGCTCCGGAGGGCACATCACGTAGCTGCGGCGGGTGGTGGTGCGCTGCTGGACGGGCGTGACCGCGAGAGCGGCTGTGTCGGTCATGATGCGAAATCTAGACGCGGCTTTGACGGCATTCAACAACGCTGCATTGCTTTCCATGCGCCAGAATGTTGCGCATGGACTCCTTGGACCAGCGAATCGTTTCGCAGCTCGTCTCCGACGCGCGCGCGAGCTACGCCGAAATCGGAACGGCGGTCGGGCTTTCCGCGCCCGCGGTGAAGCGGCGCGTGGACAAACTGCTGGACCTGGGGATCCTGCGCGGGTTCACGGCCGTGGTCGATCCGGAGGCGCTGGGCTGGGGCACCGAAGCGTTCGTCGAGGTGCACTGCCACGGCAACGTGCCCACGCATCGGATCCGCAGCGGGCTGGAACCGCTGCCGGAAGTGGTGGCCGCCTACACCGTCTCCGGTCCGGCGGACGCGATCGTGCACCTGCGGGCGGCCGACATCCACCACCTGGAAACCGCGCTGGAGCGGTTGCGGGCCGTGGAGTTCATCAACCGCACGGTCTCCACGGTCGTGCTCTCGCGGTTGCTGGAGCGGCCTCCGCAACCGTGAAACGGCAGCGCCGGGAACTCAGCCTTCGGCGTCCCACGGCTCGAAACCGGCTTCTTCGGCATCGGCGGTGGTCCGGAACCACACCTCGGCGACGATCCGGTCGTACTGCGGCGAGTCCGGGGTGTGGTACTGCCGCGAGGCGAAGTGCCCCTTGATCATGCCGTCCTGCTGCTCCGGCTCCTGCGGCTCGGCCAGCGACGCCCGCCTGCGGTTGGCCTGGGCCTGCGGGTCGTGCGCCCATTCCGGGGCACCCCGCTTGCCCGGCCGGGGACCGGCCCCGGGCGTGCGGCGCGGCAGCGGCGTCTGCTCGGACTCGTCGACGATCGGGATCTGGGTGGTGACTTCGGACTCGCCGGGGCGCTCGGCGGCGAGGTCCTGCGAACGGTTCTCGACCAGCGTGCGCAGGTTGTCGGCGAAACCGGGCGGGCCCTCGCGGCCGTCGGTTCCCGGCTCGTCCGCGGGCGCCTGCCGATCGGTGTCGTCGGCCACCGGCTCCGCCGGTGCGCCCGGATCCGGCCAGTCCGGCAGCTCCTTCTGCTGGAACCACGAGCTGGAGGACTCGGCGGGGCGGTCCGCCGCCGGGTCCGCGTCCGGCCGGTTCCGGGTGAACGCGGCGGCGCTCCCGCCGAGCCCGGAGATCGCCGGGCGGTTCAGCGAAACGGTGTCCTCGGCCCGAGCTGCGCTGCCGTTCGTGCCCGCGGAGCCGACACCGCTGGTGTCCCAGGCATCGGCGCCGTTCGTGCCCGCGGCGTCGGTCCCGTTCGACCACGCGGGGTCGGCGCCGTTCGACACGGCGCGGCCGGTGTGCTCGCCCGGTGCCGCGCTCGGCCACCAACCGCCGGGCTGAGCCGGGTCGGCGTCCTCGGCCCAAGCCCGGACGCGCTCGCGCACCGAAGAACTATCGCTGCGGTCTTGCTCCGCAGCGCGGGCCTGCTCCGGCTGTTCGGCGTCAGCCGCCCTGCCGGGCTCGGCGTAGTCGTCGAGCACCAAGTCGGCGACCTGCGAGCCGCCGCCAGCGCGCACCGACACCGCGGCCCGGTCGTCCGGCGCAGCGGGCTCGTCCGCTTCCGCGATCGGCAACCGCGCGGTGCCCTCCGGCGAAGCCCACACGCGGCCCGGGTCGAACCGTTCCTCCTCGGCGGGTCCCGGCACCGGCTCGGCCACCGCGGTTTCGTCGAGCGGCGCGGACGGTTCGTGCGACCGCCACACCTGGCGTTCCCGGCGCGCCTCGGTGGCGGCCACGTAGTCGTCGTAGTCCCGCGCCACCGCACGCAGCCTGCGGCGCGCGGGCCAGGCGAACAGCAACCAGGTGATCAACGATCCGAGCAGGAACCCGGCTATGCTCCAAAGCCACACCTGCGTAAACAGCCACACCACCGGCGACGTCCCTCCTCAAAGGCCACCTAGGGGCACTGAGCCCAGCCAGGCTACGTCCCCGAGCCAGCGGCCTGTACCCAGGCATCCCGGCGGGCACCCGAATTCACGATCGGGGGATGCGTTCAGCGGTTCATCGGGTGCGGGCCACGACGTAGTGCACGAGCGCCGTCAACGCCTCCCTGGCCGGGCAGTCCGGCAGGGCGCTGAGCACCCGCTGCGCCTGCTCGGCGTAATCGTCCAGCGTCTCCCGCGCGCTCTCCAGGCCACTGGATTCGCGCAGCAGCTTCAACGCCTCGGCTACGTCGGCGTCCGCGGTCAACGGCTCGGCCAGCAGTTCCCGCAGCCGCGGATCGGTGTCCGCGGCGCTGAGCGCGTACAGCATCGGCAGCGTCCGCACGCCTTCCCGCAGGTCGGTGCCCGGGGTCTTGCCGGAGTCCGTCGCGGGCGAGGCGATGTCGATCACGTCGTCGGAGATCTGGAACGCGATCCCGATGAGCTTGCCGAACTCCTCCAGCGCCGCGACGTGCGCGGGCGGCGCCCCCGAGGCGTTGCCGCCGAACCGGCCCGCCGTGGCGATCAGCGAACCGGTCTTCTCGTAGATCACCTGCAGGTAGTGCTGCACCGGATCGTCGTCTTCGCGGGCACCCACGGTCTCCCGCATCTGGCCGGTGACCAGCGCCTCGAACGTGATCGCGATCTGGCGCACCGCGTCAGGGCCGAGGTCGGCCACCAGCCGCGAAGCGTGCGCCATCAGGAAGTCGCCGGTCAGGATCGCCACCGAGTTGTCCCAGCGAACGTTCGCGCTGGTGGCGCCGCGGCGCATGGTGGCCTCGTCCATCACGTCGTCGTGGTAGAGCGTGGACAGGTGCACCATCTCGATCACCGTCGCCGAGGTGATCACCGCGTCCGGCGCCGGGTCGGCGAAGTGCGCGGCCAGCAGCGTGAACAGCGGGCGGAACCGCTTGCCGCCCGCGTCCACCAGGTGCAGCGAAGTGCGGGTGGCGAAGTCGAAATCGCTGCGCACCGAGTCGTGCAGCAAGGCTTCGACGCGGTCCATGCCCGCCGAGACGGACTCCGCCAGCGCCGGATCGGCGATGTCGAAGCCGCTCGCCGCCGCCTGGGCCGCCCGCGACACGTCCCTGATCGGATCACCAGATGGGCTGCTCACGTCACCGTCGCCTTCGCTCCCCCACCGAAACGCCCTACGGGCGGGCACTCTACGACACGAAACCACCCACACCGGCCCAGTCCAGGGCCACCGTCGGCAGCACGCCCAGCAACAGCGTCACGACCACGCCCAGCGTGATCGCCGCGGTCGTGAACGCTCCCGGCACGCTCACGGTGGGCCCGTCCGCGGCCGGTTCGCTGAAGTACATCAGCACGATGACACGAAGGTAGAAGAACGCCGCAACCGCACTGGCCACCAGGGCCACCACCACCAGCGGCGCCATGCCGTCCGCGAACGCGGCCTCGAAAACGACGAATTTCCCGACGAAACCGCTCGTCAGCGGAATCCCGGCCAGCGCGAACAGCAGGAACGTGAACACCGCCGCCAGCAGCGGCGACCGCTTCGCCAGCCCGGCCCAGTCGGAAAGGTGAGTAGCCTCACCATCCGCCGTGCGCACGAGGCTGATCACGCCGAACACCGCGATCGTGGTGAAGCCGTAGGCCAGCAGGTAGAACATCGTGCCGGACAGCCCGCGGTCGGTGAGCGCGATCGCCCCGATCAGCAGGAACCCCGCGTGCGCGATGGACGAGTACGCGATCATGCGCTTGATGTCGCTCTGGGTCAGGCCGAGCACCACGCCGATCACCATCGAGACGATCGCCACGGCCCACAGCACTCCGCGCCACTCCCAGCTCGAAGCCTGGAACGCGACCTGCAGCACCCGCAGGATCCCGCCGAACGCGGCGACCTTCGTGCAGGCGGCCATGAATCCGGTGACCGCGGTCGGCGCACCGTGGTAGACGTCCGGCGTCCAGGTGTGGAACGGGCCGACCGAGCCCTTGAACAGCAGGCCCACCACCAGCAGGCCCAGCCCGGCGAACAGCAGCGTGTCCGAGCGGTCGGTACCCGCGGTGGCCTCGGCGATCGCCGCGAGCCGCACCGAACCGGCGTAGCCGTACAGCAGCGCCAGCCCGTACAGGAAGAACGCGGACGCGAACGCGCCGAGCAGGAAGTACTTCACCGCGGCTTCCTGCGACAGCAGCCTGCGCCGCTTGGCCAGCCCGCACATCAGGTACAGCGGCAGACTCAGCACCTCGAGCGCGATGAACATCGTGAGCAGGTCGTTCGCAGCGCAGAACACCATCATCCCGCCCAGCGAGAACAGGGCGAGCGGGAACACCTCGGTGCGCATCCCGGCGGTGGGAGCGCGCTCGGCGCCGGGCCCTGGTTTGGGCGCCGCGGCCTCCGCGACGAACGCGCCGCCCGGTTCCACCGAGCGGTCCGCGATCAGCAGGATCGCCGCCAGCCCCAGGCCCAGCAGCGTGCCCCACAGGAACAGCGTCGGCGGGTCCACGGCGATCGAGTCGGACAGCGTGGTCAGGCCGGTGGTGCTGCTGCCGCCGGCGAAGACGCCGAGCGCGATCCCGGCGGCGATCAGCGCCAGCAGGCTCAGCGCGACCTGGCTGCTCCAGCGGCCGCGCCGCGGCACGAAGGCTTCGACGAGCACGCCGACGCAGGCGGCGCCGAGCACGATCAGCACCGGCGTGATCGCCGCGTAGTCGATCGGCGGGGGCTTGATCTGCTGCTGCGCGAGGACCGCGACCTGGTCAGTGGCACCCACTTCAGTTCCCTCCCTGCGAGGTCACGGGGTCGGACGCGCCGACATCGCTCATGGTCGCCCCGACCGCGGGCGAGATCACCTCCAGCACCGGCTTCGGGTAGAAGCCCAGCGCCAGCACCAGCACGATCAGCGGAGTGAGCACGGCGATCTCGCGCGGTTTGAGGTCGGTGACCCGCGCCCGATGCGCGCCGGTCTTGTTCGGGTCCGTGACCGCGCCCGGCCCGCCCGCGGTGCCGACCAGCGCGTCGCCGCGCACCGGGCCTTGCATGATCCGCTGGTAGAGCCACAGCACGTAGACGGCGGCGAGCACCATGCCGATCGTGGCCAGCACCGTGTAGACGGGCCTGGTCGGGAAGGCGCCCAGCAGCACCAGGAACTCGCTGATGAACGAGTTCGTGCCGGGCAGCGACAACGTGCTCAGCCCGGCGATCAGCAGCGTGCCCGCCAGCAGCGGCGTGACCTTGGACATGCCGCCGTAGTCGGCGATCCGGGTGGACCCGCCGCGCGCGATGATCATGCCGATGACCAGGATCAGCAGGCCGGTCGCGATGCTGTGGTTGATCATGTACGAGACCGCGCCGACCTGCGCCTGCGAGGTGTAGGCGAAGATCCCCAGCGCGATGAACCCGAAGTGCGCGATGGACACGTAGGCGATGAACCGCTTGAGATCGGTCTGCCCGAACGCCTGCAGCGAGCCGTACAGCACCCCGAGCACCGCCAGCACCAGCACCAGCGGCGCCAGCACCCGAGAGGCCTCCGGCGTCAGCGGCAGGCTGTAGCGCAGGAAGCCGAACGTGCCGACCTTGTCCAGCACGCCGACGACGATCACCGCGACGCCGATCGGCGCCTGCTGCGCCGCGTCCGGCAGCCAGGTGTGCAGCGGCACCAGCGGCGCCTTGATCGCGAACGCGGTGAAGAAGCCGAGGAAGATCCACACCTGCACGCTCAGCGGCGCGTCCGCCAGGATCGGCACCAGCGCGGCCCAGTCGAACGTTCCCTGG
Source organism: Saccharopolyspora sp. SCSIO 74807 (assembly GCF_037023755.1). Lineage (NCBI taxonomy): Bacteria > Bacillati > Actinomycetota > Actinomycetes > Pseudonocardiales > Pseudonocardiaceae > Saccharopolyspora > Saccharopolyspora sp. SCSIO 74807. The sequence continues at coordinate 2,113,074 of NZ_CP146100.1, read as the reverse complement.
CCGGTGGCCTGCGCGGCGTAGGCGTAGGCGCCGATGGCGGAGCCCAGCATGATCAGGCCGCCGAGGAACGAGTACAGGAAGAACTTCACCGCCGCGTACTTGCCGCGCTCGCCGCCGTACCCCCCGATCAGGAAGTACATCGGGATCAGCATGATCTCGAACAGCACGTAGAACAGGAACACGTCGGTCGCGGCGAACACCGCCACCGTCAGCGCCTGCTCCACCAGCAGCAGCGCGAAGAACCCGCCGTGGCTGCGGCCCGCGGGCAGCCGCTCGCCCCAGCTGAAGCCGAGCACCAGCGGCATCAGCAGCGCGATCACCGCGACCATCACCAGCGCGATGCCGTCCACGGCGAACGACAGCCGGATGTCGAAGGCCGGGATCCACTCCACCGAGGAGGCCAGCTGCAGCCGCGGCCCGGCCGGGTCGTAGGCGAACCAGGCGCCCGCGGCGAGCGCGAACTCGGCCAGCGAGACCGCCAGCGCGGTCCACTTCGCGGCCGGTGCGTTGTGCCGCAGCAGCCCCACCGCCACGGCCCCGGCCAGCGGTAGCAGGATCAACGCGAGGAGCAGGGTCATCGGGTCTCCTCCCTCGATGCCTCGATGACGGGCAGTTCTCCGGAGGGAACCGCGAGAAGGCGCTCGGCGATCATGGCGTCCCCACCGCCATCAGCGCGGCGATCAGGATCACGCCGCCGCAGAGCATCGACAGCGCGTACGAGCGCACGAAGCCGGTCTGCCAGCGCCGCATCCAGCCGGAGCCGCCCTGCAGCGCACCGGCCAGGCCGTTCACCGCGCCGTCGACGGCCTTGTCGTCGAACGCGACCAGACCGCGGGTGAGCCCGAACGCCGGTTTCACCGCGACGAGGTCGTTGAGCCGGTTCCCGCCCAGGTCGGCCCGCGCGGCCCGCACCACCGGCGACACCCGCTGCGGGCGGGTGACCGGCACCTGCTTGCGCCCGACGGCCAGCCAGGCCACCAGCACGCCCGCGGCCGAGAGCGCGACGGTCAGCACCGGGATCACCGAGTGCGGCAGCGCCCCGCCGTGCGCTTCCTGGAGTTCACCGAGCGACGGCGCGAGGAACGTGACGAGCCGGTCGCCGACCGCGAAGAACGCGCCCGCGCCGATCGAGCCGATCGCCAGCACGATCATCGGGCCGGTCATGATCGGCGGGGATTCGTGCGGGTGGAATTCCTGACCGTCCGCGGACTTCAGGTTCTCCCAGCGCTTCTCGCCGAAGAACGTCAGCAGCATCAGCCGCGTCATGTAGAACGCGGTCAGCGCCGCGCCCAGCAGCGCCGCCCCGCCGAACACCCAGCCCTGCCAGCCTTCTTGGCCGAACGCGGCCTCGATGATCGCGTCCTTGGAGTAGTAGCCGGACAGGAACGGGAACCCGATCAGCGCCAGGTAGCCGAGCCCGAAGGTGGCGAACGTGATCGGCAGGTGCTTGGCCAGCCCGCCGAACTTGCGCATGTCGACCTCGTCGCGCATCGCGTGCATCACCGAGCCGGCGCCGAGGAACAGCCCGGCCTTGAAGAACCCGTGCGTGAGCAGGTGCATGATCCCGAGCGCGTACCCGGCCGGGCCGAGCCCGACGGCGAGGATCATGTAGCCGATCTGGCTCACCGTGGAGTACGCGAGGACCTTCTTGATGTCGTCGTAAGCGCAGCCGATCACGCACCCGACCAGCAGCGTCACCGCGCCGATGACGGTGACCACCAGCCGCCCGTCCGGCGAGAGCGTGAACAGCGGGTTGGCGCGCGCGATCAGGTACACGCCCGCGGTGACCATGGTGGCCGCGTGGATCAGCGCGGACACCGGCGTCGGGCCTTCCATCGCGTCCGGCAGCCACGCCTGCAACGGCACCTGACCGGACTTGCCGCACGCGCCCAGCAGCAGCAACAGCGTGATCGCCAGCAGCACGCCCGGCGTGAGCTCGTCCGCGCGGGCGAAGACCTCGGTGTACTGCGTGGTGCCGAGCTTCGCGAACAGCAGGAAGATCGCCAGCGCCAGGCCGACGTCGCCGACGCGGTTCATCACGAACGCCTTGGTCGCCGCCGCGGCCGCCGACGGCCGGTGCTGCCAGAACCCGATCAGCAGGTAGGACGCCAGCCCGACGCCCTCCCAGCCGAGGTAGAGCGTCACGAAGCTGTTGCCCAGCACCAGGATCAGCATCGCGGCCACGAACAGGTTCAGGTAGCCGAAGAACCGCCGCCGCTCGGAGTTGTCCCGGCCCTCGCGCCCCTGCTGGTCGTGCGCCATGTAGCCGACCGAGTAGAGGTGGATCAGCGCGCCCACTCCGGTGATCAGCAGCACGAACACCATCGACAGCGGATCCAGCCGCAGGCCGAAGTCCACCTGCAGCGCGTTCACCGGGATCCACGAGAACAGGTGCAGCTCGCGCACCGGGGCCACGTCACCGGAGATGGAGGTGAACAGCAGCACCCCGTAGGCGAAGGCCGCGATCATGGTGGCGCAGCCGAGCAGGTGCCCCCACCCGTTGGCGCGCCGCCCGGCCAGCAGCAGCACCGCCGCGCCGAGCAGCGGCAGCGCGATCAGCAGCCAGGCGTTGCCCTGGATGGCGCCCTGCGCGGCCTGCACGGCCGAGCCGGGACCTGCCAGCTCGGGGCCTGCCAGCTCGGGGCCTGCCAGCTCAAGACCGACAGCCGGAAACGTCGTCGTCACGCCAGGTCTCCCTCGATGAGCGCGGTCAGTACTTGAGCAGGTTCGCGTCGTCGACCGAGGCCGACCGGCGGGTGCGGAAGATCGACATGATGATCGCCAGCCCCACCACGACCTCGGCTGCGGCGACGACCATCACGAAGAACGCCATCACCTGCCCGTGCACCGAGCCCTCGATCCGGGCGAAGGTCACCAGCGTGAGGTTGACCGCGTTGAGCATCAGCTCCACGCACATGAACACGACGATCGCGTTGCGCCGCACCAGCACGCCGACGGCGCCGATGCTGAACAGCAGCGCGGACAGCAACAGGTAGTAGGTCGGGGTCACTGCCGGACCTCCTCGGGTGCGGCGTGCCCGGACTCGGACCGCCCGTTGTTGCCGTTGTCCCCGTTGCCGTTGCCCTCGTCGCCGGACCGGGTTCCGTTGCGCTGCCCGGGTTCCGCGGTGTCCGGTGCGGACTCGGGCTTCTCGTGCTTGCCGCGCCGTTCGGGCGTGGTGAGCGCGTGCGGGTCCGGCTGCTCGGTGCGGCCCGCGACGGCGGCGCGTTCGCGGGTGAGCCGTTCCGCAGGCAGGTTGTCCAAGATCTCGGACAGCGACTCGGGAGCCACCGTGCCGTCCGGCAGCAGCGCGGGCGTGGCGACCGAGTTGGCGGTCGCGTACACGCCGGGACCCGGTAGCGGCGACGGCCGCGCACCGCGGAACCGGGCGTCGGCCCGCTCCCGCTGGCCGATCTTGGCCGCCCGGCCCTTGCCGCCGTAGGCCAGCACCATCGCGCCGATCGCCGCGGTGATCAGCAGCGCGGAGGTCAGCTCGAACGGGAACAGGTAGTCGGTGAAGATCAGCGCACCGAGCCCGCCCGCGCCGCCGCCCTGCGGCGACCACGGGTCCAGCGGCGCCGCCACCGGCACGTCGGTCAGCGACCGCGCCAGCCCGGTCACCAGCAGCAGCGCGAAGCCCACCCCGGCCACCGCGGCCGCCAGCCGCTGCCCGCGCAGCACTTCCACCACCGAGTCCGACGAGTCCCGCCCGACCATCATCAGCACGAACAGGAACAGCATCATGATCGCGCCGGTGTAGACGATGATCTGGGTGAACCCGAGGAACTGCGCGCTCTGCGCCATGTAGAGCACCCCGAGGCTGAGCATCGTCAGCACCAGCCACAGCGCCGAGTGCACGGCGTTGCGGGCGAACACCATGCCGAGCGCCCCGACCAGCGACAGCGGGCCGAGGATCCAGAACACCGCGGTCTCACCGGCGCCGACCACGTCCGCGGCCTGCTGCTGGGCGAGCACCGCCGTTGCCGCGAGCATCACCGCCGCGCCTCCTCTTGGCCGGTCTCGACGGTCTCGCCCGACGGCACTCCGGCCTGCCGCGCGAGTTCGGGGCCGCGCACGTAGTAGTCCTGCTCGTCCTCGCCGAGCCGCATCGGGTGCGGCGGCTGCTCCATGCCGGGCAGCAGCGGCGCGAGCAGGTCCTCCTTGGTGTAGATCAGGTTCTGCCGGTTGTCGTCGGCGGTCTCGTACTCGTTGGTCATGGTCAGCGACCGCGTCGGGCACGCCTCGATGCACAGGCCGCAGCCGATGCAGCGCAGGTAGTTGATCTGGTAATCGGCGCCGAAGCGCTCACCGGGCGAGTACCGCGCGTCGTCGGTGTTGTCCCCGCCCTCGACGAAGATCGCGTCGGCCGGGCAGGCCCAGGCGCACAGTTCGCAGCCCACGCACTTCTCCAGCCCGTCCGGGTGCCGGTTGAGCTGGTGGCGGCCGTGGAACCGGGGCGCGGTGACCTTCTTGACCTCGGGGTACTCCTCGGTGACGACCTTCTTGAACATGGTCGAGAAGGTGACGCCGAAACCTTTCAGCGGATCAAACACTGCCCGCTCCCTCCTTCGAGCCGTCCTCGGCCCCGGACGGCACCTGCCGCCGCCGCGGTGGGGTCGGGGGCACTTGCAGGTCCAGCGGTGGCACCGGGTAGCCGCTGCCGGACAGCGGCGCCGCGGGCTCCTCCGGTTCCGGTTCGCCGCGGCCGGGCAGCAGGAACACGACTGCGGCCAGCGCGACGATCACGACCGCGCCGATGATCAGTGCCGGTGGCGAGGCGAGCAGCTGCTCGTTGCGCAGCGCGCGGATCACGGTGACCACCACGATCCACACCAGGCTCACCGGGACCAGCAGCTTCCAGCCGAGGTTCATGAACTGGTCGTAGCGCAGCCGCGGCAGCGTGCCGCGCAGCCACACGAACACGAACAGGAAGAACAGCGTCTTGCCGAGGAACCACAGCACCGGCCACCAGCCGGTGTTGAGCACCCCGTCGCCGATCAGGCTCAGCGGCCACGGCGCGTGCCAGCCGCCGAGGAACAGCGTGGTGGCCAGCGCCGAGACGGTGACCATGTTGATGTACTCGGCGAGGAAGAACAGCGCGAACTTCAGCGAGGAGTACTCGGTGTGGAACCCGCCGACCAGCTCGGACTCGGCTTCCGGCAGGTCGAACGGGGCGCGGTTGGTCTCGCCGACCATGGACACCGCGTAGACCAGGAAGCTGACCGGCAGCACCAGCGCGAACCAGCCGTTCGTCTGCGCCTCGACGATGCCCGATGTGGACAGCGTGCCCGAGTACATGATCACCGCGACGAACGACAGGCCCATCGCGATCTCGTAGGAGATCACCTGAGCGGCCGAGCGCAACGACCCCAGCAGCGGGTACGGCGAACCGGACGCCCACCCGGCGAGCACGATGCCGTAGACGCCGATGGAGGCCATCGCCAGCACGACCAGCAACCCGACCGGCAGCTCCACCAGCTGCAGCGCGGTGCGCTCCCCGAAGATCGTGACCTCCGGCCCGATCGGCATCACCGAGAACGACACCAGCGCGGGCGCCGCGGAGATCACCGGCGCCAGGAAGTACACCCACTTGTCCGCCAGCACCGGGCGGATGTCCTCCTTGAACGCGAGCTTGAGCCCGTCGGCCAGCGACTGCAGGATGCCGAACGGTCCGGCGCGGTTCGGTCCGGGCCGGTGCTGCATCCGCCCGAGCACGCGGCGCTCGGCCCAGATCGTCAGCAGCGTCATCAGGACCAGGAAGGCGAAGATCGCGACGACCTTGATCAGGACCAGCCAGATCGGGTCGTCGGCGATCAGCTCCGCGGTGTGGGTCATGACCGGCTCCCCTCGGCGTCCGGACCTGCCGGCGCCTGCCCGGTGTGCCCGTTACCGGTGTGCCCGTTGGCCCCGTTGATGCCGTGCCCGGCGACGCTGTCGCCCCCGGCTGGGAACGTGGCGGCGGGCGCGAGCGCGACCGCGGCGCCGTGCCCGACGCCGAGCGCCCGGTTCACCTTCGACGGCCCGGATTCCGACGGCAGCCAGACCACGTCGTCCGGCATCTCGGTCACCTCGGCTTCCAGCGAGATCGCGCCGCGGTCACCGCGGACCTCGACCTGCTGCCGCGGCCCGAGCCCGAGCCGCCGCGCGGTGCCCGGCGAAAGCATCGCGACCGGGCGGCGCCGGGTGCCCGCGAGGTTCGGTTCCCCGTCCTGCAGCGACCCGTCGTCGAGCAGCAGCCGCCAGGTCGCCAGCAGCGCACGGCCCGGTCCTGGCGGGGACACCGGCCGCACCGGTTCTTCCGGTGGTGCTGCCCGCGGCCGGTCGCTGATCCCGAGCCGGTCGAGCTCGGCGCGGGATGCCGCCGGGGTCTGGGTGAACAGGTCGGCGTCCATCTCCACCGCGAGGGTGTCCAGCACGCGGCAGTCCGGCAGCGCACCGCTGCCTTCGATCGTGACGGCGAACTCGCGGCGGCGGCCTTCCCAGTTCAGGTAGCTGCCGGACTTCTCGACGCTCGGCGCGATCGGCAGCACCACGTCGGCGTGTTCGGTGACGCCGCTGGGTCGCAGTTCCAGGCTCACCACGAACCCGGCGCGCGCCAGGGCTTGGGCGGCCAGTTCCGGATCGGGCAGGTCGTCCGGGTCGACGCCGCCGACCAGCAGCCCGGACAGTTCGCCGCGCGCGGCGGCGGTGAGGATGCCGGTGGTGTCCCGGCCGGGGATGCCGGGCAGGCTCGGCTGTCCCCACTCGCGGGCGAGTTCCACGCAGGAGTTCAGGTCGGTGACGCTGCGCCCGCCGGGCAGCAGGTTCGGCAACGCGCCCGCTTCGACCGCGCCGCGTTCCCCGGCACGCCGCGGGATCCAGGCGATCCCGGCGCCGGTGCGCGCGGCGGTGCGCACGATTTCGGAGTACAGCCCGGGAATCTGCGCGGCGCGCTCACCGACGGCGAGCACCGCGCCGTCCGCGCGCAGCAGTTCGTCCACTTCGGACGGAAGCGCGGCGAGCGCGGCGGCCTCCCCACCGGGCGGGCAAGGCAGCAGCGCACCGGCGTCGATCGGCCCGCCACCGCCCATGATCCGGGTGGTCTTCTCCACCCCGGGCGAGTTCCACTGCCCGAGGTGGAAGACCTTCGTGCTGCCCTTGCGAGCCGCTTTGCGCAGCCGCAGGAACACGATCGGCGATTCCTCCTCCGGCTCGAAGGCCACGCACAGCACCGCGGGCGCGGCCTCCAGGTCCGCGTAGGTCACCGCGCCGGAGCCCGGCCCCATGCCGACCACAGTGGACTCCAGGAACGCCAGCTCCTCGTCCGAGTGCGCCCGCGCACGGGCGTCGATGTCGTTGGTGCGCAACGCGATCCGCGCGAACTTCGAGTAGGCGTAGGCGTCCTCGACGGTCAGCCGCCCGCCCGGCAGCACACCGACGCCGTGTTCGTCGCGCGCGGCGATGAGCCCGTCGGCGGCCGTGCGCAACGCCTCCGTCCACGACGCCGGTCGCAGCGCACCGTTCTCCCGCACCTGCGGCCGCGTGAACCGGTCGGTGGCGGTGGCGTAGCGGAACGCGAACCGGCCCTTGTCGCAGGTCCACTCCTCGTTGACCTCCGGGTCCTCACCCGCGAGCCGGCGCATCACCTTGCCGCGCCGCCAGTCCGTGCGGGTAGCGCAGCCCGAAGAGCAGTGCTCGCACACACCGGGCGTGGACACCAGGTCGAACGGCCGGGACCGGAACCGGTAGGCCGCACTGGTCAACGCGCCCACCGGGCAGATCTGGATGGTGTTGCCGGAGAAGTAGGACTGGAACGGCTGCTGCTCGGCGATCCCGATCTGCTGCACCGCCCCGCGCTCCAGCAGCTCGATGAACGGATCACCCGCGATCTGCTTGGAAAAGCGGGTGCAGCGCTGGCACAGCACGCAACGCTCGCGGTCCAGCAGCACCTGCGCCGAGATCGGCACCGGCTTGGCGAAGGTCCGCTTGGTGTCGTGGAAGCGGGATTCCGCGCGCCCGTGCTTGAGCGCCTGGTTCTGCAACGGGCACTCGCCGCCCTTGTCGCAGATCGGGCAGTCCAGCGGGTGGTTGATCAGCAGCAGCTCCATCATGCCCTGCTGCGCCTTGTCCGCCACCGGCGAGCTGCGCTGCGTCTTGACGACCATCCCGTCGGCGACGGTGATGGTGCAGCTGGCCTGCGGCTTGGGCATCGCCCGGCCGTTCATCTCCACCTCGACCAGGCACTGCCTGCACGCGCCCGCGGGATCCAGCAGCGGGTGGTCGCAGAAGCGCGGGATCGTGATGCCCATCCGCTCGGCGGTGCGGATCAGCAGCTCGCCCTTCGGCGCGTCGATCTCGACGCCGTCGATGGTGAGCCGGACGTGCCCCTCCGGGACCGGCTTGCTCTCTCGCTCGGGTGCCACCGTCATCGGGCCGCTCCTGCCAGTGCGGGCTCGCCCGGTTCGGCGCCGGGCCGGTTCTGCTGACACAGCGCGAGGAATTCCTCGCGGAAGTACTTGATGCCGCTGGTGATCGGACTGACCGCGCCGTCGCCGAGCGCGCAGAACGAGCGGCCGAAGATGTTGTCGCAGACGTCGAGCAGCGTCTCGATGTCCTCTTCGGTGCCGTTGCCGCCGACCATCCGCTCCAGCACCTGCGCGAGCCAGAACGTGCCCTCGCGGCAGGGCGTGCACTTGCCGCAGGACTCGTGCTCGTAGAACTGGGTCCACTTCATGACCGCCCACGGCACCGAAACCGTCTCGTTGAACACCATCAGCGCCGTGGTGCCCAGCATCGATCCCGCCTCGGCCGCGCCCTCGAAGTCCAGCGGCACGTCCAGGTGCTCGGCGGTGAACAGCGGTGTCGAGGAACCGCCCGGGGTCCAGAACTTCAGCGGAATCCCGTCCTTCATCCCGCCGGCGAGTTCCAGCAGCTCCCGCAGCGTGGTGCCCAGCGGTGCCTCGTACTGGCCGGGCCGCTCGACGTGGCCGGACAGCGAGAAGATCTTCGGCCCCGGCGACTTCTCCCGCCCCATGGTGCGGAACCAGTCCGAACCGCCGTTGACGATGAACGGCACCGAGGCGATCGTCTCGACGTTGTTCACCGTCGTCGGGCAGGCGTAGAGCCCTGCCGCGGCCGGGAACGGCGGTTTGAGCCGCGGCTGGCCGCGCTTGCCTTCCAGCGAGTCCAGCAGCGCGGTCTCCTCACCGCAGATGTAGGCGCCCGCACCCGCGTGCACGACGATGTCGCAGTCGAACCCGGAACCGAGGACGTTCTTGCCCAGGTAGCCCGCCTCGTACGCCTCCTGCACCGCGTTGTTCAGCCGCCGGATGCAGTGCAGCGCCTCGCCCCGCACGTAGATCAGGCAGTGGTGCGCGCGCATGGCGTAGCTCGCGATGATGCAGCCCTCGATCAGCGAGTGCGGATCGGCCATCATCAGCGGGATGTCCTTGCAGGTGCCCGGTTCGCCCTCGTCCGCGTTGATCACGAGGTAGTGCGGTTTGACCGGCTCCTTCGGCATGAATCCCCACTTCACGCCCGCCGGGAACCCGGCACCGCCGCGGCCGCGCAGGCCCGCGGTCTTGACCAGCTCGATCAGCTCGTCCGGCTGCGCGGCCAGCGCCTTGCGCAGCGCGGTGTAGCCCTCCAGCCGCTCGTAGGTGCGGATGCTCCACGAGTCCGGCGACAGCCACCGCTTGGTGAGCACCGGGGTCAGCGGGTCCGGCCGGGAGTTCGCGTCGGTCATGGTCACTCCTTCTCCGGCAGCGGCGGGATCGGTGCGTCGTCCGGCATCGCGGGGGAGGTCCATCCGCGCTGCTCGGCCATCCCGGCGCCGCGCAGCGTCTCCGGCGCGGCCGACGGTCCGTCCACTGTGTCGCCGAGGCGAGCGCCCGGCCGGTCGAAGAACCCGGCGAGCTGGCGCTCGGTGGTGCGGAAGTCGGTCAGCGGGGCGCCGCGCGTGGGCGCCGGCTTCTCCCCGCGCTGCAACGCTTTCACCAGTTCCAGCGCGGATTCCGGCTGCTGCTTGTCGTAGTACTCGTAATCGACCTGCAGCACCGGGGCGAGGTCGCAGGCCGCGAGGCATTCCGCGTGCTCCAACGTCAGCGAGCCCTCTTCGCCCGGTGTGCCCGCGGTTTCGTCGTGCCCGACGCCCAAGTGCTCGGAGAGTCCCTTGTAGATCTCGTCGCCGCCGAGCGCCGCGCACAACGTGTTCGTGCAAACGCTGACGATGTGCCGCCCGCACGGCGTGCGCTTGTACATCGTGTAGAAGGTGGCGACCGCGCTGACCTCCGCGGCCGACAGCGCGAGCTGCTCGGCGCAGAACTCGATGCCGTCGTTGCTGACGTGGCCCTGCACCGACTGCACCAGGTGCAGCATCGGCAGCAGCGCCGACCGCGACTCCGGGTAGCGCTCGACGATCTTGCGCGCGTCGGCGCGCACGTCCTCGCCGAACACCTGCTCCCGCGGCGGGGAGATCGTGTGCTCGGTGGTGGTGAAATCGAACTGCTCGGTCATCGGTCCACCCCGCCCATCACCGGATCGATCGAGGCGACCGCCGCGATCACGTCCGCTACCAGGCCGCCCTCGGACATCGCCGGGAACGCCTGGAGGTTCACGAAGCTCGGTTCCCGCACGTGCACCCGCATCGGCCGGGTGCCGCCGTCGGAGACCAGGTGGTAGCCGAGCTCGCCGCGCGGCGACTCCACCGGCGAGTACACCTGCCCCGGCGGCACGTCGAAGCCCTCGGTGACCAGCTTGAAGTGGTGGATCAGGGACTCCATGGACTGGCCCATGATCTTGCGGACGTGCTCCAGCGAGTTGCCCATGCCGTCCGGTCCGATGCTCAGCTTCGCGGGCCAGGCGATCTTCGGGTCCTCGACCATGACCGGGCCGGGCTCGAGCTTGTCCAGGCACTGCCGGACGATCTTCAGCGACTGGTGGATCTCCTCCAGCCGCAGCTGGAACCGCGCGAAGCAGTCCCCGTCGGTGCTGGTCGGCACCTCGAACTCGAAGTCCTCGTAGCCGCAGTACGGCTCGATCTTGCGCAGGTCCCACGCGATGCCCGCGGAACGCAGCATCGGGCCGGTCACGCCGAGCTGCAGCGCGCCGTCCAGCGGCAGGTAGCCGACGTCCTGCAGGCGCTGCTTCCAGATCGGCTGGCCGGAGAACAGCTTGTGGTAGTCCGGCAGCCGGGAGTCCATGACCTTGATGAACTCCAGCACCTTCTCCCGGTAGCCCTCCGGCAGGTCCTGGGCGACCCCGCCGGGCCGGATGAAGGCGTGGTTCATCCGCAGCCCGGTGAGGAACTCCAGCAGGTGCAGCACTTCCTCGCGGTCGCGGAAGCCGAAGGTCATGCCGGTGGTGGAACCGAGCTCCATCGCGCCGGTGGCCATGAACACCAGGTGCGAGGAGATCCGGTTCAGCTCCATGAGCATGACCCGGAACGTCTGCGCCCGCGGCGGAGCCTCGATCTCCAGCAGCTTCTCCACGCCGAGGCAGTACGCGGCCTCGTTGTACAGCGGAGCCAGGTAGTCCATCCGCGTCACGAACGTGACGCCCTGGGTCCAGGTGCGGTACTCGGTGTTCTTCTCGATCCCGGTGTGCAGGTAGCCGATCACCGAGCGGGCCTGGGTGACCGTCTCGCCCTCCAGCTCCAGGACCAGGCGCAGCACGCCGTGCGTGGACGGGTGCTGCGGTCCCAGGTTGATGACGACGCGCTCGTCACCGGCCGTCTCGTCCAGGAACTCGTCCCAGTCGCCGCCGGTGACGGTGTAGATCCGGCCCTCGGTGGTCTCCCGCGGCGCGGCGGGATCGGTCGGACCGGTGGTGGGATCGGTCAGTGGTTCGGTGGTCATGTTCAGCACCTCTCCGCGTGCTGCCTACCGGTGATCATGTGTAGGCCCGGCGCTGGTCCGGCGGCGGTATTTCGGCGCCGCCCTTGTACTCCACGGGAATCCCGCCCAGCGGGTAGTCCTTACGCTGCGGGTGCCCGTCCCAGTCGTCCGGCATCAGGATCCGGGTCAGTGCGGGGTGCCCGTCGTAGATCAGGCCGAACATGTCCCACGCTTCCCGCTCCTGGAAATCCGCGGTCGGGTAGACGGAAACGACCGAGGGCAGGTGCGGATCGTCGACGTCCACGGCCACTTCCAGCCGGATGCGGCGGCGGTAGGTCATCGACGTGAGGTGGTAGACCGAGTGCAGCCGCTGCGGCACGTCCGGGCCGTAGTCCACTCCGGACACCGAGCTGCACAGCTCGAACCGCAGGGCTTCGTCGTCGCGCAGCGAGCGGCAGGTTTCCACCAGGTGCTCGCGGTCGATGTAGAAGGTGATCTCCCCGCGGTCCACTGTGGTCTGCTGCACCGCGGACTCGATCCCCTTGTCGCGCAACGAATCCAGCAGCGCGTCCGCGACGTCGTCGAACCATCCGCCGAACGGCCGCTGCGCCTGCTGCGGGACGTGCGCGGGCAGTTGCAGCCCGCCGTAGCCGGAGGTGTCACCGCTGCCCTGCACGCCGAACATGCCCTTGCGGGCGCGTCCGGCCACGACCGGACCCTGCCGGTGCGCGGCGGCGCCTTCACCTTCCCTGGCCGGTTCCAGCCCCTGCCCGGGGCGTTCCGCGCTGGAGCCCTTCTCGCCGGGGTCGGGTGTGGTCCGCTTCGAGTCCGTCATGGCTCACCTGCCCGCCCCGAGCTGCCGCTCGACTTGTTCGCGCTGCGCGCCGGTCTCGACGGCCAGCGCCCCCTCGGAACCCATTTCCTTCTGCTGCGCCCGCTGCTGGCGCTCGGCCCGCTTGCGCTGGGAGCGGTTCTTCGGCGCGTAGCGCTCGGAGGAGGCGACGAGTTCGGTGCGCTCGCCGCTGTCCGCGCGGATCGCGGCGCGCTTGGCGTTGATCGGCTCGTCCATGACCTTGGCGTGCAGCTTCAAGATCGCGTCGAGCAGCATCTCCGGACGCGGCGGGCAGCCCGGCAGGTACATGTCCACCGGCACCACGTGGTCCACGCCCTGCACGACCGCGTAGTTGTTGAACATGCCGCCGGTGGAGGCGCACACGCCCATCGCCAGCACCCAGCGCGGCTCCGGCATCTGGTCGTAGATCTGCCGCAGCACCGGGGCCATCTTGTTGGTCACCCGGCCCGCGACGATCATCAGATCGGCCTGCCGCGGGGTGGCCGAGAAGCGCTCCATGCCGAACCGCGCGACGTCGTAGCGGGACCCGCCGATCGTCATCATCTCGATCGCGCAGCAGGCCAACCCGAAGGTCGCCGGCCACATCGACGTCTTCCGGGTCCAGTTGACGAGCTTTTCGACGTTGGCCAACAGGATGCCGTTGGGCAACTGCTCCTCTAGGCCCATCTCGGCACTTCCTTCCGCTTCGCCATTGAGAACGGTCAGTGCTCGCCCGAGGCCGCGCCGGGCGCTAATTCCAGTCGAGTCCCCCTCGGCGCCACACGTAGGCGTAGGCGAAGCCGACGGTGGCGATGAACAGCACGACCTCGACCACGCCGAACAGGCCGAGGGAGTCCGCGGAGACCGCGAACGGGTAGAGGAAGACCATCTCGATGTCGAACAGGATGAACAGCATCGCCGTGAGGTAGTAGGCGACCGGCATCCGGCCGCCGCCCATCACCGGCTGCGGCGACGGTTCGATCCCGCACTCGTAGGCGTCGAGCTTGGCCTTGTTGTAGCGGCGGGGGCCGACGATCGGGGCGATGGCGACCGAGAACACGGCGAATCCCAGCGCCAGCGCGAACATCAGCACCAGCGGGATGTACGGGTCGAGAACACCCGAAGCACTCGAACCACCCACGGCACTGCCCTCCTTGCGGCCCCCGCCGCGACGAACGTCACGTCTGCGGTTGTCGGTTGCGCACTCTATGCGCTCGCCCGTTTCCGTTTTGCAGTGAGGCGAACCTAACTTTGTGAGTTCTCACACCGTCTGGCGACCATCTGACCAGACGCGGACTCTCAGGCGCTAGGGGTGAGCCGAGTAGTGGCGCTGATCACACGGTCCATCGCGTCGCCGTCGCGTCCGTCGTAGAGATTTGCCAGCAGTTTCAACACGAAACGCATCAACGTGCGGCGCGGCAGACCGTGCTTGGTCGCCATCCGCATCACGGTCGGATTGCCTATCAACTTGCTGAAGATGTTGCCCATCCGGAAGTAGCCGCCCATCGCTTCGGAAACCGCGGCCGGGTACCGGTGCAGCGCGTGCTCCCGCGACGGCCCCGCCGGACGGGCGAACGCCTGCGCCACGCATTCGGCGGCCAGCCGTGCCGACTCCATGGCGTAGGCGATTCCTTCGCCGTTGAACGGGTTGACCATCCCGCCCGCGTCACCGACCAGCAGCAGCCCGTCGCGGTAGTGCGGCTTGCGGTTGAAGCCCATCGGCAGCGCCGCGCCGCCGACCCGGCCGTTGGCGTTCTCGTCCCGGAAACCCCATTCCTCCGGGGTGCCGTCCAGCCACGACTTGAGCAGCTGGCGGTAGTCGGTCTTGCCGTAGGCGCTGGAGGTGGACAGGATGCCCAGCCCCACGTTCACCGTCCCGTCGCCCATCCCGAAGATCCAGCCGTAGCCGGGCAGCAGCTTCGGATCGTCCGGCGCGGAGCGGTCCCACAGCTCCAGGTGCGACTCCATGAAGTCGTCCTTGGTGCGCGGGCTGTCGTAGTAGCGGCGCACCGCCACGCCCATCGGGCGCTGGTCGCTCTTCTCGATGCCCATCGACAGCGCGAGCCGGGCGGAGACGCCGTCGCAACCGACCACGATCGGCGCGCGGTAGGTCACCGGCACCTTCTCGGGGCCGGACTTGGCGGTGACGCCTTCGACGCGGCCGGTGCGCTCGTTGCGCACGGCCCCGGTCACGCTGGTCTGCTGCACCATGCGGGCACCCGCTTGCTGGGCGCCGCGGGCGAGCAGGTCGTCGAAGTCGTTGCGCGGGCGGACCACACCGTAGGGCGGGAATTCCGCCAGCTCCGGCCAGTCCAGTTCGAGCGTGACACCGCCGCCGACGACCCGAAGTCCCCTGTTGTGCAGCCAGCCCGCCTCCTCGCGGGTGTCCACCCCGAGGTCGATGAGCTGCTTGACGCCGCGCGGCGTGATGCCGTCGCCGCAGACCTTCTCGCGGGGGAAGACGCTCTTCTCCAGCAGCAGGACGTCCAGGCCCGACCGGGCCAGGTACGTCGCCGCGGTCGCTCCGGCCGGTCCGGCGCCGACGACGATGACGTCGGCGTCGTCGTTCGGGCCGCGTCGACTGGGGGCGCTGGTCATGACACTCCTTGATCGCCGTGCTCGGTGCGCGCCGCGGCGGGGCCCGGCCCGGGCGGTGACCGGCTCCCGGCCCCGGTCCCGCGGGCCCGCGCTGCTCGGAGCCCGGTGCCCGGTTCGACCGGAGTCCCGTTCGCCGGGCGGCCGCCCGGCCCGCGCCGCCCCACCACGACGCCGGAGAACCCGCTTGTGAACGAGTTCACTATCTCCCCGAGTCTAGGCCGGTCAACGGACTCGATCGACCCCGTTCGGTAGGCCGCTCGGGTGACTGTCATCGCAGGTAGGGCTCGTGATCTGGGGATGCCGTGCGGCGGCTCACCCGGATGCCGCCGCCTGCTGCGGCGGTTCGGCGGGCCGGTCTCAATCCGGCAGCGGCATGGCCAGCAGTCGGTAGCTGAGACTCTTGCCGTGGGTGTCCAGCGCCAGCGAGGTGGTCACGCCGCCGTCCAGAGCCTGGTGGCAAACGAACTGCAAGCCGCACAGCAGCGGCAACTCGTAGCGGACGACCTCGCCGCGCACGTGATCGGCCAGGTGCGCGCGCACCCGCTCGGCGGTGATCTGCCGGACCAACCGGTCGTAGTCGCGGTCGTCGCGCGGGAACAGCGACAGCGTCGAGGTGTCGCCCTTGTCGCCTGCTCGGCAGTGCGCGATCTCATGCAGCAGCATCGCCGGTCTCCAGCACGGTCACCTCGGGCGTCACCACGTCCCGCGGCAGCAGCGCGGAGACGACGCCGAGCACTTCGCGCACCGAGGTGCGCACTCCGCCGCCGCCCGCCGGGCCGTTGGTGTAGAGAGCTTCGACCTCGTGGCAGACCAGCTCGGCGGTCTCCGCGGTCGGCGCCATCGCCGCGATCCGCAGGCGGCAGTCGGCTGCGGCGCCGTCCACCTCCACGGGCCCGGCGGCACCGCCGGCTCCATCGGCACCACCGGCTCGGCCGGCTCCGTCGCCGCCATCGACACCGCCGACGCCACGCACCTCCGCGCGCATCCGCAGGTCAGCGCCGCGCAACCGCTCGGTCACCACGTCCGCCGCCAGCCGCGCGCGGCGTGCCGCGTTCGGACCGGCGTAGCTGATCTCGGCCTCGGCCCGGTGCCCGGCGCGGTAGCCGACGCTGACCTTGAGCCGGTCCGGACGTTCCCGGCCGCGCGCGCCCGCGACCCGCACCCGGTCCGGACCGGCCGGTTCGGCCGTGACGCCGCGGAAGTCCAGCACGACGTCCGGGGTGATGTAGCCGGTCGGGTCGGTGACCTCGTAGAGCAGCTGCTCGCGCACGGTCGCTCGCGAGATCGTCCCGCCGGTGCCCGCGAGTTTGCCGAGCACGGCCGGACCGTCCGCGGCGACGTCGGCGAACGGGAAGCCGAGCTCGGCCGGTCGCGGAACGTCGTTGACCCCCGGGTCGGCGAAGTAGCCGCCGGTGACCTGGCCCGCGCACTCCAGCAGGTGCCCGGTCAGCGTTCCCGCCGCGGCGAGCGCCGGATCGCGCAGGTCCCAGCCGAGGCGGTGCGCGATCGGCGCCAGGAACAGCGACGGATCGGCGACCCGTCCGGTCAGCACCACCGAGGCGCCGGTCCGCAACGCGGGCAGCAGGTCCTCGGCACCGAGGTAGGCGTTCGCCGAGACGACTTCGCCGTGCTCGCCGAGCGGCCTGCCGTCCTCCAGCGCCGGGGCCGACAGATCGATCCGATCCAGCACGTCATCGCCGGTCAGCACGGCCACCCGGCCGGTGAGGCCGTGCTCGCGCAGCAGATCGCGAGCCACCTCGGCCGCGGCCGGAGGGTTCGCCGCGCCCATGTTGCTCACCAGCCGCACCCCGCGCCGCGCCGCCACCGGCAGCAACCTGCGCAGCCGGGCGCGCAGCATCGGGTCGTAGCCGGTGGCCGGGTCGGCGAGCCTGCGCTGCTGGCCGAGCGCGATGGTGCGTTCGGCGAGGCACTCCAGCACCAGGTCGTCGAGCCCGGCGTGCTCGGCCAGCGCCGCCGCGGGCTCGATCCGGTCTCCGGCGAAACCCGCTCCGCTGCCGATCCGCGTCGTCCGGTTCGCAGTCGTCCGGTTCACAGTCGTCCGGTTCACAGTCGTCCGGTTCACAGGGCTCCCGTCAGCAGCGCCACCGCGCTCATCACCAGCGTCGTGCCGAACGCCCACTTGAAGATGAACCGCTGGTGCTCGCCGAGGTCCACGCCGGTCATGCCGAGCAGGATGAACGTGGAGGCGGTCAGCGGGCTCAGCGGGAAACCGGTGGTCATCTGCCCGAGCACCGCGGCCCGGCCGACCGACAGCGGGTCGCCGCCGAGCGCGGCGGTGGTCTCGGCCAGCACCGGCACGACGCCGAAGTAGTAGGCGTCCGGGGTGAACACCAGGCTCAGCGGCATCCCGAGCACGGCGCTGACCACGGGCAGCGCACCGCTCGCCCCGCTCGGCACGACCGCGACCAGCGTCTCGGCCATCGCCCGGATCATGCCGGTGCCGGTGAGCACGCCGGTGAACACGCCCGCTGCGAAGATCATCGTGGTGACCAGCACGACGTTGTGGCCGTGCCGGTTGAACAGCTCGCGCTGGGCGTCCCAGCCCGGCCGGTTGATCAGCAGCGCGAGCAGGAACGCCAGGATGAACAGCACCTCGAGGTCGGCCAGCTGGGTCAGCAGCGCCACGACCAGCAGCAGCGTCAACGCCGCGTTGAGCCGGAAGCGGATGCGCGCCGGGCGGTCGAGCCGGGGCCGGTCCACCTCCGGCGCGGCACCGACGCCGATGCGCCTGCGCTCGGCCCGGCCGATCAGGTAGGCCGCCACCAGCACCCAGGCGATGCCCGCCAGCATCGCGGGCAGCACCGGCAGGAACAGCTCCGCACCGTCGGTGCCCAGCGCGGCCATCGCGCGAGCCGTCGGACCGCCCCACGGGACCATGTTCATCACGCCCGCGCCCAGGCACACGACTCCGGCCAGCACCAGCGGGCGCATCCCGAGCCGCCGGTAGATCGGAAGCAGCGCGGACACGGTTATCAGGAACGTGGAGGCGCCGTCGCCGTCGAGCGCCACCAGCAGCGTGAGCACCGCGGTGCCGACGGTGATCTTGAGCGGGTCGCCGCCCGCCCAGCGCAGGATTCGGGACACCACCGGGTCGAACAGCCCGGCATCGACCATCAGGCTGAAGTACAGCACCGCGAACGTGATCATGATGGCGACCGGGGCGACCGTGCTCAGCCCGTCGGCGACGAGCTCGCCCAGCCGCGGTCCCGCGCCGATCACCACCGCCGCGAGCAGCGGCACCAGGGTCAGCGCCAGCAGCACCGACACCCGCCGGGACAGCACCAGGGCCAGGAATATCCCGATCGTCAGGAAACCGGCAACGGCGAGCATCGGACCTCCGGCGTTGGAGCTGCGAGCACTGTGAGCCGCGGCGCACATCGCGGTCAAACATCGATACCGGATAGATTCATGGCCGATGCGCATGGATCTCACGTTGCAGCAGCTCAGGCTGGTGGTCGCGGTGCACGACGCGGGCGGCTTCACGCTCGCCGCGCAGCGGTTGCACCTCGCCCAGTCCTCGCTGAGCCGGACCGTGCGCGAGGTGGAGCGCAAGCTCGGCGTCGAGCTGTTCCGGCGCACCACCCGCGAGCTGGCGAGCACCCCGGAGGGCGCGGAGTTCTGCGCCGTCGCGCGCCGGATCGTGGGCTCCTTCGACGCCGGGATGAACCACTTCGACGGCTTCCTCGCCGGGGCCCGCGGCCAGGTCCGGATCGCGACGCTGCCGTCGCCGGCTGCGATGCTGCTGCCGCCGGTGATCTCCGCCTACCGCGCGGCGCACCCGCACGTCGACGTCGCCATCGAAGACGCGTTGTCCGGCGAGGTGCTGCGGCGGGTCCGCTCCGGTGCGGTCGATCTCGCGGTGACCGTGCGGCTGGACGGCTCGGAGGACGACCTGGAGGTGTACCCGCTGGCCGCCGACCGGTTCTGCTGCGTTTTCCCGGCGGGGCACCGGTTCGCGGACCGCACTCGGCTGGAGTGGGCCGATCTCGCCGATGAGCCCTGCATCGCGTTCGACACCAGCAGCAGCATCCGCTGGCACACCGACCGCGCCGTGCCGAACGCACGGCCGGCGCTGGAGGCGCGCAACATCGCGGCCGTCGCCGGGCTGGTCGCGGCCGGGCTCGGGGTTTCCGCGGTGCCCGGGCTGGTGCTGCCGCTGATGGAATTCGCCGGGCTCGGCCACCTGCCGCTGTCCGGACCGGAGGTGCACCGGCGCGTCGTGGTCATCCGCGACCCGGCGCGGCCGTTGGCACCGGCGGCCGACGCGTTCCTGCGGACCTTGCGCAGCCCGGCGGGCGAGCTGCCCGCGGAGGCGTCTTGGCAGCTGCGCTGATCATGCTCAGCAGCGCCGCTCCCGGAGCGAACGCGGGCTGCTCAGCCGAGTTCGGGTTTGAACGCGCGGTGCACCGCCACCGCGCCGCCCATCAGGTCGCGCCAAGCGACCTTCGACCAACCGGCGGAGCCGATCTTCGCGGCCAGCGCGGGCTGGTGCGGCCACGCCCGGATCGACTCGGCGAGGTAGACGTAGGCGTCCGGGTTGGACGAGACCGCGCGGGCGATCGGCGGCAACGCGCGCATCACGTAGTTCATGTAGACCGTCCGGAACGGTTCCCAGGTGGGCGTGGAGAACTCGCACACCACGAGCCGCCCGCCGGGGCGCACCACGCGCGCCATCTCACGCAGTCCCGCGACCGTGTCCACCAGGTTGCGCAGCCCGAACGAGATCGTCACCGCGTCGAACGCGGCGTCGGCGAACGGCAGCCGCAGCGCGTCCGCGGCCACCAGCGGCAACCCCCGGTCGCGGCCGACCGAGAGCATCCCGAGCGAGAAGTCGGCCGCCACGCACCACGCGCCGGACTCGGCGAACTCCGCGGTCGAGACGCCGCTGCCCGCGGCCAGGTCGAGCACCCGCTCGCCCGGCTCGGGCGCCAGCGCTTCGCGGGTGACGCGCCGCCAGTGCCGGTCCTGGCCGAACGACAGCACCGTGTTGGTCAGGTCGTAGCGCTTCGCGACGCCGTCGAACATCGCGGCGACCTCGCGAGGGTCCTTGTCCAAACCGGCCCGAGACACGCTCGCAGCCTACGTGCCGCGAGCTCTCACGCGGCCATCCGGTCGTCGCGCGGACGCCCGATGACCTCCGCGTAGTGCTCGATGAGTTCTTCGCACACGGCAGGCCACGTGCGTTGCGCGACGGAATTGCGCGCGGCCGAACCGAACCTCGCACGCAGCAGCGGATCCCGAAGCGCCTGCACCGCATCCCGCAACGCCTGCGCGTGCGCGTCCGGGTCGTGCGGGGGCAGCAGGTAACCGGTGCGTCCGGGCTGCACGAGATCGCGCGGGCCACCGGCGTCCGGTGCGATCGCGGGAACGCCGGAAGCCATCGCCTCCTGCACCGCCTGGCAGAACGTCTCGTACGGGCCGGTGTGCACGAACACGTCCAGGCTCGCGTAGATCCGCGCCAGTTCCTCTCCGGTCTGCAAGCCGAGGAACGCGGCGTCCGGCAACTGCTCGGCGAGGTCTTGGCGCTGCGGCCCGTCGCCGACCACCACGACCCGCACACCCGGCACGTCGTGCAGCGCGGCCAACCTTTCGATGTGCTTCTCCGGCGCGAGCCTGCCCACGTAGCCGACGAGCAGTTCGCCGTTCGGAGCGAGTTCGGCGCGCAACGCCCGATCCCGCTTGCCCGGCGCGAACCGCGCGGTGTCGACGCCGCGGCCCCAGCGGTGCACTCGCGGAATCCCGCGCTCGCGCAAGGCTTCGGCCGCCCAGGTGGACGGCGCCAGCGTGCGGTCCGCGCCGCAGTGCAACCGCCGCGTCCAGCGCCAAGCCGCCCGCGCGGTCAGCCCGAGCCCGTAGGACTCGGCGAATCCGGCGACATCGGTCTGGTAAACCGCGACCGACGGCACACCGAGCTTGCGCGCCGCCGCCAAGCCGCGCGCCCCGACCACGAACGGCGATGCCAGGTGCACGAGGTCCGGGCCGAACTCCTGCATCGCGAGCAGCAACCGGCGGGTCGGGAACCCGATCGGCAGCGACGAGACCACCGGCAGGTCCACGGCGGGCAGCCGGATCACGGGGGTTCCTTCGTGCTCCTCCGGGCCGGCACCCGGGGCGATCACGAGGGCCTGGCCGCCTCGGCGGCGCACGTGCTCGACCACCCGCAACACGGAGTTCGTGACCCCGTTGACCTGCGGCAGAAAGCTTTCCGACACGATGGCGATCCGCACGGTGCACACCGTGGCGAGCCATCCCGGCGCCCAGACGACCGCCACGTGACGGCAGGCCCAACGTCTTCCGAAACTCCTCCCAACACGCAGGCGGCTCTTGATCCCGCAGGTGGTCCTTCGCAGGTGGCGCGGTACCGCCACGGAACGCTCGTCGCGACTCCCATTCACGTCCACCTCCGCGTAGCGCCCCGGTCACCCGCAGCGCGCACGCTGGAGCGGCATGACGGTCTTGCCCTCCCAACCGCGCATCGAACCCGGGCTGTTGTCGCGCGCGCTGGAAGTCGCCGGGCGCCTCGCGAACGATGCGGCGGACGTGATCACCGCGACGGCCGGGCGGGGCGCCAGCCCGGCCGACACCGACTCGCCGTTCGACTGGGTGACCGACACCGGGCGCACCCTGGAACGGCACACCAGGCGCGTGCTCGCCGACGAATTCCCCGGCGTGCCGGTGTTCGGCGAGGAATTCGACTCCACGCCCGACGCGGGCACGACCGTCGCCGAACAGCTCACCGCACGCGGCTCCTCGGCGCGTTACCGCTGGTCGGTGGACCCGGTGGACGGCACAGCGAACTACGTGGCCGGGTTGCCGTGGTGCGCCTACAGCCTGGCGATGCTCGACGAGCACGGGCCGGTGGTGGGCGTGGTCGCCGACCCGTACCGCTCGCAGATCTACGCGGCCGCGCGGGACCGCGGGATGCGGGCGAACGGCAGCCCGGTGCGGTTGGCGGACCGGCAGGACACCCGCGCGGGCATCGTGTGCACCGAGCTCACCCGCAGCGGCCCGTGGCCGGGCATAGACCGGTTCATCAGCAATGCGGCCGCCGCGCAAGTGGGAGTCCGGTTGCTGGGCTCGCCCGCGCTGGCGATCACGCAGGTGGCGCTGGGCCACGCCATGGCCGCGGTGCTGGACGCCTACGAGGAGTGGGACGTGGCCGGTGCGTTGTCGCTGGCCGCGGAGTCCGGTGCCGCCGTGCTGGATCGGCGCGGTGAGCCGTCGCCGCTGCCCGCGGGCGGGCTGCTGGTGGCGGCGCCTGCGGTGGCCGGTGAAGTGCTGGACTGGTGGCGGCAGGCGACCGGCTGATCAGGTTTCCAGCGGACAGGTAGGCGGTGCCCCGGCTCCCGAATCTCAGCGCCCAAGTCCCGCTCGGGTTCCGACCTCTCGGGTCCCGGCGCAGCGGGCTCCGGCGGCATCGGCGCGGCAGGTTCCTGCCGGAGAACCGCGGACATCGGCCGCAGCAGCGGGAACTGGTCGCGCAGCACCGCGACGTCACCGCGCAGGCGGGACAGGTCCGGATCCGCCACCAGCCGCTGAACGATCTCCAACAGCTCCTCGGCGATCGAGCCGAAGCGTTCGGCGGCATCGGCGACCTGCCCGCGGACCCGTCCCCGCACCTGGGCGCCGCGCGCCTGCTCCGGCGGGTTCTCGGCCGCCAAACCGCGCCCCAGCTCGACCAGCGCGGCCACGTTCGGCAGCTCGGCGTCCATCCGCCGGACCACCATGAGCAGTCCCTCGCGGGCGGGCGCGGACGAGACCGAATGCACCGCGCTCGCAGCGCGCGACACGGCTTGCTCACAACGGTCCAGGTCACGCGCCCAACAGTCGTAGCGGGCCGGTCGCACCGGAGCCGGCGCGGACGTGGTCCGGCTGCTGCGCGCGCTCAACAGCCGCAGCAGCGCCGCAGCAAGCGCGCCCGCGACCGCACCGGCCAGCACCGCCGACCACAAAGCGTTCATCACCAGGTGTGCCTTCCGCTTGGCTTCCGCGCACCGATCTCGCCCCTTGCGTCGGTGGCGGACCACGGCGGGGGATCTTCGGCGACACCGCCTCCACAGTGCACCCGGCACGGCCCGGATTTCGTCCGGGAAAGTACTCATTCGTCAACGATGATCAGGACATTTCGACCGGGTCCGCGCGCACCAGGTGCTGCATGTCCGCGAGCACGAACGGCATCGACTCGGTGTGCACCCCGTACCGGCCGCCGCGTTCGGAGAACTCGGCCCGCGCCAAGTCCGGCAACTGGAGCCGGGCCACCGACAACGCCTCGTCCACGGCGGTGGCCACGTCGGTGCGCACCGAATCCGGATGCACCGCCGCACCCGCCTCGGCCAACCTGACCTCCACCGGGTGTGCGGCGAACAACTCCCCGGCGAGCGGCCACAACCGGTGCAGCGCCGCCGGCATCCGCCGCCGGGATTCGCCGTCGCCGAGCAGGATCACCCACTGCGCGGCGTGTTCCCGGTGCCTGCGCAGGTCCTGCCCGCACCGCTGGGCGATGTCGCTGAGCACCGGATCCCGGCTGCTCGCCAGCCGCTCGAAAATCGCGTGCCGCCAGGTGGCGAACAGCAGCAACCTGCCGATCGTGCCGGCGAAATCACCACCCGGCCCCGGCCCGCAGTCGATCTCGGCGAGCCGGACGTTCCGGAACTGACCGCTGTCCCGGTGGTAGGCGAGCCGATCGACGTCCGCACCGGTGAGTTCCGCCGCGCGGGACAGCAGCGTCCGCGCTTGGTCCAGCAGGTCGATCGCGATGCCCGCCAGCGCGGCGCTCTCCTCCAGGTCCGGCCCGCGCACGCCCCAACCGGAAAGCCGGTGCGCCATCAGCAACGCGTCATCGCCGAGCATCAGGCCGTACTGCGCGAGGTCCACGGCGGCGACGCCCGGCGGGACCGAACGGTTCACGATCCGCGACGGCGGTGTCCCCAGCACCCAGCCGCGCTGCTGGTCAGCGCCGGTGTCCCGCTCGGTGGCGTGGCCGCCGGAACCGGCCGGCTGCTGCCTGCCCACCGGCCTGATGCGGGTCCGCTCGATGGGATGTCCCGGTCCGGAGTCGAAGCTCACTGCGTTCATCTCGCTCACCACCTCACGGCGGTGCCGGCGTCGGCGCCCGCGAAAACACCCGCGTCTCGGGATCACGGCTCCACTGTGAACCCGCCCGAGGCGGCGCAGAAGGGACGGATTCCCCGGATCAGCTGCCTGCGGAGCGCTCGGCGGAGCGGCGCAACAACCACCACGCCGGCAACACGACCAGCCAGAGCACGACGAGCACACCGGCCACCGGCAGCAGCGAGAGCACCATGCCGCGGCCGGCGACGCGCACCAGGTCGGGGTTGCGGGTGTCGTACTCGACCTGCACGTACTGGCCCTTCTGCAAACCGGCCGGGTAGAGCACCCCGTTCGCCGGGATGTAGACGCCGCCTTCCGGGGTGCTGAACCGGACGACCGTGCGGGTCATCGACGTGCCGACCACTTCGGCGACGCCGCTGCCGCGGGATTCGGAGATCGTGCGGTCGTCGATCGCGCAGGCCACCACGACCGACAGGCCCAGCAAGCTGATCAGCACGCCCAGCGCCAGCACCGCCCGGGCCCCGACGCGGCGCACCCGGTGCGCGGGCCAACGAGATGCCGCGGTCCCGCCCGCACCGCCGGCCGCTTCCGACTCCGCTTCGCTCGCCACGGCCGCCGATTGTAGGGAGCCGGACCTCGGCTACCGCGGGGCAGTGCGCATACCCTCGGCGGAGTGGCGACCCCGAGCCCTCTCCGCGTCCGCACCCGCGAGATCCCCGACGACGATCCCCGCTACCACCGCCCGCTGCTGGACCTGCTGCCGAACCGCGCCGCGATGAGCTGGGTGCGGGACGGGTCCGGGCTGGTCGGCTGGGGCGTGGCCGCCAGGTTCGACACCGCTGGACCGGACCGCTTCGCCGAGACCGACACGTATTGGCACGAGCTGTGCGCACGGATGGACGTCGACGACGAGGTCCGGCTGCCCGGCACCGGTCCCGTCGCGTTCACCAGCTTGGCGTTCGGTGACCAGCCGGGAGATTCCGTGCTGCTGGTGCCTCGGGTGGTGATCGGCCAGCGGGACGGCGTCCGCTGGATCACCACCGTCGGCGAAGACGCCGCCGACGGAAACGCAGCCGACGAACCGGTGCTGCCGGTGCACGGACCGGGAACCGTGCGCTACGGCGACGGCCGGTTGCCCGCCACCGGATACCGCGACGTGGTCGCCGAGGCGGTGCGGACGCTGGCCAATGGCGGCGAGGTGCGGAAGGTGGTGCTCGCGCACGACCTGCTGGCCGAGACCTCGGAACCGCTGGATCCGCGGTTCCTGCTGGACAACCTGGCCAGGCGGTATCCGAGCTGCTGGACGTTCGCGGTCGACGGGCTGGTCGGTGCCACACCGGAGCTGCTGCTGGAGCGCACCGGGCACCGGGTGCGCTCGCACGTGCTGGCCGGGACGGCCTGGCCCCGTCCGGGCGTCAGCGCCGACGAACTGGCCGCGGGTTTGCTCGACTCGGCCAAGGACCGCGCGGAGCACGCGTTCGCCACGGAATCGGTCGCCGCGGAACTGCGCCCGTTCTGCGGGGAGCTGGCGGTGCCTGCGCAGCCGGAGGTGTTGCGGCTGCGCAACGTGCTGCACCTGGCTTCGCTGATCAGCGGCGAACTGCACCAGCACGCGGCGAGCAACGGCGTCGCCGCACTGCTGCGGCTGGCCTCCGCGCTGCACCCGACCGCAGCCGTCGGTGGCACTCCGACCGCCGAAGCGGTCGAACTCATCGAGAAGCTCGAGCCCATGGACCGCGGCCGGTACACCGGCCCGGTCGGCTGGGTCGACGGAGCAGGCAACGGTGCGCTGGGTCTCGCGTTGCGCTGCGCGCAGATCGAGCACCAGCCGGGCGACAGCGCCGCAGTGCCGGACGGCGGCAGCACGGTCCGGCTGTTCGCCGGCGGCGGCATCGTCACGGGCTCCGATCCCGATCAAGAGGTCGCCGAGGCCGCGGCGAAACTGCGTCCGATTCGCGAAGCCCTGGAAGGCGACGCCTGAACGCACCGCCCGGCCCGCGCGCAGGTGGGCGGCGCGTCCGGCGAGCGATCAGTGGTGGTCGTGCACCCGCTGATGCGTTGCGTCGATCTCGGCCACCGACTTCGGCGGTGTGCTCCCGGCACGGGTCGCCGACTCCGGGATCCCGCTGTCCGCTCCCGGCGCGGGCTTGCCCGGTGTGAACAGCCAGATCCGGAAGAACTCGTCGAGCTGCTTGCCGGAACGCTGCTCGGCCAGCGCGATGAAGTCCTCGATCTTCCCGTTGGAATACCGCTTCTCCGAGACCCAGGTGCGCACCGCGTCCAGCAGCGCCTCGTCCCCGATGACGTTGCGCAAGGCGTGCAAGGTCATCGCACCGCGGTCGTAGACGGCGTCGCCGAAGACGTTCTCCACACCCGGATCACCTGGCGGCACCTGCCAGAACGGGTCGTCCGCTGGAAGTGCCGAGTAATAGTGGTCGAACAGCTCCTGCGCGGTGCCGTTGCCCTTCGCCTCCGACCAGAGCCACTCCGCGTAGGTCGCGAAGCCCTCGTTGAGCCAGATGTTGCGCCAGGTGTCCACCGACACCGAGTCGCCGAACCATTGGTGGGCGTTCTCGTGCACCACCACGGACGTGTTCGCGCCGTCGTCGAAGAACTTCGGGCTGTAGGTGGGCCGCCCCTGGTTCTCCAGCGCGAAGCCCATGTCCTGCGACGCGGACACGAGCCCGCCCTGGGTCTGGAACGGGTACTCGCCGAACAGCCCGGACAGGAACTCCAAGATCTCCGGGGTGCGTTCCACGCTGGCCCGCGCCGCACCGGCGTTCGGCCCGAGATCCTCCGCGTACGCCGTGACCGACTGCTGACCGAACGCGCCGGGCTTGGTCTCGACCGCGTACTGCCCGATGCCGATGAAGGCCAGGTAGGTCGCGGTGGGCTTCGGGTTGCGCCACTTCCAGGTGGTCCACCCGGCCTGCGACTCGGTGTCGGTGTTGGTGCCGTTGGAGACCACCTTGGTGCCGTCCGGCACCGCGACCGAGATGTCGAAGGTGGCCTTGTCCCGCGGGTGGTCGTTGCCGGGGAACCACCACGCGGAGATCTCGGGCTGACCGGCCGCGAGCGCGCCGTCCGGTGTCCGGATCCACGGGTTGGTGCCGCCGACCTCGACGCTGGAGGGCACCCCGGCGTACTCGACGACGAAGGTGGCGGGCGCGCCTTCGGGCAGGTCCTGCGACGGCGTCACGGTGAGCTCGCTGCCCCGCTGGCCGAACTCGGCGGGCGCGCCGTTGACCCGGATCGACTTCACCGGGAGCGCGAAGTCGAGGTTGAACGCGGACAGGTCCTGCGTCGGGTTCGCCACGATCGTCGTGGTCCCCGCCAGGTGATCATCGGCCGGGTCGTAGCGCAGCTGCACGTCGTAGTGCGAGACGTCGTAGCCGCCGTTGCCGTACTCCGGGAAGTACGGGTCGCCCAGACCCGGTGCGCCCGGGCTCCCGGTGCCCGCCGCCGCGGGCTGCGCGAGGAAGGCCGCGGCACAGCACGTGGCGGCGGCGACTCGCAGTCCATGTCGTCGGAACACCAGGACACACCTCCCGAAGATCAGGTTCGCTCGCCGCAGCCTACGAATCGCACCGCAAACCCCGCGACACACTGCCGGGTGGGTTTTTTCCCAGAGGAAGCGAGAATTTTCGGCAATGCCGCCGGTGTCCGCGTGCGGAGCACTGTCGCGCAACCACGCGATCCACTCAGATCGACTCACGCCGCAGCTCAAGAGTGTCCACTAAGGACTGCGCGGTGACGTGCACCGCTTTCCGCCGACACCGGGAGCACAGCGCTGGAGCCGCGATGAGCAGAAGCGGCCCGCCGATGCGCCTCCCGATGATTGGGAACCGGCGATCTCAACAGGTGGCGGCGAAGGGATCAGCCGAGCAGCGCGGAATTCACCACCGATTGCAGGCGCCCGTGCAGACTCCGCGTCTGCGTCCGGTCCGCCTGGACCTCGACCACCCGCAGGCCCCGCGCACCGTGCAACGCCTGCGCGAATTCCGAACGCTGCCGCACCCGGACGTGCTCCACCCCGTGCGCGGCGCAGAGCGCGGCGAGATCGGTGCCGTGCGGGGTGCCGAAGACCCGCTCGAACGAGGCCC
The DNA here is from genome assembly GCF_037023755.1 of Saccharopolyspora sp. SCSIO 74807. Classification (NCBI taxonomy): domain Bacteria; kingdom Bacillati; phylum Actinomycetota; class Actinomycetes; order Pseudonocardiales; family Pseudonocardiaceae; genus Saccharopolyspora; species Saccharopolyspora sp. SCSIO 74807. Next base: position 2,084,635 of record NZ_CP146100.1, on the reverse strand, counting down.
GGTGCTCCGGAGTGCCCTGCTCCAGCAGCGAGAAGATCCCGCCGCCGTCGTCGTTGAACACGACCATCGTCAGGTCCGGGCGCTGCTCGTGCGGCCCCAGCAGCAGCCCGTTGCTGTCGTGCAGGAAGGTCAGGTCCCCGAGCAGCGCGTAGCACGGACCGTCGTGCGCGGTGGCCGCACCGACGGCGGTGGACACCGTTCCGTCGATGCCCGCCACTCCCCGGTTCCGGTGCACCGTCACGTCCGGACGGTGCCGGGCGGCCAACGCCACGTCCCGGGTCGGGTTGGACGATCCGAGCACCAGCAGCGACCGCGCGGGCAGCTCGTCGACCAGGTCGCGGGCCAGCACCGGTCCGTTCGGCCAGCGCTCCAGGTCCAGCGCCGCGTGCAGCGCGGCGGACACCTTCTGGTCGGCCTGCTGCCAGGCGGTGAGCCAGTCCGGGTCGGCCTCCCGCTCCGGAGCGGCGCCGAAGGAACGGGCCACCTCCCGCACGGCGTGCCCGGGCGCAGGCCAGTCGACCGCGGCGCCGTGCGCCAGCAGCACCTCCACCCCGGCGTCGGTCAGCAGCGACTGCACCTGCCGGAAGACCGTGGGCCTGCCCACGCACAGCACCTGTTCCGGCCGGTGCTCGCGCACGAACTCGGGCAGGTTCAGCAGCCACATGCCGGTGTCCACGGCCGCCGAACCGGCCAGCCCCACCCCGCCGGTCTCCGAAACGACCGGCCACCCGTGGCGCTCGCCCCAGTCCGCGGCCGCCTCGGCGTCTCCGTCGGCGACCAGCACCAGACCGCGCCGGGCGGTCAGCCCGCGCAGGCTGCTCGGCGCACCACCGCGTTCGGCGATCTCGGTCCACCGCGCCCCGCCGGGACGTCCGTCCAGCGACTCGCACCAGTCGAGGTCGCCGTCCGGCACCAGCGGCTCGCGGAACGGCAGGTTCAAGTGCACCGGCCCCGAGTGCGGGGAACCCCCGGCCGCGTTTGCCGCGCGGCAGGTCTGGCTGCGCCAGTACGCCTGCTGACCGGGCCGGTTCTCGGCCACCGCCAGCTCGTCGAACATCCGGACTTCGGAGCCGAACATCCGGTGCTGGTCGATCGTCTGGTTCGCGCCGGCGGCCCGCAGCTCCGGCGGCCGGTCGGCGGTGAGCACCAGCAGCGGTATGCCGGAGTGCGCGGCCTCGCTCACCGCGGGATGCAGGTTCGCCGCCGCCGTGCCGGAAGTGCCCACGACGGCGACCGGCCTGCCGTCGACGGCGGCCAGCCCCAGCGCCAGGAACCCCGCGCTGCGCTCGTCGATGCGCACGTGCAGCCGCAGCCGCCCGGCCGCGTCGGCGGCGTGCAGCGCGAAGGACAGCGGTGCGTTGCGCGATCCCGGGGAGAGCACGACGTGGCTGATCTCGTTGCGGATCAGTTCGTCGACGATGACCTCGGCCTGTGCCGCGGACGGATTCAACCCATCACCCCGGACTCCCTCGAAAGCTGCCCCCTGCGGACCGCTCCCAGTGTCGCCCGGGACACCGGACCATTCGGACCCGGTACCGGCTGCGCCACCGGAACGGGCGGCCACTGGGCCACCGGGACGGACAAGCGCTGGGCAGCCGCACCGCGCGGCCGGCGCCCTCCTGATGTTCCGGGCGCCGGGGCTCGGCCTATTGTCCCAGGCGTGCTGAACTCCCGTGTTTCTGAGCTGTTCGACCCCGCCGCGTGGGAGCCGGTGGCCGGGTTCGACTTCACCGACATCACCTATCACCGCTGCGTCGAGGACGGTCCGGGACGCGGCACCGTCCGGATCGCCTTCGACCGCCCGGACGTGCGCAACGCCTTCCGCCCGCACACCGTCGACGAGCTGTTCCGCGCGCTCGATCACGCGCGGATGACCAGCGACGTCGGGTGCGTGCTGCTGACCGGCAACGGCCCGTCCGCGAAGGACGGCGGCTGGGCCTTCTGCTCCGGTGGTGATCAGCGCATCCGCGGCCGTTCCGGATACCAGTACGCCTCCGGGGACACCTCGGAGACCGTCGACCCCGCCCGCGCGGGCCGGCTGCACATCCTGGAGGTGCAGCGCCTGATCCGGTTCATGCCCAAGGTCGTGATCGCCGTGGTGCCGGGCTGGGCCGCCGGCGGCGGGCACAGCTTGCACGTGGTGTGCGATCTCACGCTGGCCAGCGACGAGCACGCCCGCTTCAAGCAGACCGACGCCGACGTCGGCAGCTTCGACGGCGGGTTCGGCAGCGCCTACCTGGCTCGCCAGGCCGGGCAGAAGTTCGCCCGCGAGATCTTCTTCCTCGGCCGCCCGTACTCCGCCCAGCAGGCCCACGAGATGGGGATGGTCAACGAGGTCGTCGAGCACGCCGAGCTGGAGTCGACCGCGTTGCAGTGGGCGCGGGAGGTCAACGGCAAGTCGCCCACCGCGCAGCGGATGCTCAAGTACGCCTTCAACGCCATCGACGACGGGCTGATCGGCCAGCAGCTGTTCGCGGGCGAGACCACCCGGCTCGCGTACATGACCGACGAAGCGGTCGAGGGCCGCGATGCGTTCTTGCAGCGCAGGGAGCCGGACTGGAGCGAGTTCCCCTGGTACTACTGACCGCGCCACCGGGCCGCGGGCAGCGCTGAGCGCCGGTGGCCGGGGCGCCTCCGCCGCGGCCACCGGCAGCGCGCCGGGAAGTTCGCAGCCGTTGCGGTCCTGGAGCCGCACGCCCATCGTCATCACCGCTTCCGCTCGTCACCGGTCTCTGCAAGAACCATCGACCGGCCGGGTCGAACAGTTGAGCGAGTTCATCCGAACTGGTGATCGAGTTGTGATGGACGGAACCGTTGCCGCAGGCCGCCGACCCGCCGCGAGCACCGGCAGGCGCAAGATGAGCGGTATGCCGACCGCCCGCGAACCCCGGCCCGGTGCGCTCCGCTCCCGGGAACTCCGAGAACTGCCCGTCCCCGCGGGAGCAGCGGCGCTGACCGTGCTGCCCGACCTGCGCCGGGCCCTCAGCGGCGAAGGCCCGGCGCTGCTCCCGGTGCCCGCGGGCACCGACCCCGCACCCGCCTTGGGCGCGGGTGAACCGCTGGAGTCCGATGCGGACGATCCCGCGGACCCGACGGCCCTGGTCATCGCGACGTCCGGTTCCACAGGAACGCCCAAGGGCGTGCTGCTGCCCGCGACCGCGCTGCGCGCATCGGCCGAGTCGACGCACCGCCACCTCGGCGGCCCGGGGCACTGGCTGCTGGCGATGCCTGCGCACCACATCGCAGGCATCCAGGTGCTGGTCCGGTCCCTGATCGCCGGAACGGACCCGGATGCGGTGGACGCTTCGGACGGTTTCCGCCCGGATCGGTTCGCCGAAGCCGCGCAACGGACTTTGACCACCCGGGGAAGGCACTACACCGCGTTGGTTCCCACTCAGCTGCACCGCCTGCTCGACGACGCCTCCGCCGGACTGGAAGCCCTGCGCGGATTCGACGCGGTCCTGCTCGGCGGAGCGGCCACGCCACCCGCGCTGCTGCGCCGCGCGCGCGAGACCGGTGTCCGGGTGGTCACCACCTACGGCATGAGCGAGACCTCCGGTGGCTGCGTCTACGACGGCGTGCCGTTGGACGGGGTACGGGTGCGAGTCGAGGCCCCCTCCGGTGCCGCGGAGTCCGGTGTCGCGGAGTCCTGCGCGCCCGGTCCGGTGTCGCTGTCCGGCCCGACGCTGGCCCGCGGCTACCGGCGGCAGGCTCCGGCCGCGGCGTTCGACGACGGCTGGTTCCGCACCGGCGACCTCGGCCGGTGGTCGGGGGACCGGTTGGAGATCGTGGGCCGCGCCGACGACTTGATCATCACCGGCGGCGTGAACATCGCCCCGGCCCAGGTGGAACGCGTGCTCGGCGAACTCGACGGCGTGCGCGAGGTCTGCGTGCTCGGGGTGGACGACGCCGAATGGGGCCAGGCGGTGGTGGCCGCGGTCGTGCCCGCCGACCCGGCGGCGCCCCCGCGGGCGGAAGCGCTGCGCGCGGCGGTGCGCGCCGAAGCGGGCCCCGCGGCCGTGCCCAAGCGGGTGGAGTTCCTGGCCGAACTGCCGTTGCGCGGGCCGGGCAAGCCGGACCGGCGGGCGTTGCGGTCGACTCTTCATCAATGACCACGAGCGGTGCGAGATGATGACCCCCATGGCGACTGTCACTCAGTGGATCGAAGGCGCGCGGCTGCGCACATTGCCGAACGCGATCACGCCCGTGCTGGTCGGAACCGGCGCGGCCGCCGGGGTGGACGGGTGGTCCGCACCGATCGCGCTGCTGGCGCTGGCGGTGTCGGTGCTGCTGATCATCGGGGTGAACTTCGCCAACGACTACTCGGACGGAGTCCGCGGCACCGATGACAGCCGGGTCGGGCCGATGCGCCTGGTCGGCTCCGGCGCAGCGACGCCGGAGTCGGTGCGCACGGCCGCGTTCACCTGCTTCGGCTTGGGCGCGCTGGCCGGGATCGGCGTGGTGCTGCTCAGCGGTCAGTGGTGGATGCTGCTGGTCGGGCTGCTGTGCATCGGTGGCGCCTGGTTCTACACCGGCGGCAAGCGCCCGTACGGCTATTCCGGGCTCGGTGAGGTCGCCGTGTTCGTCTTCTTCGGCTTGGTCGCGGTGCTGGGGACGATGTTCGCGCAGGCGGGCACGGTCAGCGGGTTCGCCATCGGTGGCGCGGTCGCGGTGGGCGCGTTCTCCAGCGCCGTGCTCGTGGCGAACAACCTGCGCGACATCCCCGGCGACCGGGTCACCGGCAAGCGCACCCTGGCGGTGCTGCTCGGCGATCGGGACACCCGCACGCTCTACTTGGCGCTGGTGCTGATCCCGTTCCTGATCACGGTGCTGACCGGGCTGCGCAATTCGTGGGCACTGGTGGGTTTCCTCGCGCTGCCGCTGCTGATCAACCCGGTGCGGGCGGTGACCGGCGGCGCTTCCGGGCGCGGGCTGATCCCGACGCTGCGGGACACCGGCCTGGCGATGCTGGTGTGGGGCGCGGCGACCGGGGTCGCGCTGGCCGCCGGCTGAGCCCGGGCTCAGCTCGTCGACACAGCTGAGCTCCGGCTCGGCCCGTCGACACAGCTGAGCCCCGGCTCAGCCTGCGGACACAGCCGAGCTCGCCTCAGCGCACCCCGGCCAGCACGTACTGCGCGACCCCCTGCGCGGTCTCGCAGTCGTCCGAGTCGGCTTCCGGCGCGTTCACCGCGACCTGCAAGGTCGCCCCGGCCTGCGGCGCGAACACGGTGCAGTCGTTGACGTGCAGCTGCTGGGTGCCGCGCACCGCGCCGAGCTCGACCTCTTCGTCGCCGAGCCCGCCGAAACCGTCCGGTTGCGAGCCGATCAGGATCGACCGCGACCCGTTCTGCGCCTCGAACTGGCAGCCGCGCACCGACGGCTCCAAGCCGATCTCGCGCGGCGCGCCCGCGCCCACCGGGAACGCGAGCTTGCCGAGTTCGTCCACCGTGACCAGCCCGCACAGCTGTTTCGCTGAGGCGTCCGCGAGCGCGCGGCGCTGCTCCGGCGGCACCTGCCGAGTGATCGACGGGGCGACCGACTCGGGCTGACTGGTGGTGGTCCCCGGCGAGGTGGTCGCGGGTGCGGGACCGGGCCCGCCCTGGGTGCATCCGGCCGCGAGCAGGGTGATCAGCGCGGCGGGCACGATCGCGCGCATGTCACCTCCTGGAACGACTGCTGATCGCAGAGTACGTGCCGTCGCCAGGACCGCCGCGGACGGCTCAGCCCGCGACCGGCCACGCGCCGGTGCGGTGGAACTCCGCCAGCGCCTCGAGGGGCCCGCTCAGGTCCATTCCTTGCGCGGCCACCCATTCGTCGTCGTAGTAGGTGTTCGCGTAGCGCTCGCCGCCGTCGCAGAGCAGCGTGACGATGCTGCCGCCGCGCCCGTCCCGCACCATCTCGGCGATCAAGCCGAACGCGCCCCACAGGTTCGTCCCGGTGGATCCGCCGACCCGGCGGCCGAGCACGTCCGCGGCCCAGCGGACGGTGGCGATGGAGGCCGCGTCGGTGACCTTGACCATGCGGTCGATGGCCTCTCCGACGAAGGAGGGCTCCACCCGGGGCCTGCCGATGCCCTCGATCAGCGAGCCGCGGGAACCGGTCTGCGCCGGATCGCCGCGGCGCCAGGCGTCGAAGAAGACCGAGTGCTCCGGGTCGACCACCGCGAGCCGGGTGCGGTGCCGCCGGTAGCGGATGTAGCGGCCGAGGGTCGCGCTGGTGCCGCCGGTTCCCGCGCCGGTGACGATCCACTCCGGCACCGGGTGCCGCTCCAACGCCATCTGCTCGAAGATCGACTCGGCGATGTTGTTGTTCCCGCGCCAGTCGGTGGCGCGTTCGGCGTGGGTGAACTGGTCCATGAAGTGCCCGCCGAGTTCGCCGGCGAGCCGCCGGGACTCCGCGTAGATCGCGTCCGCGCGATCCACGTAGTGGCAGGTGCCGCCGTGCCGTTCGATGAGCGCGACCTTCTCCGCGCTGGTCGAGCGGGGCATCACGGCGATGAACGGCAGGCCGAGCAGGTGCGCGAAGTGCGCCTCGGAAACCGCGGTGGAACCGGAGGACGCCTCGATCACCGGCGTGTTCTCCGTCACCCATCCGTTGCAGATGGCGTAGAGGAACAGCGATCGGGCCAACCGGTGTTTGAGCGAACCGGTCGGATGCGTTGACTCGTCCTTGAGGTAAAGGTCGATGCCCCACTCCGGCGGCAGCGGGAACCGCAGCAGGTGAGTGTCGGCGCTGCGGTTCGCGTCGGCCTCGATGAGCCGGACGGCTTCGTTGCACCAGGCCCGCGTGCTCCCGCAGGAGCGGTCCACGACAGCGCGGGCCCGCTCGACGTCACTGCTGGTCATCGGACTCGTCGCGGTCGCCGCGGAGCTGCGCGCGGAGTTCTTCGCGGCGCTGCGCCCGGTGCACCATGCCCGCCGCGACGCGGCGGCGCAGCTTGCCGAACACCAGCATCGACAACGGCATCACGACCACCACGGACACGGCCGCGGCCACCAGCACCGGCACCTGGCAGGCGGCGATCACGGCGGTGACCGCGACCAGCAGTCCCAGCCTCGCCAAGGTGTAAAGCGCGATGTCCCGCGCCAGGTTCGTCCGCCCGTCCGGCCCCGCGTGCTCGGCCACCTGCTGTTCCTGCACGTCAGCCAGGGTAGAGCACGGCGGTTTCGGCTCGGCGCCCGGCGGTCCCGCCCGATGCGCCGGTTTCGTCCCTTACCTTCCCTTTACCTGGAGCCAAATGTTCGAGTACCTGACCATCCGGGTGCCAGGATGCGACCGGAATGCCCGAAAACCGTCCGCATTGTGGAGGTCCGCTGTGACCGCGACGACTCCCCAGTCTCGTCAGAACGGCCAGGAACAACTGCTCACCCCTGGTGAGGTCGCCTCGCTGTTCCGGGTCGACCCCAAGACGGTCACGAGATGGGCGACCGCGGGCCGGATCGGCTCCATCCGCACGCCCGGCGGGCACCGCCGGTTCCGCGAGTCGGAGGTCCGCACGCTGCTGGCCGAGCTCACCAACGACGTCCGCTCCGCTTGATCCGCACCCGGGGGACCCGCCCGCGCGGCGGGCTCCCCGGGTCGTTGCCTGATCGGCGCACCCACCGGCCCCGCCACTCGGGCTAGTCTCGGCGGGGAAGTGTTGGAGGTGTCCGATGATCTACGTCCTGGCAGCGATCGGCGCGCTCACCGTCGCCGTACTGATGTGGCGGGCTTTCGGCCCGATGCGCGACGACGAACCGGAAAGCGCCTCCGGCCGCAGGACGGTGGCACCCGACGACGATCCCGAGTTCCTGCGGCGGCTCGGCGAGCAGCAGCAGCGCAACACCGGCGACCACGACCAGGACTGATCCCAGGCGACCGGGACCGATCCGGGCGCGGCCGCCCGCGGTCACACCTGCCGCTGCCTGCCGAACGCCTGCGGGAAGTCGTCGGCGACGATCGCGGCCAGTTCCAGCAGCGCCAGCCTGGTCGGCGCGGCGAGCTGGTCGAGTTCCACCTCGGCGCCCTCTTCCAGGTGCGCGTCGAACGGGATGCGCGCCACCGAGCGGCAACGCGACCCGAAGTGCGCGCTGAGCTTGTCCACGTCGACCTTGCCGGAACCCGGCCGCACCGAATTGATCACCGCGACCGAGCGCGCCACCAGCGAGCCGTAGCCGTGCGCGTCCAGCCAGTCCAATGTGGCCGAAGCACTGCGCGCACCGTCTATCGAGCCGGGCGAGACGATCACCAGTGAGTCCGCGACGTCCAGCACGCCCTTCATCGCCGAATGCATCAGTCCGGTGCCGCAGTCGGTGAGCAGGATGTTGTAGAAGTGCTCCAGCAACGTCACGGTGCGCTGGTAGTCGTCCTCGCTGAACGCCTCGGAGACCGCCGGGTCCTGCTCGCTGGCGAGGATCTCCAACCGGCTCGGGCCCTGCGAGGTGTACGAGCGCACGTCGCTGTACTTGCGGATGCGCTGCGCGTCGCGCAGCAGGTGCCGCACCGTCGCGGTGGTCTCCAGCGGGATCTTCTGGCTGAGCGTGCCGCGGTCCGGGTTCGCGTCCACCGCGATCACCCGGTCACCGCGCAGCGACGAGAAGGTGGAGCCCAGCGTCGCGGTGGTGGTGGTCTTGCCGACGCCGCCCTTCAGGCTCAGCATCGCGATCTTGTAGCAGCCCTGCAGCGGCTGGTTGATCCGGCCGATCAGCTCCCGGCGGCGCACGTCCGAAGCGGATTCGCCCAGGTTGATCGAGCGGCCGCTGGCCACGTAGAGGGCCTTGCGCCAACCGGACTGCGGTGGGCGCCTGGTCTGCCGGAGCAGCTGCGCCGAGGACAGGTCCTGGCCGAACGCCTGCTGGTTGCCGCCCTGCGGCGGTTGCTGCGGCGGGAACCCCTGGGGCTGCCCGGGATTCGGCTGCTGGGGGTTCTGCGGGTATCCGGGCTGCTGCGGGAACGGACCGGCCGCGGGCGCGTACGGCCCGGACGGGACACCGCCCACCTGGTGCGGCCCGGACTGCCCGGGCGGTGCCGGGAACGGCCCGGAGCCCCCCGGCGGCACCTGGTGCGGTCCGGACTGTCCACCTTGGACGGGCTGGGGGCCGGGCGGGCCCTGCGCCGGGTTCGGCCCGGGCACGCCGGCCTGCTGCTGCGGGCCGGACTGGGTCGGGTCGGCGTAGAGCGGCCCGGACTGCGGGCGGACGTCCGGGAACGGCTGTCCACCTTGGACACCGGGTGCCGGGTAGTGCTGCGGCGGCATCTCCGGCGGCTGCAGCGGGGTGTTGTTCGGCGTCGTGCCCGGCTCGACGTACGGCGCTTGGGCGGACTCCTGCGGGCCGTAGCCGTAATCCGGTGCGCCGTGCCCGGCCGGGCCGTTCGACGCCGCGGACGGGTTCCGGGCTTCCGTGGACGACTCCGGGCGCGGGCCGTCAGCGGCCGCACCGGGCGACGTCGAACCCGCCTCGCGCTGCGTTTCGGGCTCTTCGTAGCGTCCGGTCACCGTTCCCGTACCTCCTGCACTTGGCTCGATCATTACCGGGACGAGTGCCGGCCGCCCGCGTGACGCGGGTGGCCGGACGCCGCGCTCCGGCTCGGATCATGGACTCACAGCCCAGCGTACGAGTGCAGCCCGGAGACGACGATGTTGATGAAGAACAGGTTGAAGATCATCACGGCCAGCCCGGCGATGTTGACCCAGGCGGCCCGCACGCCGCGCCATCCCGCGGTCGCGCGCGCGTGCAAGTACGCAGCGTAGACGACCCAGGCGATGAACGAGCAGGTCTCCTTCGGGTCCCAGCCCCAGAACCGGCCCCAGGCGGCCTCCGCCCAGATCGCCCCGGCGATGATCGCGAACGTCCACACCGGGAAGATGATCACGGTGGCGCGGTAGGCCATCCGGTCCAGCGCCTGCCCGGCGGGCAGCCGGGAACCGAATTTCACCATTTTCAGCGGGTTGTTCTCGTACCGCGCGCGCAGCAGGTACAGCACGCTGGCGGTACCCGCGAACATCAGCGCACCGCTGGAGATGATCGCCGCGGTCACGTGGATCACGATCCAGTAGGACTGCAGCGCGGGCTGCAGCGGAGCCGCCTTCGCGTACAGCACCGTGCCGGACAGGAACAGCAGCAGCACCACCGGCAGCAGCAGGAAACCGCCGAGCCCGCGCAACTGCGCCGGAGTCGCGTCGCGGCGCTCGGCCCGCATCTGCCGGAACAGCACGATCGTCCAGGCGATCACCGCCGCGAGGCAGATCGCCGAGCCGAACTCGTACATGTTGCCCCACGGCGCCCGGCCGGTCGCGACCCCGCGGAAGATCAACGAGGCGGCGTGCACCAGCGCGCCGAGCACCGTCATCGACACCGCCATGCCGCCGAAGCGCTCGGACAGCGGGCGGCCCTGCGGCTGCTCGACCCGGCCGACGCCGCCGTTGGACTCCGCGGCCGAGCCACCGCCCGCGGTGACCAGCTCCGCCTCCCGCGCGGCCTTGACCTGCTTGCGACCGCCGTAGGCGAATTCGGCGAAGTACAGCAGCATGGCCGCGATGTAGATCACGACCGAGGTCGCGAAGGCCATGTCGCTGTAGGTGGACAGCGTCTGGTTGACCGGCATCAGCTCTTCCTTCCGCGCACGGATTCCGACCCGGAAGGCTCCGCGTCGGAGCCATCGGTCCCGAGCAAGTCCTTGGCCAACCTGGTGAATTCTTCGCCATAGCCGGCCTGATCGGTCCGGGCGAGTCCGCCGACCTCGACAACGGTACGCGCGGAACCGTCCTGTTCGGCCTCCGGGTGCGAGGCCACCCGCACCCAGATCCGGCGGCGCTTGATGCTCAGCGAAGCGGTCAGCCCGAAGATCACCGCGATCGCCGCGATCAGCACGTACTGCTGGGACGGGTCGTGCGAGACCTGCAGGTTGGCCCACCGCTCGACGCCGTCGAAGTGCACCTTGGTGCCGTCGGCGAGCCGGAGTTCCTGCCCGACGCGCAGGTTCTCCCGCGCGACCCGCTGCAGCCGCCCGGACTCGACCATCTTCTGGTCCACGCCGAAGATCGACTGCCCGCGTCCGGAGTCCAGCCCGAGGTCGCCGCGCAGCACGTCCACCGCCGCAGCCGGGTCCAGCAGGTCCGGGAACCGCGAACCGAGCACCTTGCCGTCGTAGCCGGCCGTCGGCGCGAACAGCCCGGTAACCGCCATCTGGGTCTCGCGCCGCTGCTTCTCATCGGTCACGCCGGGCTGGTCGAACTTGGTGGCGCCCTGGGACAACTTCGTCGTCGTGTCCATCGGCTGCCACTGCACGGTGCTGGTGCGCTTCTGCCCGTCCGGCCAGGTGACGGTGAACGTCGGCGCGTAGCCCTCACCGGTCAGGTAGACCCGGTCGCCAGCAGTGCGCAGCGGATGGTTCACCTGCAGATCGTGCTGCTGCCAGTCGCCGCTGGCCAGGTCCTCCCCGGACTGGTAGTCCACGTCGGCCTGGAAACCCGCAGGCTGTCCGGTGTGCTGGTACTTGACGTTGAGGTCGTTGACCCGCAAGCAGAACGGGCTCAGCCGGGTTCCGTCCACGTTCAGCCCGGCGCGGAACGAGTCGTAGTTGTAGGTGCCGGAGTTGCAGAACTCCGAACCGTCGGCCATCACGATGACCTGGCCCTCGTAGCTGTAGAGCTTGCCGCCCGCGAGCCCGATCAACAGGGCCACCAGTGCGAAGTGGAACACCAGGTTCCCGGCCTCGCGCAGGTAGCCGCGCTCCGCGCTGATCGAGCGGCGGCCTTCGTCGTCGGTGCGCTCGTCCTTGCGCCAGCCGCGCAGCTTGCGGTTCGCGGTTGCCAGCACCTCGTCCGGCGTTCCGTCCACAGTGGCCGTCGCGTGGTGCGGCATCCGCTCGAGATTCCGCGGCGTGCGCACCGGCCTGCCGCGCAGCTGCCGGTAGTACTCCAGGCAGCGCGGCAGCAGGCAGCCGATCAGCGAGATGAACAGCAGCACGTAGATCGAGGCGAACCAGACCGAGCTGAACACCTCGAACACGCCCAGCTTGTCCAGGATCGGCGCGACCTTCGGGTAATCCTTGAAGTACTTGTCGACCTCGCCCGGGTTCAGCGAGCGCTGCGGGATCAGCGCGCCGGGCAGCGCGGCCATCGCCAGCAGGAACAGCAGCACCAGCGCGGTGCGCATGGACGTCAGGCCACGCCAGGTGTTGCGCAGGAAAGCCAGGGCGGTGCGGACTCGGGACATCAGATCGGCGTCTCGAATCCGTTTACAGGTTCACGCAAAACCGCGATCAGTTCTCCCCAAAGACCGGTGACGAGCAGCAAGCCCACCACTACCAGCAGCGCACCACCGGCGATCTGGATGACGCGCCCGCGGCCGCGCAGCCAGCCCGCGCTGCGCACCGCCCACCGGGCACCGAGCGCCAGCAGCACGAACGGGAGGCCGAGGCCGAAGCAGTAGGCGGCGACGAGCAGAACACCGCGCACGGCCGTGCTGGTGCTCACGTCGGTGCCGATGGCCAGCGACATCACACCGGTCAACGTCGGCCCGAGGCACGGTGTCCACCCGAGACCGAACACGGCACCCAGCAGCGGGGCGCCCCACAGCCCGGCCTGCGGGACCTTGTGCACCCGCACGTCGCGTTGCAGCGCGGGAACCAGGCCGATGAACACGAGCCCCATCGCGACCGTGATCACTCCGCCGATGCGTTGCAGCAGCGGCTCGTTGGCCAGCAACGCGTCGGACAACCCGAGCAGCAGCAGCGAACTGGCGCCGAACACGACGCTGAACCCGGCCACGAACAGCAGCGCGGCGCCGGCGACCCGCCAGCGGCCGCGGCGCGTGCGCTGCGCCTCGCCCGCGTCGATCGGCGGGGATTCCGCGCCGACGACGCCCGCGAGGTAGGCGAGATAGCCCGGCACCAGCGGGACCACGCACGGCGAAGCGAAGCTGACGGCCCCGGCGAGCACCGCGATGACGGCCGCGAACAGCAGCGGGCCGGACGCGGCGAGCTCGGTCGGGTTCACGGCTCCGAGGGTAGGGCCGAGGCTAGTGTGGCTACGCACCACCCCGCGTGACCACGCGCACAACCACTTGCCAGGCCCGCACCGGCTCGCGCTCGGGCGCGCCGGAGCGATCAGCAGCCGCTCGCGGACCGGCCGGATTCCGCTCAGCGCCGAAGACCTGCAAGCGGCAACGGCGGAGCACTACGCGGGAACGTGGTCGGCCTCGAGCTGCGCGGCCCGCTCGGTGATCAGCCGGACCGAGTCGTCCGCGGACAGCGCGGCTCCGGCCACCCGGGACAGCGACTCGAAGAACGGCGCGGTTTCCGCGCTGTCGTCCAGGAAAGCACCGGACCGCAGGTGCTCGACGTGCACGATGGGCCGTTGCCGCCGGAACTCCAGCAGCATCTGATCGCCGTTCATGCCCGCGTGCGCACCCGCCGCGAACGGCACGACCTGCACCGTGATGTGCGCGCGCCGGGCCATCCGCAGCACGTGCCGGAGCTGGTCGAGCATCACCTCCGGCCCGCCGACGGGGCGGCACAGCACCGCCTCGTCCAGGTAGGCGCGGAACCGCACCGGCTCCTGCTCCCTGGTCAGCACGCCTTGCCTGCCGAGCCGCAGCGCGACGTGCGATTCCAGGTCGGCACCGGTGACACCGCCCGCGGTCAGCACCGCCCGCGCGTAGTCGGCGGTCTGCAGCAGCCCCGGCACCAGCGCCAGCGCGACATCGGTGATCTCGGTGGCGAACCGCTCGTAGTCGATCAGCGCGGCCAGCGCGGCCGGTGTTCCGGCGTGCCCGCCGACCTCCCACCAGCGCGGCTCGGCGGCGGCCTGCACCAGCTCGAAGAGCCGGGCGCGTTCCGGGCCGGTGACCCCCAAGGTGCCCAGCAGCGTCGCCATCTCGGTTTCACCGGGAACGCGTTCGCCGGATTCGATGCGGCCCAGCGTCGCCCTGGACCATCCGCAGCGCTGCGCGAGTTGTTCCAGCCGCAGCGCGGCGTTCTTGCGCAACGTGCGGATTTCCATGCCGAGGCTGCGGGCGCGGACGCTGGATCCGGCCGCGCCGGGAGTGCGCTGTTGAACAGGGCTTTCCCCGGCGTCGGTTGCTCGAACGCTGGACATAGCAGGAATCTATTTTCTGCGCTGAGACCGTGCCATCGCTCGATTCGGTGAAGCGGATTGCCTTTCCGCGTTCCGGGACGGTCTCATTCTGGAATGAGCGCGACCGCGCGGCCCCGCTCCGGCAAACCGACCCCGGCATACCGACTGCGGCAACACCGACGGGGCAACACCGACTCGGCAACGCGGACCGCCGCAACACCGGCCGACTGCGGCGACCCGGTCACCGTCCGCCCGCCGCTCCGCCGGAACACCGCAGGCGGACCGGGACCGTCGACCACCGGTCGCACCTGCCGCGCCGGTCGAGGCGCGAACCGAACGACGCGGAATGGAGCCACGATGCCCCGGCAGCAAGGCTTGACCTACGTGTGGCGCCCGATCCCGACCGGGCGGCACGCCTTCGCTGCCGCAGCGCTGGACGCGGCGCCGGATTCGCCGGTCACCTCCTACTGCGGAGTGCACACCGAAGCGGGCGAGCTGCACGGGCGCACCGAGCGGGAATGGGTGCAGCAGGGCACCTGCATGGAATGCTGGCGGGCCTTGACCGGATCCCGCGTCCAATAGGTGCGCCCGTGAGTCAGCCTCGGGCAGCCTGCTCCGACGCGATCTTCTGCACTTCGGGGAGCAGTTCGCTCTCCAGCATCTCGGTCAGGAAGATCGCAGCCACCCGGTGCTGCCGGTCCAGCACGATGGTGGAAGGCACGGCGCTGCGCGGATAGTTGCGCAACGCCAGCAGCGAACGACCCGACGCGTCGAAAATGGACGGGTAGGTGAGTCCGCGATCGCGGTGGAAGTCCCGCGCCGCCGAGCGGCTGTCCCGCACGTCGATGCCGAGCACCTGCACGCCCTGCGGACCCAACTTGTCCTGCACCGCCTGCAGGTCGTCGGCCTCCGAGCGGCACGGGCCGCACCACGAACCCCACAGGTTCAGCACCACGACCTGGTTCGGGAAGTCCTTGATCCCGATCTGCTTGCCTTCCTCCAGCAAGCTGTCCCCGCCCAGGCTGGCCAGCGGCTTGCGCTCGGCGGGCGGGTAGAAGATGCGGGTCTGCCCGCCCGGCGAGACGAACGTGAACTCGGAGCCCTGGTCCACCGCGTCCTTGCCCGCCGTGGCGCAGCCGCCGACCAGCGCGAGCACCGTGACCGCGAGCACCAACCGCAGCAACAGCTTCCTCATGCCCCGGTCACCCTCGGATCGGTTTCGCCTGCCGGTTCCGCGTAAGCCACCCGCACCAGTTCCTCGTCCCGGAAGACCAGGCTAGTCAGCGAAGCCAGCGAGCACTGCCGGTTGCGCGGGTCGTGCCACATCCGCTTTCCCTCCACGAAGCGGCGCAACGTCCAGATCGGGAGCTGGTGCGACACGCACACCGCCTCGTTGCCCGCGGCGGCGGCCCTGGCGCGCTGCGCGGCGGCGAGCATCCGGTGCGCGACGCGCAGGTAGGGCTCGCCCCAGGACGGGGCGAACGGGTTCCACAGCTTCGGCCAGTGCTGCGGCGAGCGCAGCGCGCCGTCACCGACGGAAACCCGCAGGCCCTCGAACTTGTTCTCGGACTCGATCAGCCGCTCGTCGGTGTGCACGTCCAGCGCGAACGCCGCGGTGATCGGTTCCGCGGTCTGCTGGGCGCGCTGCAGCGGCGAGGCCGCGACGTGCGTCACCGGGCGCCCGGTCAGGAACTCCGCGACCGTCTTCGCCTGACGTTCGCCCTGGTCGGACAGCCGGTAGCCGGGCAGCCGCCCGTAGAGGACCTGCTCCGGGTTGTAGACCTCGCCGTGCCGCAGGAAGTGCACGATCGTCTTGACCGGGCTCACGCGGGCTCCTTCGCCGCGGCCGCGGCGGCCGCGGCGTGCGGAGCGGCTTCGGCGATCCGCTCGAACGCCCCCTCGTCCATCGCGGCGTTGACGAACCAGCACTCGAACGCGCTCGGCGGCGGGTAGACGCCGCGGTCCAGGAAGGCGTTGAAGAAGGCCGGGAAGCGCCACGCCTGCTGCGCCTGCGCCTGCTCGTAGTTCGTCACCGGCGTTTCGCTGAAGAACACGCTGACCAGGTTGCCCGCGAACGCGACCTGGTGCGGCACGCCTTGCGCGGACAGCGCCGAGCCGAGCAGATCGCCCAGCCGCGCCGCGTTGCGGTCCAGCGCCGCGTAGACGTCCGCGTCCGCGGCGCGCAGGTTGGCCAGCCCGGCAGCGACCGCGACCGGGTTCCCGGCCAAGGTGCCCGCCTGGTACACCGGCCCGGTCGGCGCCAGCAGCTCCATCACGTCGGCGCGGCCGCCGAACGCCGCGGCGGGCAGGCCACCGGACATGACCTTGCCGAAGGAGTAGAGGTCGCCTGCCACGCCGTCCAGGCCGAACCAGCCCGAAGCCGAGACTCGGAAGCCGGTCATCACCTCGTCCATGATCAGCAGCGCCCCGGCGGCGCTGGTGATCTCGCGCAGCGCCGCGTTGAAGCCGGGCTGCGGAGCGATCGCGCCCATGTTGCCCGCGGCGGCCTCGGTGATCACGCACGCGATGTCGTCGCCGTGCTCGGCGAACGCGGTGCGCACCGCGTCGACGTCGTTGTACGGCAGGACGATGGTGTCCGCGGCCTGCGCGCCGGTGACCCCCGGCGTGCTCGGCAGCCCCAGCGTCGCCAGTCCCGAACCGGCGCCTGCCAGCAGCGAGTCGACGTGCCCGTGGTAGCAGCCCGCGAACTTCACCACCTTGCGCTTGCCGGTGAACGCGCGCGCCAGCCGCACCGAGCTCATCGTGGCCTCGGTGCCGGAGTTGACCAGCCGGACCTGCTGCACCGGCTCGACCCGGCGGATGATCTCGGCGGAGAGCTCGATCTCACCGACGCCCGGCGTGCCGAAGGACAGCCCGCTGCCCGCGGCGTCCTGCACGGCCTTGACCACGTCCGGATGCGCGTGCCCGTTGACCATCGGCCCCCACGAGGAGACGAGGTCGACGTACTCGTTGCCGTCGGCGTCCCACATGCGAGGACCTTCGGCGCGCACCATGAACCGCGGGGTGCCACCGACGGACCGGAAGGCGCGCACCGGGGAATTGACGCCACCCGGGGTGACTTCCTGCGCTCGATCGAACAACTCCCGCGAACGGGGCGCCGCAGGATTCGGGTTGCCAGGGGTTTCGGCTGTCACGCCTCCAGTCTGACAGGCCGCGGAGTGTGCGTTGCCGCACCCCGCGCGGGCCCCGGCCGTCAGCGGCGCGGTCCGCGGGAGCGGCGCACCCGCCATGCCAGCATCGACTGCCGGACCACGTCGATCACGGCGAAGGCCGCCGCGGTCGCGGCGGTGACGCTGAGCCCGACCCAGTTGCCCGCGATCCGGGTCGAGTGCATCGGTGCCCCGTCCGCACCCGGCACCTCGACGCTCGATCGCGACTCGCCCCAGCACCACCACGCGGCGAACACGAGCGCGATGATCAGCAGAACTTCCCCGGCTGCGATGGCCAGCCGCCACGGCTGCGCCAGCCGCCCGGCCGGGGCAGCGGTGTTCGCGGTGTCCTCGTGCGGCATCGGCCCGTCGGCCGAACACGGTTCCGGAAACGTCACGCCACGCAGGGTCTCACGCGGTCGTGCGACCCGACGCCGCGTCGTGGGTCCACGGCTCCGCCCGAGTCCGGCTCTTGATCTCTGCCCGGTCCGCAGCGCAGCCGCTGAGCAGCCGCCCCTAGGGCTCGACCAGCAGCGGCCGCAGTTCCTCGAGCAAAGCCGCGGGGTCCTTGGCCCAGGCCAGCACTACGCGGTCGTCCGCTAACCGCAGCGGAATCTCGCCCATGCCCTTCGGCGGGGTGAAACCGCCGCCCAGCACCGGCACGCCCATCGGCGCTCCCACGTCGGTGATCGCGGCGATCCGCGCGATCTCCAGATCTTCCCGGCCGACCGTGAGCAGCGTCGGCGTCAACCGCACCAGCAGCGCGCGCCGCCGCGCGTACACCCACGCCGCGGCCGCCACGGCCAGCACTCCGGCCAGCAGCAGCCACGCGGCGAGGTTCACGACACCGGGTGTGAGGAGTTCGACGAGCAGTCCGCAGCCGGCGAAGACCGGCCCCCACGCGACGGGCCACCAGGTCGAACCGTCCTCGGCGTAGAGGACCGGGCCGGTTTCGGCGTCACTCATGCTCGCCGGTCACCCATTCCGTTCCGGTCTTCGACCAGCAGCACCACGCGGCCGCGCCGCCGAGCACCAGCACGATGAGGTTGACCACGGTCAGGGATTGGCTGCCGAGCATCATCACCACCTGCACCGCCAGCAGCACGGACACCCCGATCCTGGACCACGGCCGCCGGGTCAGGATCAGCAGCCCCAGCACGACGTATCCGGCGGCGAAGACCACCGCGATGCCGGTGTTGATCAGCAGCAGTTGCAGCGTCCGGTCCGCCGCCTGCTCGGGTGCCGCCGCGTGGTTGGCCACCAGCTGCTGCTGCAGCGCGGACCGTCCCGCCCACGAGAAGGCCGTCTGCACGAGCAGGAAGGCCGCCAGCGCGCACCAGAGCCCGACGCCCGCGCGCACCGCCTGCGGCGCGGTGTTCGCGGCGCTCACCGGTACGACCTCGCTGCGAAGTACCACTGCGAAGGCTTGAGGTAGCTGAGCACGATGAACGCGGCCATCGCGACGAGTTCCAAGGCGCTGCGCGCGTAGCCGAGCGCGACGAGGCCGGCGGGTTCGACCACGCCGGGCGGCAGTTCACCCTCGCCCCAGCCCGAACCGCCGACGATCAGGCCGGACAACGCGGCGAGCACCCAGACCGCGGCGAACACGGTGAGCGTGACCCGCGCCCAGTTCCGGCCCGCGCGGAGGCTGAACCCGAAGATGATCCACAACGCGGTCAGCACCACCAGCACGACCGTGGCGACCACGAAGAACGCCACGAGCACGTTGGCAGCGGTCTGCGCCGCCAGTTCTTGCTGCCCGCCTGCGAACTCCGCGGCCAAGAGTTCCCGCGTGAAGCCCTGGGTCTGGAAGAAGCTCACCGCGTAGAGCACCGTGGCCACCACCGGCACCACCACCGCGAGCCAGAACGCGGCTTCGACGGTTCCCGGCCTGCGCGGCTCGCCCGGATCCGGTGCGGACGGCGCCGCGTACGGGTCGGCCTGCTGGTATTGCGGGTAGCCGCCCGGCTGCTGCGGAAATCCACTCGGTGGCGGCTGCTGGCCGCGCTGCTGCCCAGGATCGTGCGGTGACGTCACGTGCAGAACAGTAGAAATCCGGCAAGGTCGCTGTCCACCTGTTCGATCAACATCACCGGTTCGCGAGCACCTGGCGTGCCGATCAGGGGCGGTAGGTGAAGTGATCGCGCGCCGAGCTCGCGAACATGCACAGCACCGTCGCGCTCAGCGCCACGACCTGCGCCGCCTCCAGCACCACGTACAGCGGGCCGTACGGGTTCTTGCCCACCAGCGCCAGCAGGCTCGAGACCGCCCACACGAACGCGATGGAGGTCAGCACCAGTCGTGCCCACTCGCGGCCGCGGAGCATCGCGAACAGCAACAGCGACCACAACGCCGCCGCGAGCACGGCCATCGCCACCAGGCCGCCGAGGATGCCGAGGTAGACGCTGCGGACGTCGCCGCCGGTGAGCAGGAACTCGGCGTCTCCGAGCATCCGCAGCAGCAGGTCGTCGGAGGCGACGCATTGCACCGCCAGCAGCGCCGAGCCGATCATCACGTCGACCACGCCGAGCCAGAACGCAGCGGTCACCGGCCGCGGGCGGCCCGCATCGGGCTCGCCGACCCAAGCCGGGGAATCGACGGCGCCGGCCTGCGGCCAGGGCGACGCTTGCAGCGCGCCGGAACCGCCGGGCGAGGAATCCGAGTCCGGTTCCGGCCGGGAATCCTGCGAGCTGTTCACATCATCGAGCGTAGATCAGAACAGCCGGATGCTCCCGCGCCGAAATAGCGGGAAACCCCACTACCGGAGGAACGGCGGCCCCTGCATCGGCGGCCCTTGCATCGGCGGGAACGACCGCGGCGCACCGCGCTGGTAGAACCGGTTGGAGTCCGGCAGGAACATCAACACCAGCGCGGCCGCGTGCAACAGCGCCACGAAGACGCTGAAGACGATGTCCAGCGGCGCGATGTCCGCGCCCACCATCCGCACCACCTCGGCGCGCCCCAGCACCGCGAGCGTCAGCAGCGTGACCAGCGTGCCGAACACGCCGAACCCGCCGAACACCGCCAGCACCACGCGCGCCCAGTTGCGGCCTTGCAGCATCCGGGTCGACAAACCGGCGTAGACCACGACAATCGCCGAGGCGAACAGCAGCGTGATCAGCACCCCGTTGTTCGCGGCCGCGTCCAGCTCCTGCTGGTTGAGCTGCGGAGCCGCGCCGTGCAGCTCGTTGATCAGCCGCTCCCGGTCGGCCAGCTGCCACAGCGACCGCACGAACTCGAACGCCGCGGCCGCGATCCACAACCACCGGGCCAGCTCCAACGTCCGCGGCGCGGGTGGCTGTCCCTGCGGTTCGGAAGCACCCTCGGACGACTGCGGTGCGATCACTTGAGCCCCAGGCTTTCCCGGTACCACTGGGACAGCTCGGTCGCGTAGTAGGTCAGCACGATGTCCGCGCCCGCGCGCCGGATGGAGGTCACCGTCTCCTGCACGATGCGCCGCCGGTCCAGCCAGCCGTGCGCGGCGGTCGCCTCGATCATCGAGTACTCACCGGAGACCTGGTAGGCCGCGACCGGCACGTCGGACAGCGCCGCCACGTCGCGCAGCACGTCCAGGTAGGACATGGCGGGCTTGACCATCACCATGTCCGCACCCTCGGCCAGGTCCAGGTCCGCTTCGCGCAGCCCCTCCCGGCCGTTGCCGGGGTCCTGCTGGTAGGTGTTGCGGTCCCCGGACAGCTGCGAGTCCACGGCCTCCCGGAACGGCCCGTAGAACGCCGAGGCGTACTTCGCCGAGTAGGCCAGCACCGAGGTGTCGGCGAACCCGGTCGCGTCCAGCGAATCCCGGATCACCGAAACCTGGCCGTCCATCATGCCGCTCGGCGAGATCACCTGCGCCCCGGCCTCGGCCTGCGCGACCGCCATCTCGCCGTAGACCTGCAGCGTCCGGTCGTTGTCCACCACGCCGTCGTCGTCCAGCACACCGCAGTGGCCGTGGTCGGTGAACTCGTCCAGGCAGGTGTCGGCCATCAGGACCGTGCTGTCGCCGACCTCGGCGGCCAGGTCCCGCAGCCCGGTGTTGAGCACGCCGTTCGGGTCCACCGCGCCGGAACCGGTGGCGTCGTGCTCGGCGGGCACGCCGAACAGCATCAGCCCGCCCACTCCGGCGCTGACCGCTTCGGTCGCGGCTTTGCGCAGCGAATCCCGGCTGTGGTGCACCACGCCCGGCATGGAGGTGATGCCCACCGGTTCGGACAAGCCCTCCCGCAGGAACATCGGCAGCACCAGGTGCCTCGGTTCCACGCTCGTTTCGGAAACCAGCCGGCGCACGGCGGCGGTGCGGCGCAACCTGCGCGGGCGATGCGACGGATACATCGGCGAGCTCCTCGCGACGACGAACGGCGACCGGCGAGCGGTCGCGAATCAGGCGGATCTCCGGGCACCGCGAGCCGGTGTCCACGGCCTCCCCAGGACCAGCCTGCCAGTGCCGGAAAGCAACGTGGCCCGGACCCCGCGTTCGCGAGATCCGGGCCACGACGTCGTCAGCTCCGGCGGGCGCGCTTGGCCTTCTTCGGCGGCGGCAGCGCTCCCTCGGCGCGCAGCTTGGCCGCGTGCTCGGCCAGCGCGTCGACCAGCGCCGGTACCTGCGCCAGCTCGGGCTGCACGTCCACCCGCAGGCCGAATTCCTTGGCCGTCTCGGCCGTGTTCGGGCCGATGCAGGCCACCAGCGTGCGCGCGTGCGGCTTGCCCGCGATGCCGACCAGGTTCCGCACCGTCGACGAGGAGGTGAAGCACACCGCGTCGAACCCGCCGGTCTTGATCATCTCGCGGGTCTCGGCGGGCGGCGGCGCGGCCCGCACCGTGCGGTAGGCCGTCACGTCGTCGATCTCCCAGCCGCGCTCGCGCAACCCCGCCGACAGCGTCTCGGTGGCGATGTCCGCGCGCGGCAGCAGCACCCGGTCCACCGGGTCGAGGATGTCGTCGTGCGGCGGGAAGTCCTGCAGCAGGCCCTCGCTGGTCTGGTCGCCGGAGGGCAGCAGCTCCGGGGTGATGCCGAACGAGCGGACCTTCTCCGCGGTGGCCTCCCCGACGCAGGCGAGCTTCACACCGGAGAACGCGCGCGCGTCCAGGCCGAACTCGCGGAACTTCTCCCACACCGCGCGGACCGCGTTGGTCGAGGTGAACACCACCCACTGGTAGCGGCCGTCGACCAGGCCCTTCACCGCGCGCTCCATCTGCGCGGGGCTGCGCGGCGGCTCCACCGAGATCGTCGGCACCTCGTGCGAGACGGCGCCGTGCGACCAGAGCCGCTCGCTCATCGAACCGGCCTGCTCCTTGGTGCGCGGCACCAGGATCTTCCAGCCGTACAGCGCGCGGGACTCCCACCAGGACAGCCCGGAGCGCTCCGAGCTGACCGATCCGATCGTCACCACCAGCGGGCCTTGCAGCTCACCCGCGTCCGCGGGCAGCGAGGCCAGCGTGGTGTCGATCGTGCGCTGCTGGACCGTGGTTCCGGACGAGGTCACCGCGACCGGGGTCTGCGCGGCCATGCCGTGCTCGACCAGCGCCGAAGCGGCCTCCGCCAGGTGGCTGCCGGTCGCGTGCAGCACCAGCGCACCCGGCTGCGCGGCCAGCGCCGCCCAGTCCACCTCACCGCGCACGTCGACCTCGGTGTGGCCGGCGCCGAGCGCGACACCCGCGTAGGCGGGCACCGCGCTGCCCGGCGAAACCCCGGGCACGATGTCGAACGCGGCGTCGGTGCGCGCGACCTCGCGGACCTCGCGGACCACGGCGTCCGAGGTCAGCGGGTCACCGGAGACCAGCCGGACCACCGGCCGCCCGGTTCCCGCCTCGTTCGCCAGGTCCTGGGCCACCTCGCCCGGCTCGCCCACGGCGGGGCGCACCTCGGAGCCGTCCGCGGCCATCGCGACCACGTCGGCGGGCACATCCGGATCGGTCACCACCAGCGAAGCAGTGGTGAGCACATACTTCGCCCGAACGGTGAGCAGTCCCGCGTCACCGGGGCCGGAGCCCACGAATGCGATCCGTCCTGGGCTCTTGCGTGTCATCAGGGCACTCCCCATCAACTACTACCGGGACCGCTGAGCAAAGCGTCCCTGGCATCGAGCAGCTCGGCGGCCAGCGCCCGGCCGAGCTGCTCTGCGGCGGTCGTCTCACCAGTGCTGGAGGCGCGCACCAAACGATTCCCGTCGGTCGCCACGACCCCGCGCACGGACAGCCGCTGTGCCAGGCCGCCGTCCGGTTCGAGGTCCTCCACCACTTCGGCCAGCGCGCCGATCGGCGCATTGCAACCGCCCTCCAGCGCAGCCAACATGGCGCGCTCGGCGATCACCGCGGCGCGGCAGGCCGGGTCGTCCAGAACGGACTGGAGCAGGTGCTCGTTGTCCACGTCGTCGACGCGGCATTCCACGGCCAGCGCGCCTTGGGCGGGCGCGGGCAGCATCTGGAGTGGATCGAGCGATTCCGTGATCACCCCGAGCCGGCCGACTCGGGCCAGCCCGGCGCGCGCGAGCACGACGGCGTCCATCTCGCCGTCGCTCACCTTGCGCAGGCGGGTGTCCACGTTGCCGCGGATGCCGCGCACCTCCAGACCGAGGCCGAGGGCCTCCAGCTGGCTGGCGCGACGCGGCGAACCGGTGCCCACGACGGAGCCCGGAGGAAGTTCGCCGAGCGTCAAACCGTCCCGTGCCACCAGAGCGTCCCGCGGGTCCTCCCGGACGGGTACGGCGGCCAGCGACAACCGGGGGTCCGGTTCGGTCGGCAGGTCTTTGTAGGAATGCACCGCGACGTCCACCTCGCCGCCCGCGAGCGCATCGCGCAGCGCGGAGGTGAACACCCCGACGCCGATCTCGGCGATCGGAGCCATCGAGCGGTCCCCGGGCGTGTCCACCCGGACCAGCTCGGTCGAGTAACCCGCGGCTTCCAGCGCTTCGGCGACCGTGCTGCTTTGCGCCATCGCCAGCGCGCTGCCCCGGGTCCCGATGCGCAGCGTCTTGTTCACCGGTTTTCACCGTCCTGTTCCGGCCCGTCCGGCTCGGAGCCGCCCTGTTCGGAGCTCCGCAGCAATGCCTGCGCGGAGCGTGCGCCGGTGACCGGCACGTCCTCTGCCGAACGGGGCGCGCGAATCGCGGCGGGGGATTGCGGGTCGAGTTCGAACAGCTCGCGCAGCGCCTCGGCGTAGCCGGAGCCGCCGGGCACCGAGGCGAGCTCCTTGACCCGCACGGTCGGCGCGTGCAGCAGCTTGTCCACCACGCGGCGCACCGTGCGGTTCAGCTCGTTGCGCACGTCGCCGTCCAGGTCGGCGGGCAGCCGGGAGTCCAGCCGCAGCAGCTCGGAGTCCACCACCTCGGCGGCGCGCTTGCGCAGCGCAGTCACGGTCGGGGTGACCTCCGCCGAGCGCTGCGCGGCCAGGTAGCCGCGCAGCTCTTCGGCCACGATCCGGTCGGCGCGTTCGCTCTCGCTGCCACCGCGCTGCTCGGTCAGCCGCTGCTGCAGGGTCTCCAGGTCGACCACGGCCACTCCGGCCAGCTCGGCCACGCCGGGAGAGGTGTCCCGCGGCAGCCCGAGGTCGCAGAACAGCAGCGGCCGCTGCGGATCCTGCCGGTCCTGCACCGCACCGGCGACGATGTCCTCGGTGACCACCGCACCGACCGCGCCGGTGCAGGTCACCACGAGGTCGGCGGCGGTGATCGCGGTTCGCAGCCGGTCCAGTTCGACGGTGCCGGCCGCGACGCCCTCGGCGCGCAGCGACTCGGCGAGCCGCGCACCGTTGGCGGCGGTCCGGTTGGCGATCGTCACCTCGGCGATCCCGGCGCGCCGCAGCTGCGCGGCGGCCAGCGCGCCCATCGAGCCCGCGCCGACCAGCAGCGCGCGCCGACCGGCCACGCCGCCCAGAGCGGCCTCGGCGTCCGAAAGCGCCTCGGAGACCACCGAGGCACCGGCGCCGTCGATCTCGGTTTCGGCGTGCACCCGCTTGCCGACGCGCAACGCCTGCTGCGCCAGCTCGTGCAGCGTGCGGCCAACGGTGCCGGCCTGATCGGCGACCCCGTACGCCTGCCGCAGCTGACCCAGGATCTGGGCCTCGCCGACGACCATCGAGTCCAGGCCGGCGGCAACCGAGAACAGGTGCTCGACGGCCGCACCGGCGTAGTGCACGTAGAAGTGGTCGGCCAGCTCAGCGACCTCGGCACCGGCCTGCCTGGCCAGCACCGCGGTCACGTCGTCCAGCCCGCCGTGGAAGGTCTCGGCGACCGCGTACACCTCGACGCGGTTGCAGGTGGAGACCAGGAAGGCCTCGCTGATGTGGTCCCGGGCGATCAGCTCGTCGAGCACCTTGCCGACGTCCTCGGCGCCGATCGCGGCGCGCTCCAGCACCCGGACCGGCGCGGTCCGGTGCGAAAGCCCGACGGTGAGCAGGTTCACGGCCGAACCACCATCCCGTCCGCATCCTCGCGCTGCTGCGCGGGTTCCGAATTCCCTTCGCCGTCCGCGCCGCGGCCCGGCGGACCCCCGTCGCCCGCGATGCCGGTACCGACGGCCGCCGCCTCCTGATTGCGCCGCGCCACGTGGAACGAAAGGATCTGCATCTCCACCGCCAGGTCGACCTTGCGCACCTCGACGTGCTCGGGGACCTGCAGGACGACCGGTGCGAAGTTCAGGATGCACACCACGCCGCCCTCGACCAACCGATCGCACACCTCCTGCGCGCCTTCGGCCGGGGTGGCGATCACGCCGATGGTGACCTCCCGCTCGCGGCAGACATCGACGATGTCCTCGACCGCGTTGACCGGGATGCCGCCGACCGGCACGTCCAGCAGATCCGGATCCAGGTCGAACAGCGCGGCGACCGGGAAGCCGCGGTTGAGGAAGCCGCCGTAGTTCGCGAGCGCGTGCCCCAGGTTACCGATGCCCACGACGGCGACGCGGTGCTTGCGGGTCAGCCCCAGCGTCCGCTCGATCTGCCCGATCAGCACGCCGACCTCGTAGCCGACGCCGCGGGTTCCGTAGGAGCCGATGTAGGACAGGTCCTTGCGCAGCTTCGCCGAGTTCACCCCGGCGAACGCGGCCAGTTCCTCGCTGGAAACCGTTCCGGTGCCCTGCTCGTCCAGGCTGGAGAGCACGCGCAGGTACACGGCCAGCCGCGCGACGGCCGCCTCCGGGATGGCCCTCGCGCGCTCCCGCGCGGCGGGTACGTCGATCGACTCGGGTGACCGTCCGGACCCGGACGGGACTTCCGCCGACTGCCCGGCTTCGTCCCGCACGCCCTCTCCGTGGGCCGTCACTGGCGCTCCCTTGACCTGCCTTGGTGATGCTGCCCGCCGCGCCCGCTCCGCGGGAGCGCACACCGGCGAACACGGGGTGCGAACCGCCGACTCCGCTGGCACGGCTCCGTCGACCACCGTAGCCACTTGTGAAGACGGGCACAAAGTCCGCGTGCGCTGCCTACGACGGCCGCACGAGCACCCCGCTCCATGATGTCCGAAACGCCGCCGGGAACCAAAACGGCTGGTCAGCGCGATGACTGAGAACGCCCCCGCGAGCGGCGGAGGCGGTGGCGCCGGGTACCGGCGGATCAGTCGTTGATCTTGAACGGTGCCGAACGACACATGCCAGGACAGCCGTGCTCAGCGCTGCAGCGCCGCCCGCAGCCGCGCGGGCTCGACCTTCCAGAAGCCGTGCTCGGCGCCGTCCACCAGGATCACCGGGACCCGGTCGCCGTACTCGGCGCGCTGCTCGGCGTCCGCGTCGACGTCCTCGGTCGTGCAGCGGGCGCCGAGTTCGGAGCAGATCTCGCGCACCGCGGCCACCGCCTCGTCGCACAGGTGGCACTGCTCGCGCACCAGCACCGTCACCGCGTGCCCGCTGCCCGGCTGCTCGGACACCGCCACCTCCCCGCTTCGTTCGGCCCGCGTCGTTCGCCGTCCGACCGTACTGAACGGCTCACTCGGCCGGCCGCGAGCCGCGCAGCGGCCTGCGGGCGACCTTGCCCGTCGGCGAGTGCGGCAACGAGGCCGCGAACACGACCGACGCGGGCACCTTGAACTTCGCCAGCCGCGCGGCGCAGTGCTCGCGCACGCCGTCCGCGGTGAGCCCCGCGTCCGGATCGGCGACCACGACGGCTTTGATCGTTTCGCCCTGCGCCTCGTCCGGCACGCCGATCGCGGCCGCTTCCCGCACCCCGGGCAGCTCGGCCAGCACCGACTCGATCTCGTGCGGGAACACGTTGAAACCGTGCACCACGATCAGGTCGGTGGCCCGGTCCACCAGGTGCAGGTCACCGTCGGCGTCGAAGTAGCCGACGTCGCCGGTGCGGAACCAGCCGTCCTGGTCCGGGCCGTGCACCGCGTCCGGCCAGTAGCCGCGGAACAGGTTCGGCCCGCGCGCCGCTACCCGCCCGGTGTCCCCTTCCTCGATGGACGAACCGTCGGCGTCGACCAGCCGCAGCTGCACGTCCGGCAGCGGGCGGCCCACCGAACCCGGCTTCGCCCGCGCGCTGGCCAGCGTCGTGGTCAGCACCGGACCGGTCTCGGTGAGCCCGTAGCCCTCGAAGATGTCCAGCCCGGTCGCCGAGCGCACCGCCGTGGCCACGTCCACGCCCAGCGGAGCGGCGCCGGAGGTCAGCAACCGGACCGTCGACATGCTTTGCCGCAGGCGCTGCGCCGGGACCTTCAGCCACGCCTGGTACATCGGCGGCACGCCGACCACGGCGGTGACCCGGAATTCGGCGATCGCGGCCAGAGCCTCCTCCGGGTCGAACTCGGGCAGCAGCACCGCCGTGGCGCCGACCGAGGCGACCTGCAGCAGCCCAGGGCCGAGCCCGTAGACGTGGTACATCGGCAGCGCGAGCAGCACCCGGTCGGCGGCGTTGACCGGCATCGGCCGCAGCCGCGCGCATTGGCGCACGTTGGCCAGCAGCGCCGAGTGCGACAGCATCGCGCCGCGCGCGGGCCCGGAGGTGCCCGAGGTGTAGCAGAGCACGGCCAGGTCGCCGCCCGGTGACTCGACCTCAGCCCCGGCCGCTTCGGTGTCCACCGTCGGCGCCAGCACCGCGACCCCGTCGAACGACTCGTTGCCCAGCAACAGCCGAGCACCGCTGTCCTCGAGCACGCGCAACGTCTCGAGCCGCGGAGACGCGGGGGACAGCGGCACGGCGATGGCACCGGCGCGCAGCACCGCGAACAGCGCGACGCAGAACTCCACGCCGTTCGGCAGCGCCATCGCGACCCGGTCGCCGGGCTGCACACCGGCCGCGCGCAGCCGCAGGGCTTGCCCGGTCACCGCGGCGTCCAGTTCGGACCAGGTCAGTTCGCGACCGGTGCCCGCGTCCAGCACCGCCGGGTGCTGCGGCCCGCGTTCGGCGGCCGACCGCAGCAGGCGCGCCAGGTTCGGGTCCTGCTCGGCACCGCCGCCCAGCAGCGGCGGGCAGGTTTCGGCCGACATGACTGCACCTCCTTTCGGGCGCCGGTCAAACGGGTGGTCCGGCACCGGGCTGACCCCCGCAGTCTTGCACGGAGTGTTTTACGTCACCCGAGCGCGCGTCCCGCATGCCGCGCAAACCGCGATGAATCCGAGACCTGCAAGCACTACCTACTTCTGAGTAACAACCCGTATGCTCCGGCGCACGCCCCCGACTCAGATCGTTGCACCAGGCCAGCAGCCAACTCGGTGACCCGGGGTGCGGCGGTCGGCACCGCGGCAGGGTCGCCCCCACGGCAGGAGGTCGGTCGAAACAATGCCCACCAGCACGCTGCCCAGCCCGGCACCATCGCCCGCTACGGCACCGGCCACCGGCCGGCACGCGGGCCTAGCGGCACGCAGGCACGCACCGACCCGTCCGGCCGCGGCGCCGCACAGCGACAGCTGGCGCCACGTCGACGCGGCGCAGAACGGCGACAACGACGCCTTCGGCAGGCTCTACGACGAGTACTCGCACATCGTCTACCGGTACGTGCTGTTCCGGGTCAGCGATCACTGCCTGGCCGAGGACATCACCAGCGAGACCTTCCTGCGCGCGCTGCGGCGCATCGCGACCGTCAGCTACCAGGGCCGGGACGTGGCCGCGTGGTTCATCACGATCGCCAAGAACCTCGTGCTCGACCACGTGAAGTCCAGCCGCAACCGGCTGGAGGTCCCGGCCGCCGACCTCACCGACACGCACCGGCCGCAGACCCAGTGCGGGCCGGAGCAGCAGGTGCTCGACGCCGCCACCCAGCACGAGCTGCTGCACTGCGTCCGGCAGCTCAACCCGGACCAGCGGGAGTGCATCCGGCTGCGGTTCATGCAGGGGCTCTCGGTCACCGAGACCGCGCAGCGGATGCAGCGCGGAGAAGGGGCGATCAAAGCCCTGCAGCACCGCGCGGTTCGCCGCCTCGCGCACCTGCTGCCGGACGATGTGCGCTGAGCGAACGGATCACGATCATGTTCCGGCCGGGTCGATCGGCGTGGACCGCGCCAACCGGACAGCAGGCAGCCTCTAAGCTGGGAGCCTGCTGATCCGGGTCGCCGCGCCGGCGGCAACGGCCCGCGCACCAGCCACCAGACCAGGAGACCCACCAAGCCGGAGACCGGGAGGCGCGGCGGTGCCGACACGTCCAGGCTCAGCCGGAGGCCAGGGCGACGGCTGTCCGGGCGACGACCAGCGCAGCCTCGGCAGGCACGATGCCGACCAGCCCGATGCCGACCAGCCGAACCGGAACGGCACCGGAGACGGCCCGGCCGAAGGCCGCGCGCGCAACGGCCGGGGCAGCGGCGAGCCGAACGGCCCGATTCCGGCGCAGCTCCCGCTGGACAGCGCGAAGCTCGCCGGACGCGCCTCCGCGGAGGCCGCCGTCGCCGGTGCCGAACCGGACGGCGCGCTGGCCGCGCCCCCCGACCTCACCGCGGCGGCGTTCTTCGACGTGGACAACACGATGATGATGGGCGCGTCGCTGTTCCACTTCGCCCGCGGGATGGCCGCGCGGAAGTTCTTCACCGCCGCCGACCTGGCCGGATTCGCCTGGCAGCAGCTCAAGTTCCGCGTCGGCGGCCGGGAGAGCGCCGGCGACGTGCAGGCCAGCCGGGAGCAGGCGCTGTCGTTCGTGGCCGGGCGCAGCGTCGCCGAGCTGGTCGAACTCAGCGAGGAGATCTACGACGAGCTGCTGGCCGACCGGATCTGGGCGGGCACCCGAGCGCTGGCCCAGATGCACCTGGACGCCGGTCAGCGGGTGTGGCTGGTCACCGCGACCCCGGTGGAGCTGGCGCAGATCATCGCGCGGCGGCTCGGGCTGACCGGAGCGCTCGGCACGGTGGCCGGGCACGCCGACGGTGTCTACACCGGCCGGCTGGTCGGGGAGATGCTGCACGGCCGGGCCAAGGCGCACGCGGTGCGCGCCCTCGCGGCCAGCGAGGGGCTGGACCTGCGCCGCTGCACCGCGTACTCGGACTCGGCCAACGACGTGCCGATGCTGTCCGCGGTGGGCACCGCGGTCGCGGTGAACCCGGACCAGCGCTTGCGGGACATCGCGCGCTCGCGCGGCTGGGAGATCCGCGACTTCCGCACCGGCCGCAAGGCGGCCCGCATCGGCGCGCAGTCGATGCTCGGCGCCGGTGCCGTGGCCGGTGCGATCGCCGCAGGACTCGCCTACCGGCGCCGCGACCGCTCCTGAACGAGGCGGGCCGCTCAGCCGAGGAAAACGCTGCGGCGCTGGGAGAGCAGCCGGTAGAGGGTCTGCTGGATGATCTCGCGGACCTGGTCGCTGAGGCTGAACACCACCATCGGATCGTCCGCGGCGCCTTCCCCGTACGAAGCGGTCTCCACCGGCTCGCCGAACTCGATGTACCACTTCGACGGCAGCGGAACCGCCCCGAGCGGCCCGAAATGCGGGAAGAACGGCGTCACCGGGAAGTACGGCAGCCCCAGCAGCCGGGCCAGCGGCTTGAGGTCGCCGATCTTCGGGTAGATCTCCTCCGCGCCGACGATCGAGCAGGGCACGATCGGCACCCCGGTCCGCATCGCCGCCGAGACGAACCCGCCGCGGCCAAACCGCTGCAGCTTGTAGCGGTCCCGGAACGGCTTGCCGACGCCCTTGAAGCCCTCCGGCCACACCCCGACCAGCTCGCCCGCCCGCATCAGCCGCTCCGCGTCCGGGTTGCAGGCCAGCGTGTGCCCGGCCTTGCGGGCGATGGACCCGACCATCGGCAGCCGGAACACCAGGTCCGCGCCCAGCATCCGCAGGTGCCGCCCGGGATCGTGGTGATCGCGCAGCGCCACCGTCGTCATCAGCGCGTCCAGCGGCAGCGTGCCGGAGTGGTTCGCGACGACCAGCGCGCCCGAGTCGGGCACGTTGTGCAGCCCGATGGTCTCGACCCGGAACCACTTCTCGTACAGCGGCCGCAGCGGCGGCACGACGAGGTGGTCGGTGAGGTCCTCGTCGAAGCCGAACTCGTCCACCCGGTAGTCGCCGAGCAGCCGGCGCCGGGCGAAGGCCATCGCATCGGCGACCGCGTCCTCCCAGCCGCCGTCCCCGGCGGGCACCGCGTCCGGCACCGGCGCCACCGGTCCGCGGCGGGCTCCGGGGCCGCGCTGCTCCGCCGGGTGCAGCGGGATCACGCGCGCATCAGCCATCAGGTCTCCCATCACCGCAGTCGGGCGAGCAGGTCACCGACGCCGTGCTCCAGCGCGGTGATGCGCTCCGGGTCGATCACCGGGTGCAGGTCCCGCCCGCGCACGAAGTCGTCGAACGCCTGCTGGGTCGTCCAGCGCGGGGTGAACCCGAAGCGCTCCCGCAGCTTCGTGGTGTCCACCACCCGGCCGAAGTTGAGGAACCGCATCTGCTCGGGGGAGAAGTCCACCAGCCGGGCACCGCGGAAGAACCGGCTCATCGCGGGCACCCCCAGCCGCGGCACCGGGACCGCGACGCGACCGGCGCGGCGGATCGCCTGCGAGAGCATCAGGACCCCGTCGCCGCCGACGTTGAAGACCCCGGGCAACGCCTGCGCGGTCGCCTTCTCCAGCACCGCCAGCGCGTCCTCGGAGTGCAGCAGCTGCATCCGGGCGTCGTAGCCGAGCACGGTCGGCACCAGCGGCAGGGCGAAGTAGCGGGTGAGGTCGGCGTCGATGCGCGGCCCGATCAAGTGCGTGAACCGCAGCGTCGTGATGTCCACGTCGGGCCTGCGCCTGCCGAAGCCGCGCACGTAGCCCTCGATCTCCCCGGCGTCCTTGGCGTAACCGGAGGACGGCACGTCCTTGGGTTCCATGTCCTCGGTGAACACCGCCGGATCGCGCGGGCTCGCGCCGTAGACGGCGGTCGTGGACTTCACCACCAGCCTGCGCACCAGCGGCGACTTCTGGCAGGCGGCCAGCAGTTGCATGGTGCCGATGACGTTGAGCTCCTTCATCGCGGCCCGCCCTTCGGGGCCGGCGTTCGAGCTCACCGCCGCGTGCACGACCGTGTCCACGTTCGCCCCGGAGATCACCTTGGCGATCAGCGGGTTGCGGATGTCGGCGCGCACGAACTCGGTGCGGCCGAGCCTGCGCTGCAGGTCCGGACGCGGCGGGGCGGTGTCCACGCCGAGCACTCGTTCGATCGCGGGGTCCGCGGCCAGCCGGGCGGCGAGGTGCCCGCCGAGGAAGCTGCTGACGCCGGTCACGAGCACGACGTTCGGCACCATGGTTCTCCCCGAGATGTGCGGCCGGAAAGCGATCGCTCGCGCTTGCGCGAACCAGCGCGGCACCGAAAGCACGAACCTCGCTCGTGATGCTACCGAGAGCGCGCGAGGCCCCGGTTACGTGCGCGGAAACGCCGAGGGCGATCGGTGGGAACCCCAACAGCGCACCCGGAGCCGGGCAACCCGAGATCGCGTACACCACCGGAGCGGGTGGTAAACGAACCGCCGCCGACCGCAACGGGTCGGCGGCGGTGCAAAACGCCGGGCGGCGCGCCCCCGGGTACCGGGTCGCGTCGGCGCGAGGTCTTACTTGCCCAACTTGCGACGCTGGACGCGGGTCCGGCGCAGAAGCTTGCGGTGCTTCTTCTTGGACATGCGCTTGCGGCGCTTCTTGATGACCGAGCCCATGCGGCATCCTTCGCTGTCGGCGGTGCTACGAATCCCGTGCCGGTGCGGGCCGCTCCCTGGCGCAGCCGGTGTGGCACCGGCACCAGGCACGAACGATCCCGCAGCTTACCGCGCCGCCGGTGCCGCCCTGACGGAGTGGTCCCGGCACGGCGGCACGGCGTGCGCGGCGAGCACCGCGCTCGAACAGCGAATCCGTTGCTGCGGAGCGAAAAACCGCTCCTCAACCCGCGTTGTAGTAGGCGTGCTCCAGGTAGTGGTGCACGTCGCTCTCCGCCACGCGGAAGGAACGGCCCACTCGCGCGGCGGGGAGCTCACCTGCGTGCACCAGCCGGTACACGGTCATCTTGGACACCCGCATCATCCTGGCCACCTCGGCCACGGTGAGGAACTGCACCTGACCGGCCTGCGGGGGCGCTTGCTGGCTGGGTTCCGAGTTCGCGGACATGCTTCACCGAGCCCTTCGCACACCACGCTCCGCCGGCTTCCCCTCCGGCGGACACTGCACGGGCGTGCCCTGTCGAGAGTAGCGGGACGGCTGGGATGGCTGCGATGCACGAACGACCCGGTTTCAGGAGTTTGCGCCCGTCAGCGGCGGGGAACCGGGCGCTCAGTCGTGCGCGCGGCCCAGTTCCGCCGATCGGTCCCTGGCGGCCTCGACGGCGTCGGTGAGCGCGGCGCGCACCCCGTGCTTGTCGAGTTCGCGGATGCCCGCGGCGGTCGTGCCCGCCGGGGACGTCACCGCTTCGCGCAGGAGCGCCGGATGGTTCTCCGGTCCGTCGCGCAGCATCGTTGCCGCGCCCATCGCGGCCTGCACCACCAGGTCCTTGGCGGTGCCGCGCGGGACGCCGAGCAGGACTCCCGCGTCCGTCATGGCCTCGACCAGGTAGAAGAAGTAGGCGGGCCCGGAGCCGGACAGCGCGGTCACCGCGTCCTGCTGCTGCTCCGGCACGCGAACCACGCGGCCGACGCTGCCGAGCAGTTCCTCCGCCAGTTCCAGGTGCTCGTCGGTGGCGTGCGCGCCGCCGGAGATCGCGCTCATCGCCTCGCCCACCAGCATCGGAGTGTTCGGCATGACCCGGATGACCGGCGTGCCCTCGGCAAGCCGCCGCTCGAAGAGCTTGGCGGGCAGGCCCGCGCACATCGACACCAGCAGCTTGTCCGGTCCCAGCAAGGGGGCAACCTCGTCCAGCAGCGGGTCGATGTCCTGCGGCTTGACCGCCACCACCAGCACGTCCGCGCGGTTCGCCGCGGTGGGCACGTCGACGTGCTCGATGCCGTACTTCCCGGTGAGTTCGGCGGCCCGCTGCGAGTAGCGCTCGGTGAACATCAGCTCGGCCGGGGCGCGCCCGGCGTCCAGGAGCCCCGCGAGCAGCGACTCGCCGATCTTGCCCGCTCCGAGCACGGCAATGGTCTTCATGCGGCACAGGGTGCCAGAACACCTGGAGTAGACCCTCCCCCAGGCGGCGGGTGCGCGGTTAGTGTGTCCGCACCCAGAAGCGTGCCGGACGAGGAGGTCCGAATCCGATGCTGAGCACCATGCACGACGGCCCGCTGTCGATCGCCAGGATCCTGGCGCAAGGCACCGGCCCGCACGGCTCCTCCGAGGTCGTGACCTGGACCGGCGCGGAGCCGCGGCGGCGCAGCTACGCCGAGGTCGGCAGGCGGGTGGCTCAGCTGGCGCACGCGCTGCGGGAGCTCGGCGTGACCGGTGACCAGCGGGTCGCCACGTTCATGTGGAACAACGCCGAGCACCTGGAGACCTACCTGGCGGTGCCGTCGATGGGCGCCGTGCTGCACACGCTGAACATCCGGCTGTTCCCGGAGCAGATCACCTACATCGCCGACCACGCCGAGGACCACGTGGTCGTCGTGGACGGCAGCCTGCTGCCGCTGTTCGGGAAGATCCTGCCGACGCTGAGCACCGTCCGGCACGTGATCGTCGCCAACGGCGACGCGTCGGCCCTGGAAGCGCCCGCGGGCGTTCAGGTGCACGACTACGACCAGCTGCTGCGCGGCCACCCGGACACCTTCGACTGGCCCGAAGTGGACGAACACGCCGCCGCCGCGATGTGCTACACCTCCGGCACCACCGGCAGCCCGAAGGGCGTCGTCTACTCGCACCGCTCGATCTGGCTGCACTCGATGCAGGTGTGCATGTCGGACGGGATGGGCCTGGGGCAGTCCGACCGCGGGCTGGCCGTGGTGCCGATGTTCCACGCCATGTCCTGGGGCCTGCCCTACGCCGCGTTGATGGTCGGCGCCTCGCTGGTGATGCCGGACCGGTTCCTGCAGCCCGAGCCACTGGTGCGGATGCTCAGCACGCTGCACCCGACGATGGCGGCCGCGGTGCCGACGATCTGGCAGGGCGTGCTGCAGCACCTCGACGCCGATCCGCAGGACATCTCCGCGCTGCGGGAAGTCGTGGTGGGCGGCTCGGCGTGCCCGCCATCGCTGATGCGGACCTTCCAGGAGCGCTACGGCGTGCCGGTGCTGCACGCGTGGGGCATGACCGAGACCTCGCCGCTGGGCAGCGTCGCGCGCCCGCCCGCGGCCGCGACCGGCGAGGCGCAATGGCCCTACCGGGAGTCGCAGGGCCGGCTGTCGTCGGCCGTCGAGGCGCGGCTGATCGGCGAGGGCGGCACCGAGCAGCCGTGGGACGGCAAGAGCGTCGGTGAGCTGGAGGTGCGCGGCCCGTGGGTCGCCTCGTCCTACTACCGCGACGACGACCCGGACAAGTTCGACGACGGCTGGTTGCGCACCGGCGACGTCGGCACGCTGTCCCCGGACGGCTTCCTGCGGCTGACCGACAGGGCCAAGGACGTGATCAAGTCCGGTGGCGAGTGGATCTCCTCGGTGGAGCTGGAGAACCAGATCGTCGCGCACCCCGCCGTGGCCGAGGCGATGGTCGTGGGCGTGCCGGACGAGAAGTGGGACGAGCGGCCGCTGGCCGCCGTGGTGCTGCTCGACGGCCAGCAGGCCGACGCCGCCGAGCTGCGGGAGTTCCTGACCGGGCGGATCGCCAAGTGGCAGGTTCCGGACCACTGGGCGTTCCTGGCGGAGGCGCCGAAGACCAGCGTCGGCAAGTACGACAAGAAGCAGCTGCGCAAGCAGCACGCCGAAGGCGGCTTGGACATCAAGCACGCCTAGGACCCCTGATCGGCGATCGCCGGAGGGCCGTCGCGCCCTCGGTCCAACCGTGCCGGTGATCCGGTGCCGACCGCGGCTTCGGCCTTGCGAGGCCGCGGTCGGCGCGGGTCACTCCTCGGTCTGCTCGGACTCGTCCGCGGCATCGGACTCCGCGGAGTCGATCGACTTCTCCTTCTTACGCTCCGCTCCGGAGAACGTGCCCTGCAAGTCCTCCAGGTGCTCCCGCGCCAGATGCGTCAGGTGCAGCGACCGGTCGTAGGCGGCGCCCTGCACGGTCGGCTGCGCCGCCGCGGTCCACTGTTCCTGCGCACCGCAGAGCTTGCAGTACTGCCCGCCGCCGGAGTGCCGGTACTCCTGCTGCAGCGGGTGGATGCGCACGGTGGGCACGGTGATCTCCCTCGGTTCGACGGTGGCGGACCGCCAGCCTAACCCCGGTACCGCGGCACGACGCCGACGTCGATCAGTCCGGCGCGCGCAACGGGCTCAGCGCGAGTTGCCTCGCCTGGCACACCAGTTTGCCGGTGGAGTCGATCACCAGCGTGTCCTCGTCGAACCAGGCACCGTGCACCGCCTTCGACTCCACCACCAGCCGCAGCCAGCCGTTCGCCGGGCGCGCCCGCAGCAGCGCCGTGAGCTGCACCGTCGGCGACCAGCCGAACCTGCCCAGGTTGAACGTCACGGGCATCGTCAGGTCGCCGGCGACCAGGCCGAACAGCACGTCCGGCTGCCCGGCGTGCGGTCGCGCCCACAGCCGCAGCCGCAGCGGATCCGAGGTGCTGCCGCGCAGGAAACCGGCACTGCGCGGATCGATCCGCATGTCGCAGGTGCGGGTGAGGCCCGGCGCGGCGCGGGTGTCCGGGTTGGCGAGGTCGACCGCGTCCTGCGGCGGATTCACCGGCATCTCCGGCAGGTCCGAGTACGCCGGTTCCTCGTCCGGCAGCTCGCCGAGCGTGATCATGGCGTCCACGCAGGTCTGTCCGCTCTGCTCCAGCACCGAGCGCACCGCGGTCACGGTCCGCCCTGCCTTGAGCCGTTCGGTGCGCAGCAGCACCGGGCCCACCTTCGGCGGGCGCAGGTATTGCGCGCTGACCGAGAGCGGTTGCAGCGAACCGCCGCCGACGGCTGCCCGGCTCAGCAGGGCCAGCAAGTAGCCGCCGTGCGGACGTTCGCCCACCGCCCAGTCGGGGTGCAGATCGGCGGCGAACGTGCCGTTGCCGAGCGGTCGGATGGCGAGGGTGTCGAAGAAGGGGGTGGCGTTCACGCGTGGCCTGCGAAGTGCCGGCGCGGCCCGTTTCCGGGCGAGACGCGCAGATTATTCATGAGCACGATTCTACGAACCCGCGAGGAAGTTGATCACTACCCGGTGTGCGGAGCATCCTGTCGAGGCGCGCCCGGCGCCTGCAGGTGCAGTCGGCAGAACACCAGCGCCTCCGCGAGCTGCGCAGCCCGTTCCTGCGGTGTGCGCGCCTTGCGGGTGTTGACCTCCAGCACCACCGAGCCGGGATACCCGTCCGCGGCCAGCGCCTCGCAGACCTGCGCGCACGGCTGGCCGCCGTGGCCGGGGACGAGATGTTCATCACGCGGAGCGCCGGTGCCGTCCGCCAGGTGCACGTGCGCCAGCCGGTCCTGCATCCGCTTGTACAGCTCCAGCACGTCCGCGTGCGCCGCCGCGGCGTGCGAGATGTCCAGCGTGTAGCTGCGGTAGCCGACGTCGGTCGGGTCCGGGGAGGGCGTGAACGCCGACAGCCCCGAGGACCGGCCGCCGCGCAACCGGTTCAGCCGGTTCGGCGGGCGGATCGGGAACATGTTCTCCACCGCGACCCGGATGCCGCTGGTCTCCTCCAGCTCGCCGACCAGCTCGCCGAAGCCGTCGGCGTAGCGGCGCTGCCAGCGGAACGGGGGATGCACCACGACCGTCGAGGCACCGAGATCACTCGCGGCCGCCACCGCCCGGCGCAGCCGCTCCTCCGGTTCCGGCGACCACACCCGCTGCGTGATCAGCAGGCACGGCGCGTGCACCGCGAGGATCGGCACCCCGTGCTCCTGCGCCAGCCGGTGCAGCGCGTCGACGTCCTGGCTGACCGCGTCCGCCCACACCATCACCTCGACCCCGTCGAAGCCCAGGTCGGCGGCCATCTCGAAAGCAGCCCGCGCGGGCTGCGGCCACACCGAGGCGCTGGACAGGCCCACCGGGATCTCCGGACGCGCTTGGTCGAGCGGAGCCGGCTGTGCTTGCGGTGCCATCTCCTGCCCTACCGTCGCGCTCACCCGCCGCCCGGTGCCGCCCCGCCTTCCCCGGGCAAGCCCGCCGGAGCCGGGCATGCGCGGCGCGACCGGGCTCACTGGCTGATCAGCAGCAGCGCGGCGGGCGACACGGTGCAGATCAGGCCGACCAGCACCGCGAGCAGGATCGTCTGCAGGTCGTCGGTGCGCAAGAACTTCCGGGCGATGAACACCAGCGCACCGGTGATCGCCAGCGCCGCGACCAGCGCGGCGATCGGGATGGAGGTCCACAGCCAGCGGAACGCCACCCAGACCACGCCGCCCGCGACCAGCCCGGCGCCGCCCTGCAGCGCCAGCACCGCCCACTCCTTGCCGGTGGTCTGGTGCGGCTCCTCGTCGTCCGCGTCGTAGTCGGCGCGGTAGTCGTCGGCGTCCATCCCGGCGGGCAGCGCCGCGTCGTAGTCGTCGGCGTCGTAAGCGTCGTAGTCGGCACCACCGGCCGGGTAGTCGTCGTAGTCGCCGCGCGCGTAGTCGTCCTGGCGGTATCCCTCGTAGTCGTAGTCCTCGTAGGGATAGTCGTAGGGGTCGTCCGCAGGCGCGTCCTCGCCGACGCCGGGATAGGCCATCATCGCGGTGCCGTCGCCCGCGCTCCTGGCTTCCGCCTGCACCCGGGGCAGCTGTTCGGTGGCACCTTCGACCGGAGGCGCCGCCATGTTCGACGGGTTCTGCACCGGCGGGACCTGCGAGCCGGTGCCCAGCGGTGGGTGCTGGACCGTCGAGGGCCCGTCCGGGCCCGCCCCGTCACCGGCGTCGGCGGGCGCGTTGCGCGGCGGCGAACCGGCTGCGGCGAACCGGCGGGCCCAGAAGCTCACGCCGCTCTCGCCCACTGCCGGGCCTTCTTCCTCGGCCTGGTGGGCTTCCGGCGGCATGGCGCTGCCGGGCGGAGCTTGACCCGGCTGCGGCGCGGCGCGTTGCGGACCGGTGGACGGGCCGAACTGCCCGGTGGGCGGCGGTGCTTGCGGGGGCGCTGGGTTCTGGGCAGCCGGATTCGGTGCGGCCGGACTCTGGGCGGCCGGACTCTGGGCGGCCGGACTCTGGGCGGCCGGATTCTGGGCGGGAGGTGGCTGCGCGGGCGGCGGGCCTGCGGGCGGGGCCTGCGGCGCCGGTGGCTGCGCGTTCGCCGGATTCCCGGCGGGCGGCTGCGCGGTCGGAGCCTGGGCGCTCGGCGGCTGCGCATTCGGAGGTTGGGCGTTCGGGGCCGGACCACCTGCCTGCGGCGGGTTCGGCGGACCGGCGGGCGGCTGCGGAACCGGCGGCTGCTGCGCCCCGCTCGCGGAATCGGCACCGGGCTCCCGGACCTCTTCCTGAATGGCCCGCATCTGCCCGCTGTCCGAGAGCACCCGGTCGATGATCGCCTGCGGAGCCGTTTCGCTCGGGTCCTCGGCACGCCTGCGGCGCCGGTGGGCGCTGCGCTGCGAGCCACCGCCGTACTCGGCGAGCAGCTCCGCGACGGTGCGCTGGCTCGGGTGCTCCGACCCGCTGTCCCGACTCATCGATCCCACCGTGCCGTTTGCTGGGCTTGCCGTCCAGTTCCCCGATCAGCGTGTGCCTGCGCCGCGGGTGTCGACCCGACCGGTGCAATGGTGCGCATCGCAGTGTGGTCCTCTCCGTTGGCGTGGTCCAGCCGCCGGAGGATGATCCCTTCACGCAGCGCCCACGGGCAGATGTCGAGCTCTTCGACCTGCAGTGCGCGCAGCACCGCCTCGGCGACCAGCGCACCGCTGACCAGCTGGTGCGCGCGGGCGCTGCTCACCCCGTCCAGCGCGGCCAGGTCCGCCGAGGACATCCGGGTGATGAACGCCAGCAGCTGCTGCAACCCGGTGGCGGTGAGCTTGCGCGGCGCCCGCGGACCGGCCGAGGCCGGGGCGGCACCGGTCAGCCGGGCCAGCGAGCGGAACGTCTTGGACGTCGCCACCGCGCGGTCCGGACGCCCGTTCGCGCGGAAGTCCTCGGCGGTCGGCGCGAGCTGCTCGTCCAGCCATTCGCGCAGTTCACCGACCTGCTGCTGGCTCGGCGGATCCTGCGGCAGCCTGGTGCGGTTGACGCGTCCGGCCCCGAGCGGCAGCGAAGCGGCCAGGTCCGGCAGCTCGTCGATGCCGATCGCCATCTCCAGCGAACCGCCACCGATGTCGGCCAGCAGCAACCGCCCGGCCGACCAGCCGAACCAGCGGCGCACGGCGAGGAACGTCAGCCGCGCTTCCTGCTCGCCGCTGAGCACTTGCAACTCGACACCCGTCTCGTCGTGCACCCGCTGCAGCACTTCCGCGGAGTTCTCGGCTTCCCGGATCGCAGAGGTCGCGAAGCCCATCAGGTCCTCGCAGCCGGTCCGCACCGCCGCGGTTTCGGCTTCCGCGACGGTGCGCACCAGCTCATCGGCGTCGGCCGCGGCCAGTCTGCGCTCCGGGCCGATCCGCTCGGCCAGCCGCAGCACCGTCTTCTCCGAAGTCATCGGGGTCGGATGCGCACCACGAAAGGCGTCCACCACGAGCAGGTGGACGGTGTTTGATCCGACGTCGAGCACCCCTAGGCGCATGTCCGCCAACGTTACCGGCCGCAACCGGGCGGCCGGTCCGGGTGGGGGCGGAAAACCGTTCGAGCCCGGCGCAGCGCCGTTCTCACACCTCGAACTTGTAACCGAGGCCACGCACGGTGACCAGGTACTGCGGTTCCGCAGGGTCCGGTTCCAACTTGGAACGCAGTCGCTTGACGTGCACGTCGAGGGTCTTGGTGTCGCCGACGTAGTCCGCACCCCACACCCGGTCGATCAGCTGGCCGCGGGTGAGCACCCGGCCCACGTTGCGCAGCAGGTACTCCAGCAGGTCGAACTCCTTGAGCGGCAGGCTGATCTCCTCGCCCGCGACCGTGACGACGTGCCGCTCCACGTCCATCCGCACCGGCCCGGCCTCGAGGGCCTGCGGCAGCAGCTCCTCGGCCTCACCGCCGCGGCGCAGCACCGCGCGCACCCGCGCGATCAGCTCCCGCGCCGAGTACGGCTTGGTGACGTAGTCGTCGGCGCCGAGCTCCAGGCCGACCACCTTGTCGATCTCGCTGTCCCGGGCGGTGACCATGATCACCGGCACCGCGGAGCGCTGCCGCAACTGCTTGCACACGTCGGTGCCGCTCATGCCGGGCAGCATCAGGTCCAGCAGCACGATGTCCGCGCCGTTGCGGTCGAACTCGTCCAGCGCCTCCTGGCCGGTCGGCGCGACCGCCGCGGTGAATCCCTCCTTGCGCAGCATGAACGCCAGTGGGTCGGCGAAGGACTCCTCGTCCTCCACGATCAGCACCCTGGTCACCGGACTCCTCCCGTTTCGACGGTCGTACTCCCGCTGTCGGTCACGGCCCGGTCCGCACCGCGGTCCCGATCCGCCGTTGCGTGCCGGTCGTGCCCCTGTTCGTCCTCGTCCGCGGGTTGCTCCTGCTCACCGGCTGCGCCGGGTTCGGCCTCCTCCTGCCCGGCGCCGTGCCGCGGAATGCGGAGCGTGAACGTGGAGCCGGTGCCGGGCCTGCTCCACAGCTTCACCTCGCCGCCGTGGTTGGCGGCCACGTGCTTGACGATGGCCAGCCCCAGCCCGGTGCCGCCGGTTGCGCGCGAGCGAGCCGGGTCGACCCGGAAGAAGCGCTCGAACACGCGCTGCTGGTGCTGCGGTTCGATGCCGATGCCCCGGTCGGTCACCGCGATCTCGACGAACTCGCCCGCCATCCGGCGGCTGATCGAGACCGGCGAACCGTGCGGGGAGTACGACACCGCGTTGTCGATCAGGTTGCTCAGCGCGGTGACCAGCAACGTGCTGTCGCCGTCCAGCAGCAGGCCGGTCGGCTCGTCCACGGCGATCTCGATGCCCGCGGACTCCGCGGCGACCCGGGAGCGGCCGAGCGCTTCCTCGATCACCGCGTCGACCTCGACGGTGGTCAGCTCCGGCAGCCGTTCCGCGCCCTGCAACCGGGACAGCGCGATCAGCTCGGAGACCAGGGTTCCCAGCCGGGTCGACTCGTGCAGGATCTTGGTGGAGAAGCGGCGCACCTCTTCGGGGTCGTCGGCCGCGTCCAGCACCGCCTCCGCCAGCAGCGCGAGCGCGCCAACGGGAGTTTTCAGCTCGTGCGAAACGTTGGCCACGAAGTCCCGGCGGGTCGCCTCCAGCCGCACCGCGTCGGACTCGTCGCCCGCGTCGATCACGGTGAATCCGTCGCCGAGCGGGCGGACCTCGCCGTGCACCGCCGCGGGCCCCCGCCCGCGCAGCGAGCGGTTGACCGGGGAGAGGTCCACCGCGACCGGTTCCCCGGATTCCAGCGCCTGCCCGGCGGCCGTGCGCGCGCGGACGTCGGCCTGGTTGTCCCGTACGAAGCCGAGTTCGTCGGCGCGCGGGTTGTGCAGCACGACGTCGCCGAAGCGGTTCAGCACGACGATGCCGTTGTCGGTGGCGTGCACCAGCCGCTGCAGCAAGTCGGCGACGGTCGGCCCCGCCGGCCTCCTGGGGGTGCGGTGACTCGTCGCCCGCGCGGCCAGGAAGCCGGCCGCCACACCGATCGCAAGCACGCCGATGATCAGGGCGGTATAGCCCAATGCGGTCACGTCAGCATCGTAAGCAGGCGACGGCGGGGGTGGACCAGCCCGCGAGCTCGATCCGTGATGCCCGTGACACGAACCGGCGAGTTCTTCACCCGCGGTTCACCGTCCGGTGCGCGGCGGTTCAGCCGTGGACCGGGCTCGCGTCGACGCGGGTGGACGCGGCGGAGCCGGAACGCCCGCGCATCTCCTGTTCGAGTGACCGGCTGCGCGGCTACCGAAGGTATCCGCGCCGCCACCCGGCGCATTGCCCGGCGGCGGCGCGGTCCTGCTCGGTTCAGCGGCCCTTCGTTCAGCGCCCCTGCTTGGCCACGGCCGCGGCGGCCGACGCGGCGGCATCGGGGTCCAGGTAGGTACCGCCCGGGTTGGTCGGCGCCAGGTCGGCGTCGAGGTCGTAGCGCAGCGGGATTCCGGTCGGGATGTTCAGCCCGGCGATGTCCGAGTCGGAGATCCCGTCCAAGTGCTTGACCATCGCGCGCAGCGAGTTGCCGTGCGCGGCGACCAGCACCGTCCGCCCGGCCCGCAGGTCCGGCACCACCGCGCTCTCCCAGTAGGGCAGCAGCCGCGCCACCACGTCCTTGAGGCACTCGGTGCGCGGCATCTCCGCGCCGAGATCGGCGTAGCGCGGGTCGCCTTCCTGGCTGTACTCGTCGGTCGGCTCGATCTCCGGCGGCGGTGTGTCGTAGGAGCGGCGCCAGAGCATGAACTGCTCCTCGCCGTAGGTCTCCATCGTCTGCTTCTTGTTCTTGCCCTGCAGCGCACCGTAGTGCCGCTCGTTGAGCCGCCAGTCCCGGCGCACCGGGATCCAGTGCCGCTCGGCGGTGTCCAGCGCGATGTTGGCGGTGGTGATCGCCCGGCGCAGCAGCGAGGTGTGCAGCAC
Source organism: Saccharopolyspora sp. SCSIO 74807 (assembly GCF_037023755.1). Lineage (NCBI taxonomy): Bacteria > Bacillati > Actinomycetota > Actinomycetes > Pseudonocardiales > Pseudonocardiaceae > Saccharopolyspora > Saccharopolyspora sp. SCSIO 74807. Next base: position 2,040,497 of record NZ_CP146100.1, on the reverse strand, counting down.
ATCGGGCAGCACCCCGGTCTCGCGGAGCAGCTCGCCGCCGCGTTGCGCCTCGCCCTTGCCCTTCTCCGACAGGGGGACGTCGACCCAGCCCGTGAACAGGTTCTCGGCGTTCCAGGTGCTTTCCCCGTGCCGCAGCAGTACCAGAGTCCCGACAGTCATGGCTTCAGGTTATGCCAGGGCGCGCGGCGGGCGTGCCGGGCCGTTCGGGGCGGGCGCTCGGCCTTTCACGGTGGACGCGAATTGATCACGTTGCGCCAGCGCGCCACCGTTTCGAGTGACGATCTTCGGGTGCGCGGAGCGACCGCGGCGGCTCGCGGATTTCGTTGCTCTTGTCACCTTACGGTTATCGATTCACCGTGGCGCCGTGACACGTGCGAGCAGGCGATCACTCTGCAGTGCAGGATCTCCGGCCTGCGATTTCGTTGCGTTACGTCCCGTGTCGAATATCACTCGTACGGAGTAATGCGTCGGCCTTGTGGCCAGTGCGTGACTCTGCGAAGTTGTCACTGCTCTCGCTGATCGGCTCCCACGCACTCCCCGATCGCGCGAGAGCGAACGAGCGCGGTTCGTCTCCCCCGTCGATCCGCGCCCCGCCGGGCCTGGGGTGCCCCCCGCCCACTTGGCCCGCTGGCGGGACCCCCACGCGGGGCGGTTCGAGCTCGCGACTCCCCCTCTCTCCCGAGCCGTCCCGCGCGGTCCGCTAGTTCGCAGGCGGACGAATTCCAGCCGCCGTGCCGCTCACACCGCTCTGCTGAGCGCGGCGCTGCTGCTCACACAGCTGTGCCGAGCACGCTGCTCGGCCGATCACACCGTCGTGTCGATCCCGCAGCTGCTTCGCTCGCTCAGGAGTCGGGCCGAGCACGCAGCTGGGCCGATCACCGCGCCTCGCCGACCGGGCTCTCCGGCGCCTGCGCGTCGTCCGCGGGCCACAGCGGCCCGTCCCGCCGCACCAGCTCGGTGAACGGCCGGAGGTTCGCCAGCGACTCGCCGCGCGACTCCCGCCAGCCCCACTCCCGCCGGATGGCGGTGCGGAAACCCAGCTCCAGCAGCGTGTTGAAGTCGCCGTCGGCGGCTTCCAGCACCTGGCCCAGCACCCGGTCGAGCTCGTCCGCGGTCACCGCGTGCAAACCGACGCGCCCCACCAAGTAGATGTCGCCGGTGCTGTCGATCGTGTAGTGCACGCCGTAGAGCCTGGCGTTGCGCCGCAGCAGGTAGCGGTAGACGTCCTCGTGCGCCTCGTCCGGCTGCCTGCACACGAACGCCTCCACCACCAGCGCGTGCTCGGCGACGATCAGCCAGCAGTTGGTCTGCAACTTCTTGGTGCCGGGCAAGGTCACGAAGAACCGGCCCGGGGACTCGTGCCGGTAGTCGAGTTCGCTCGAATCGAGTGCGGACTTGATGGTCGCGTCGGCGGTCACGCCGTCACCTCCCGGAAGCTGAACTGCGAGTGGAAAGTTCTCCTCGCTCGCGCATAAGTGTCCAGCAACGCCTCCGTGGTGCGATCCCAGGAGAACCGCTGCGCGTGCTCGACCGTGCCCGCCGCCAGCCGCCGCCGGTGCGCGGGATCGGCGACCGAGCTCAGCGCGTCCGCCCACTGCTCGATGCGGTGCCCCTGCACGAGCAGTCCGGAACGCTCGTCGGCCACTGCGACCGGGAGCCCGCCGACGGCCGCGGCGACCACCGGCGTCCCGCACGCCTGCGCTTCCAGGGCCACCAGGCCGAACGATTCGTTGTAGCTGGGCACCGCGACAACGTCGGCGGCGCGGTAGACGTCGGCCAGCGCCTCGCCGCGCTGCGGCGGCAGGAACCGGACCACGTCGGTGATGCCGAGCTGCGCGGCCAGCTCGTGCAGCGACTCGGGCCGGTCCAGCCCGCTGCCGGACGGACCGCCGACGATCAGCACGGTCAGTTCCGCGCGCAGTTCGGGGCGCCGCCGGAGCAGTTCCGCGGCCGCCCGCAGCAGCACGTCCGGCGCCTTCAACGGCTGGATCCGGCCAACGAACGCGAACACCAGCGACGCGGCGGGCAGCCCCAGCCGAGCCCGCGCCGCATCAGCAGCGCCCGGGGTGAACCGGCGCAGGTCCACTCCCGGCGGGATCGTGGCCACCGCTTCCGGTTCCGCGCCGTAGAGCTCCACCAGATCGGCGGCCTCCACACCGGTGTTCGCGACCAGCCGGTCCGCTTCGGACACGACCTGCTCCTCGCCGACCACGCGGACCCGCGGTTCCGGGGTGTCGCCTTCGGCCAGCGCGGCGTTCTTGACCTTCGCCAAGGTGTGCGCGGTGTGCACCAGCGGGACGCCCCAGCGTTCCCGCGCCAGCCAGCCGACCTGTCCGGACAGCCAGTAGTGCGAGTGGACGATGTCGTAGAAACCGGGCTCGTGGCGCGCTTCCGCCCGCAACGCGCCTGCCGCGAACGCGCATAACTGGGCGGGGAGCTCGTGCTTGTCCAGCCCCTCGAACGGTCCGGCCACCACGTGCCGCACGGTCACGCCGGGAGCCAGCTCGGCGACGGGCGGCATCTCCGACGAGGTCGCACGGGTGAAGATCTCCACCTCGGTGCCCTGCTCGGCCAGCCTGGTCGCGGTCTGGGCGATGTAGACGTTCATCCCGCCCGCGTCGCCGGTGCCGGGCTGCTCCAGCGGCGAAGTGTGCAACGAGAACACGGCGGCCCGGCGCGGCCGCATCCGGACGGTGCTGGAAGTCATCGGCTGCCCATCGCAGATCGGGAACGCACCACGGCGCCCGAGCTGGTCCGCGCGCGCGTGGGCGGGCATCCGCCTTCCCGGACGCCTTGAGTCCCGACGCCGCACCCGGGGAAAACATTCCTGGGAGCCGGAACGCGGTGCGCCACGCCGCGCACCCGCCCGCGCCGACCAGGCTCGTCCCGCAGCCCGCGTGACCGCGTTCACACCCCGCGATTGCGAAGGTCCCGTGCCGGTGGGCACTCCCACCAGCACGGGACCGGCACGTTCGCGCCCGGTGTCGGCGCGCTGCTCGCGCCGGGATGCGGATCAGCGGTGCGCGCCGACGGTGCGGCGACTCCGGCCGATCCGGAAAGGACCGATCCTCACAGCGCCGACTTCTGCTGCCACTGACCCCAGTCCAGCAGCCAGTCGAACACCTCGTAGCGCGGCTCCATCGCCCGCACACCACCGCTGACCTCGATCGGATCGCCGACCATGGCGCTGTCGAAGTACGCCTTGGCGTCCGCCTCGGACAGGTTGATGCAGCCGTGCGAAGTGTTGACCTTGCCGAGGTTGGCGCGGTTCTCCTCGTTCTCGTGGATGAACTCGCCGTGGTTGGACATCCGGATGGCCCACTTCTTCTCCACGTCGGTGTAGCCGTACCGCGGGTTGTCCATGATCTCGACGGGGTTCTTCTGCATCACCATGTAGGTGCCGTTCGGCGTGTTCAGCTCCGGATCCTTGTCCTTGCCGTAGCTGGCCGCGTAGCTGGCGACCTGCTTGCCGTCCCGCTCGACCACCATCTGGTGCGTCTGCGCGTCGGCCTTGACGATCTGCGCGCGGCCGACGGTGAACTTGGTGGTCAGGTCCTCGCGCCCGTAGGCGCCCTTGCCGTAGTGCACCCCGTAGAGGTTCGCGTCCACTTCGACCTGGGTGTTCGCCGGCCAGTACTCCTTCGGCCGCCAGTCCACCTGGGTGCTGGACAGCCATGCCCAGGAGCCCTCGACCGGGACCGAGGTGCGCACCGCCAGCGCCCGCTCCGCGGCGGCCTTGTCGGTGACCGGCTCGTCGAACTTCACGCTGATCGGCATCGCGATGCCGACCTCGCTGTGGTCGGTGGGGTTGATCGTGGCGCGCACCTTCTTGTCCGGCGACACCGTGCGGAACGAGCCCTGCACCTGCACGGTCTTGCCGTCGACGCCGGTGGCCTGGCCGGACCAGGTGTAGTCCTTGCCGTAGCCGAGCGCTTCGCCCGCGGTCCAGGTGTGCCCGTCGGGGGCGAGCTGACCGCCGACCTCCTTGCCGTCGCCGTTGGTGAGCTTGACCGAGTCGAGCCGTCCCTGCTCGACGCTGGCGCGGATCGGAGCGGCGGGGTTGATGTCGGCACCGCCGCCGGGCTCCAGGTGCACCTGCGCCTTCGGCGCCGACGCCCGGGAACCCGATCCGCCGCCGGACGCGGATTGGGCTCCGCACCCCGATATCAGCAGCACGGCCGCCAGCGCTCCCGCCAGCGCAGCCCACAGCAGCCGTATCCGCGACCGACTCACCCTGCTCAGCACTCCTTGACCCCGATCCGTTCCGACATGACTTGCATTGGGTAGACGTGCGGCGCTCCGCCAAGATGCCGCCGATCAGCAGTGTGTCGCGTCACAGCTGTCGGCCTTCGGGCGGGCCGGTGCCGCGGATCGCTTCCCCGGGTAGCCGGGCGACGACTCGGGGTGCGCCGATGACCTGCGTCGATCTTCATCGGCGAGCGCGCGGGGGCGGGATCGGAGCGGACCGCGCGGAAATCGACGGTCCACAATGGAACAGATCACGGTCCGGGAACGTGTGCGAACTCACCGCGGTCACACGCCGATGTGCTGGTGCTGCACGCAAAGTTCCACATCGAGTTCGGCGAGCACGTCCACGATCGGACTGGCGAACCCGGTCGATCCGGTGCGGCACCCCGCGAACAGCAAACCGACCACCCGCCCGTCGCTGTTGACCACCGCGCTGCCCGCGTCACCGGAGGCGGTGAAGCAACCATCGACGGCGTCGATCCGGATCTGCTCACGCAGCACCCGCACCCCGAGAGCCGCGCCGTGATCCACCCGCAGCGTCGCGTCCACAGAGGACACGACTCCTGCGGTGAGCCCGCTGCCGTGCCCGCTCTTGCGCACCGGCTCGCCCGGGTAAGCCGCGCACTGACCGGCGATCGGGCCGATGCCCGGAATCACCGGCGAGTGCTGCACGCCGCATCCGAGAGTCACCGCCGCCGCATCGACCCGCCCGGACAGCGCACCGCGCGCCAGCTCGGCGAACACGTACCCGGTGTCCGGATCGACCATCCGGTCGCCGACCGCCCAAGCATCGTCCAGGCACGCGACGTCGAACGTCGTCAGCCCCATGGCCGCTGCCGCGGGCTGGTGCCCGATCACCAGCGCACCCAGCGTTCCGGTGCGGCGGTAGCGGCCCGCGTTGCGGACCTCCGGCGGGGACAGCTGCACCGACCGGCACGGCGCCACGCCGTCCCCGCCGGTGACCGCGCCGTCGTGCGCGAAATCGCGGCCGCGCAACGCCACCGACTCCTCCGCGCCGTGGTGGGCGTGCTGCAGAACCGGCTTTTCCTCGATGACGTCGGTGGGGATGCCCAGCACGTCCGGCGGGATCTGCGTGCCGGGCCAAACCCGGTCGGGCGCGCGCTTGCGCGCCACCGACACCACGATTCCCTGCCTGCCGGTGCCCCGGCCTGCGATGCGCTTCTCGCCGATGTCGACGGCCGTCACCCCGGGGAGGTCCAGCAGCTGGTCCTCCACCGCGCGTTTGATCGGCCGAATGACCGCTCTGTCCCGAAGTTCCCTGATGCTGAGCATGGCGGCCCTCCAGCTACCATTTAACACTCAGGGTAAGCATTAGTCACGAAGAGTCACTCCGACGGCCCTCCGGAACGCTGGAAACCGCCCCGGCCGAACGCCCTCGCGGACTCCTCGGACAGCGAGCCCGGAAAACACGCTTCAGATCGAACAGTCCACGAGTACCGGTTCCGGTGCCAGCGACACGCCGAACGCGGAACGTACCCCCTCGCGCACTTCACGCGCGAGACCCAGCAGGTCTTCGGTGCAGGCCGAGCCGCGGTTGGTCAACGCCAGCGTGTGCTTGCCGGACAACGCGGCCCGCGCCGCGCCACCGGGGTGCCCCTTGCCGAACCCGGCGCGTTCGATCAGCCAGGCCGCGGAGAGCTTGGTGCGCCCGTCGCCCGCCGGGTACTGCGGAACCCGCTCGTCCGGGCCGACCCGAGTGGCGATCAGCTCCAGCACCCCGGGAAGGTCGGCGGTGTCCACGATCGGATTGGTGAAGAACGAGCCGGCGCTCCAGGTGTCGTGGTCGGCCGGGTCGAGCACCATCCCCTTCGTCCGCCGCAACTCCAGCACCGCTTCCCGAGCGCGGGCGACGTCGACCCGCGCGCCCGGCTGCACCTCCAGCGCGCGGGCGAGTTCGGCGTAGCGGATCGGCGCGGACTCGGCGCCGTCCCGCAGCAGGTAGCGGGCGCGCAGCACCACCGCTTCGTCGCTGTGCTTGAGCGAGCTGCCGCGGTAGACCAGCCCCAGATCCTCGGCCAGCACGGTGCGGATCCGGCCCGTGCGCCGGTCCAGCAGGTCCACCGAGACCAGCATCTCGGAGATCTCCACGCCGTAGGCACCGACGTTCTGCACCGGTGTCGCACCGGTCAGCCCCGGAATCCCGGACAGGCACTCCAGATTCCCCAGGCCCTGGTGCACCGTGTCGGCGACTACGTCGTCCCAGTCCTCACCGGCCTCGACGGTCAGCTGCACGAAACCGTCCACAATGTCGTAGCTGCGGCCGCGGGTGGCGACCCGCACCACCCGGCCGTCGAACCCGGAGTCGGCGACGACGAGGTTCGACCCGCCGCCCAGCACCAGCAGCGGCTGGCCGGCGGCGTCCGACTCGCGGACCGCCTCGGCCAGTTCGTCGGGATGCTCGGCGAGCACGAACTCTGCGGCCGGGCCGCCCAGCCGCAGCGTCGTGTACTCCGCCAAGGGGTGTTCGCCGGGGGTTCGAGCGCCGGCCGGGCCGCCGCGGATTCCTTCGGCACCGGACATCGAGGAGTTCACGACTGCCAAAGGTAACCTTCCGCCCATGGCACGCCGCATCGAGCACCGGAGCACCTCCGAGTGGGCATCGTCGCAGGTGCACCAGGCGCTCATCGACATCGACTACCTGCGGGACCGGCTCGCCGAGCTCGGCGGCACCCGCAACGAGCTGGTCAAGCACGACGTCCTCGGTGATGCGGTCCGCTTCCAGCTGCGCCAGGGGGTCAGCACGGAGGCGCTGCCGCCGGTCGCGCGCACCGTGGCTGGCGCGGGTGATCTGGTGATCGACCGCACCGAGTCCTGGCGGTGCGAAGAGCCCGGCCACTACAACGGCGAGATCGCCGCCGAGGTCGCCGGGGTGCCGTGCACCATCACCGGTTCGATGTGGCTGCGGGACCTGCCCGAGACCGGCAGCGAGTTCCTCGTGGACGGCGAGGTGCGGGTGAACGTGCCGTTCGTCGGCGGGCGGGTGGAAGACCTGGTGGCCGAGCAGGTGCAGAAACTGCTCGCCCGGGAGGAGCAGTTCACCGGTGAATGGCTCGCGAAGCATTCGCAGTGAACCACCCGTCGTCCGGCGATTCCGCCCCTGCCATGCCTTCGCACGCCCGAATCCGCAGGTCCATGCCTTGAACCAGCCGCGCAAACGCGCCCCGCGACTCGCCGCGGGCCGCGCCAGGGCACTCGGCATGGCCACCCGGGGCACCACCAACCCGAACCGGCTGCGGCGCGTGGACCGCTGGATCACCGGCGCACCGTGGGCCGCCCGCGCGCTGCGATCGGCGGCGGATCCGCTGGTCGTCGATCTCGGATTCGGCTCGGCACCGACCACCACGGTCGAGCTCGCCGAACGGCTGCGGCCGCTGCGGCCGGATGCGCGGGTGTTCGGCCTGGAGATCGATCCCGAGCGGGTCGAGGCCGGGCGGCGGGTCGCGGTACCGCCCGGCCTGAACTTCCGGCGCGGCGGATTCGAGCTGGCGGGCCTGGCGGCTGGCATCGGCGGCGCGGCCGGTCCGGTGCTCGTGCGCGCGTTCAACGTGCTGCGCCAGTACACCGAGCCGGAAGCCTGGAAGGCGTGGGAGGAGCTGCGCGGCAGGCTCGCCCCCGGCGGGTTGCTGGTGGAGGGCACCTGCGACGAGATCGGCCGGCGTTGCTGCTGGGTCGCGCTGGACCGCGGCGGGCCCCGCACGTTCACGCTGGCCTGCCTGCCCGCGGACCTGGCGCGACCGTCCGATCTGGCCGAACGGCTGCCGAAGACGCTGATCCACCGCAACGTCCCCGGCGAGAAGGTGCACTCGTTGCTCAACGACCTCGACTCCTGCTGGGCGCGGGCCGCGCCGCTGGTCCCGTACGGCCCGCGGGCCCGCTGGGCGGAGTCGGTGCGGTCGCTGGCCGCCCGCGGCTGGCCGGTGCTGGATCGCCCGCGGCGCTGGCGCGCCGGCGAGCTGACCGTCGCCTGGTCCGCCGTGGCTCCCGCCGGCTCGCCCGGCTCGTAAACTCCGCGGCATGGTCGGCGAATTTTCGCAAGCAGTGTTGAAAGAGCAGGTCGGAGCGTTCCGCGCGGCTGCGGTGGCAGCTGGCCCGGACGCCACCGTGCCCACCTGCCCCGGCTGGGACGTGCGCAAGCTGCTGCGCCACCTGGCCCGCGTCTACGCGATGGTGCAGCTGGGACTCGAATCCGGCCCGGACGATCAGCGGCCGCGGCCGCCCGCCGCGCCCGACGCGTTCGACGCGGCGCTGACCTGGTTCGACGAGCGCTTCGCCGAACTCACCACGGCGCTTTCCGCGCCGGACCCGCAGCGGGCGGTGTGGGCGTTCTTCCCGGGTGGCACACCCGAGTCGTGGACCCGGCGCATGACGCACGAAACCGCGATCCACCGCCTCGACGCGGTGCTGGCCGCGGACGGCGGTTCGGAGCTGATCTTCGATCCGGAGCTGGCCGCGGACGGGATCGACGAGATGCTCACCGTCATCGCGCCGCTGGGCGACTGGTCGCAGTCCGCGCACCAGGGCCGGGTGCTCTACCACGCCGCCGACGCCGGGCGGACCTGGCTGGTGCGATTCCTGGCCGGGCAGCCACCGCAGATCGGAGCGCCCGCCGATGCCGCGCTGGGCGCCGACGAGGTCGACGCGACCGTCGCGGGCACCGCCGACGCGGTCTACCGCCGGGTCTGGGGCCGCCCGAGCGGCGCGATGATCACCGGCGACGCAGCGCTCGGCGGGCTCGTCGCCGGGCGTTGATCCCGGCCGAGACGGCCTTGCGGTGCGAGAATGCGCAGCTGTGTCGTACGTGATCAGCCTCAGCTGCCCGGACCGCACCGGGATCGTCGCCCGCATCACGTCGTTCCTCGCCGAGCACGGCGGATGGATCGTCGAGGCCGGTTACCACACCGACCCGGACACCAACTGGTTCTTCACCCGCCAGGTCGTCCGCGCGGACTCGCTGCCGTTCGGCGTGGACGAACTGCGGGAACGCGTCGGCCGGGTCGCCGCCGAGCTGGGCAGCACGAGCTGGCAGGTCACCGACACCGAACAGCGGCGGCGCGTGGTGATCCTGGTTTCCCGCGAAGGCCACTGCCTGCACGACCTGCTCGGGCGGATCTCCTCCGGGGAGATCGACGTGGATCTGCGGGCGGTGATCGGCAACCACCCGCGGCTGCGCCCGATCACCGAGGCGCACGGCGTGCCGTTCCACCACGTGCCGTTCCCGCCCGCGGCGGACCCGGAAGGCAAGGCCGCTGCCTTCCAGGAAATCCGCGCACTGGCGGACGGCCACCAGCCGCACGCGCTCGTGCTGGCCCGGTTCATGCAGGTCGTGCCGTCCGAGCTCTGCGAAGCGTGGGCGGGCAGGGCGTTGAACATCCACCACAGCTTCCTGCCGTCGTTCGCCGGTGCCCGCCCGTACCACCAGGCGTACGAGCGCGGGGTGAAGCTGGTGGGCGCCACCTGCCACTACGTGACGGCCGAGCTCGACGCGGGGCCGATCATCGAGCAGGACGTGACCCGCGTCGACCACACCGACTCCGTCGCGGACATCATCCGGCAGGGCCGCGACATCGAGAAGATCGTGCTGGCCCGCGGGCTGCGGGCGCACCTGGAGGACCGCGTCCTGGTGCACGGCAAACGCACCGTCGTGTTCTGAGCGCCGATCGGCACGCTCAGGCACTTCACCGCGCGCCGCGCCGTAGTGGGCGGGCCTTCACTCCGCGGGCGCGGGGCGGGCCAGGTCGGGGAGTGTTTCGGCGCCGGGCAGATCGGCCAGCACCTCGCCCGCCGTGAGGATCTTGCTGCCGCGCAGGCCGCTGCCGACCACCACGGCCGGAGTGCGCGCCACCGCCGCGTCGACCAGCACCGGCCACCCGGCGGGCAGCCCGAACGCAGTGATGCCGCCGTAGGCCATGCCGGTCAGCGACACCGCGTCGTCCATCGCCGTGAACGAGGCTTTCCGCACGTCCAGCCGCCGCCGGACCACGCCGTTCACATCAGCGCGGGTGGTCGCCAGCACCAAGCAAGCCGCGTGCCGGACTTCGCCGCCGCGCTTGCCGGTAACCACGACGCAGTTCGCCGACAGCTCCAACGGCGAGCCGTAGTGCGCGCAGAACTCGGCGGTGTCGGCCAGCGCCGGGTCGATCTCGGCGACACCGACGCGAGCGGCTTCGGTCCCCGGCAACGCCCGTACCGCGGCGAGCACCGGCTCAGCCAGCAGTTCCGGGCGGTCGAGGGCGGGCGAGACCTGCAACGTCCCGGCCGCGAGCGACCAGTCAACAGCCATGCGCCGACGATACGGGGTCCTGCCGAGGAATCAGCCGCCCAGGAAACCGCTCAGCAACGCCCGCACTTCGCGGCGGTGGGTGACCATCGGCGCGCGGGAATCCAGCAATTCCAGCCGTGCGCCCGGAAAAGCTTCGGCGGTTCGCCGCGCCGCCGAAGCCGGATGCATCGGATCCTCGGTGGCCCCGATGACCAGCACCTCGGAACGCACCGCGCGCAAGGTTCCCGCGTCGTCGAGCACCCGCTGATCGCTCAGGGCGTGCAATGCGGCCCCCAGGCGCTGCAGCGCCGACACGCGGAGTTCGACATGCTCGCCGACCTGCGCTTCGGGCGGAAACTCGGCGGCGACCAGCTCGCGCAGCGCCGCGCCGCCGTCGTCCGCGGCGACGGCCTCGGCCAGCCGCTCCAACGCCCACGCCGAGGTCACCTCGCGGGGACCGTCCAACGCGGCGGGCAGCAGCAGCGCCAACCGCTCGAACCGCCCAGGACGTTCGGCCACGATCCTGGTCAACGCCCCGGTGCCGAGCGAGACGCCGACCGCGCGGGTCGCGCCGACCGCGTCCGCGACCGACCGCACGTCCTCGGCGATCGTCCCGTAACGCCAGTAGCCCTCCGGCGCATCCGGCGCGTTCCCATGGCTCGGCAGCGTGAGCACGACCCGGGTGCCGGGCAGGCCGGACGCGGGGATCCGCGCTTCACCTTCGGTCGCGCCCAGACCGTGCGCCACCAGCGTGACCGGCGAACCCCGGCCGTAGGAGTTCCAGCGCGCACCCGAAGGCAGCTCACCGGCGGGCCCGGCCGAGGCGCCGGTGGCTACCAGGAGCTGCCCTTCTGCACTTCGGTGACCTTGGGCCGGACGTCGACCAGGTAGACCAGCACGGCGATCAGCGCGGCGATCCAGATGATCGTGATCGGACCGCTGGTGAGCACCGCGAGCAGGATCAGGCCGGCACCGGTGATGCCCAGCCACGCGGGCTTGGACAGCTTCCCGACGGCCGTGAACGCGTCGGAGCGCTGCAACAGCGCGTGCACGAAGGCGTACAGCCCGGTCGGGATCCCCGCCAGCCAGATGATCTTGAGGATCCAGAACTGCAGCAGCAGCTCCGGCACTACGGATGACAAACCCACGAGTTCACCTTACGTGCGTCGGGGGCCCCGGAGAACCGTCCGGGGCCCCGACGTGCCGTGCGGACTCAGCTGCCCGCCTTGCCCTTGCTCTGCTTCGAGCTGGCGCCCTTCGCGGAGCCGGTGGACTTGGCCGCCGAGGTGCGGTTGGCCGTCTTCTGCGCGGTGCTGCGCGTCGCCGTCGCGGTCTCCGAACCGGTCTCCTCGACCGACTCGGCCACGTCGTCGGCGGTTTCGCGCACCGTCTGGGCGGCGGAGGCGCTGGCCTGCTCGGTGCTCCGCGCGGCCTTCTCGCCGAACGAGCGGCTCGCGGTGCTCACCTTGCCGAGCACGTCGTCGGCCAGCCCGCGCGCGTCGGTCACGGCCGCTTCCATCCGGCCCTGCGCCTGCTCGACCTGGCCCCAGGCGCGCTGCACACCGGGCTGGGACTGGAAGCGCTCGAACGCGGTCTCACCGCGCTCGGCGAGGTAGCCGTAGAGCTGCACGGCCGACTGGGTGTATTCGTCGACGAGCTTGCGCAGCTCCGCCGGATCGAACCGCTCGCGCAGGTCCTGCGGCAGCTCGTTGACGCCGCTGCGGGCGGATTCGGCGCCTTCGTTCAGCTTGCTGCGCAGCTTGCCGAGCGCATCGGCGATGGTGTGCGCGGCGAGATCGCCCGCGCCGAGCGCGGCCAGCAGCGGCGTGCGGGCCTGGTCCACGGCCTCACCCAGCGGCTGGCCGTTGCCGGTCTCGTTCGTCTTGGTGGTGCCTTCGGTGCGCGTCGCCATAGCGGATCACTCCTTGAGCAGGTCGGTGCCGTCCGGCTCCGGCGCGTCGGTGGATTCGGAGCCGTCGTGTTCTCGCCGGAACGAGGCGTAGATGTCGAGCAGGACCTGCTTCTGCCGCTCGCTGAGTTCGTCGTCGGCGAGGATCGCGTCCACCACCGGCCCGCCCTCGCGGCGTTCCAAGATCCCGGCCTGCACGTACAGCGCCTCCGCGGAGATCCGCAGTGCCGTGGCGATCTGCTGCAGGATCTCCGCGCTGGGTTTGCGCAGGCCGCGTTCGACCTGGCTGAGGTACGGGTTGGACACGCCCGCGCTCTTCGCGAGCTGGCGCAGCGAGATCTGGGCGTTGCTGCGTTGCGCCCGGATGTAACCGCCGAGGTCGCTGACCGCCTGGTTCACGGCCTTGTTGACGGTCTTGTCCACCCGCTCCATCGCCTGCGCTCCTTCCGGTTCGCCGTCCACGGTAGGCGCGAGTGCTAGCTCTAGCAAGCAGGGTGCTTGCACCCTTCCGAGTGAGCTGCGCAACGCCGGGCAGGAGCCCGGAGCAGCACGGACTCCGTCAGGAGCCCGCGCACATGCAGAACGGGTGCCCGTCCGGATCGGCGTACACGCGGAAAGTCGCATCGAGCTGATCGGACGGCTGCGGCAGTTGGCGTGCACCGGCGGCCACCGCGCGCTCGTGCCCTTCGGCGAGCGTCGCCACCCGCACGTCGACGTGCATCATCTGCGGGCGCGCACGATCCGGCCAGGTCGGCGGCACGAAACCGGGGTCGAGCTGGAAGGCCAGCCGCGTCCCGCCCGATGGGTCCGCCAGCTCCACCCATTCCTCGGCGGATTCGGGCTCATCGATCTCCCAACCCAGCAAGCGCCCGTAGAACTCCGCGAGCGCGCGCGGATCCGGGGTGTCGATCGCGAACGCCGCGAGGCGCAACGGGGAAGTGGTAGCAGCGGTCATGGCGGAACCCCTCGTCTCGTCCTGTTCTCCCAGCCCTGCTCCGCGAACCAACGCCCTTCGAGGAACCAGTAAAAAGATTATGGCGGTTATCCGTGCTAGCTGCAACCGGCTAATCGCCTACGATGGTGTTCGTGAACAGCAAAGCCGTCGCCGACCGAGCTCCTGCGCAGGCTTTCGCGGACCTGGACCCCGAACGCGACGTCGAGCTGGTGCTGGCTTTCCTCAACACCTGCGACGCCGAAGCGGGAACCGAGATGCTCGGGACGGCCGAGTCGTGGCGGCAGTGGTGCGCCGGACAGGGCCTGGGTGCGGCCGAGGCCCCGGGACGAGCGCAAGACATCCGCGACGCCATGCGCCACGCCGTGTCCTGCGACCACGCCGCTTTTCCACCCGAATCCGCGCCCGGCAGTCCGATGAGCTGGAACGTTCCGGTGGTACTGCGGGACGGGATCCCCGTGCTCGCCGGCGCCGATGCACTCGGACGAGTGCTGGTGGCGGCTGTGCACCTGGTGCACACCGGCCACTGGGACCGGATCAAGATCTGCCCAGCGTCGAACTGCCTGTGGGCGTTCTACGACAGATCCCGGAACAAGTCCCGGACGTGGTGCTCCATGCGGGTCTGCGGGAACCGGGAGAAGGCCCGGTCCTGGCGGGAACGCCACACCGCACCGGGCTGATCCCGCCGCCGTGCCCGCCGCACCGGCGCGCCCGGCCGCTCAGAGCACGAGCTGGGTGAGGGTGTAGATCGCCAGGCCGGCCAGCGCGCCGACCACGGTGCCGTTGATCCGGATGAACTGGAGATCGCGGCCCACCTGGAGCTCGATCTTGCGGGAGGTCTCCTCGGCGTCCCAGCGCTCCACGGTGTCCGTGATCAGCGTGGTGATCTCGGCGCGGTAGTGCGAGACGACGTACACCGCGGCGCCTTCCAGCCATCCGTCGACCTTGGCGCGCAGCTCGGGCTCTTCGACGAGGCGCCTTCCGAGTCCCTGCAGTCCGTCGCGGACCCGCAGCCGCAGCTCGCTGGAGGGGTCCTCGGCCGCGTCCAGCAGCATCCTCTTGGCAGTGCCCCACGCGGAGGCGACCAGGTTCTGCACCTCCGGGTGCGCGATCACCTGGCGCTTGATCTGCTCGGCCTTGGCGATCGTTTGCTCGTCGTGCTGCAGGTCGTGCGCGAAGTCGACCAGGAACCGGTCCACCGCCTTGCGCATCTGGTGGTCCGGGTCGGTCTTGACCGCCCACGCGAACGACAGCACCTCGGCGTAGATCTTGTCCGCGACCATGCCGTCGAAGAACTTCGGCGACCACGAGGGCGCCCGCTGGCTGACCACGCGCAGCACCGTTTCGTGGTTGTCCCGCACCCAGTCGTAAGCGCGGTCGCAGACCAGATCGACCAGCCGGTGGTGCGAACCGTCCGCGAAGACCTGCCCGAGGATCCGGCCCAGCGGTGGCCCCCACGGCTGGGCGAGGACTTTGCGCAGCACCGCCTGCTCCAGGACGGCCTGCACGTCCTCGTCCCGGAAGACCTGCACGGCGCCGCGCACCGCGGTCGCCAGCTCCGAGGTCACGCGCTCGGCGTGGTCGGCGTCGTCGAGCCACACCCCGACCCGGTGGCCGATGTCGGCCCGGCCCAGCTTGTCCCGCACCACCGGCTCGGCCAGGAAGTTCGAGCCGACGAATTCCCCGAGGTTGTGTCCCAGCGCGTCCTTGCGGGTGGGGATGATCGCGGTGTGCGGGATCGGCAGTCCCATCGGACGCCGGAACAGCGCCGTCACCGCGAACCAGTCCGCCAGCGCACCGACCATGCCCGCTTCGGCCGCGGCCCGGACGTAGCCGGCCCACGCGGCCCCCTCGTGCTCCCGCCACTGCGCGAGCACGTAGATCACGGCGACGGCGAGCAGCAGACCGCCCGCGACGGTCTTCATCCGCCGCAGCGCACGTCGCTTGAGCTCGTCCGCCTCGGTCGCCCCTGTCGTTCGCACCCCTCGATTCTTACAGCACACCGCCGCCCGTCCGGCGTGATCGAGCCCGGCGACACCGCCGGAAGCGGGTCCGCAGGGCGGGACGGGCCGAGTGCACCCGTTCGGATCGGCCGTCGATTCGACTACGCTGCCGTGCCGTGCGTTCTGAAGCTCTCACCTCCCGGTTGCGCCCGTTCACCTCGACGATCTTCGCCGAGATCACCGAACTGGCCCGGCGGACCGGCGCGGTGAACCTGGGGCAGGGCTTCCCGGACACCGACGGACCGGCGGGCATGCTGCAGGCCGCGCAGCGGGCCATCGCCGACGGCGTCAACCAGTACCCGCCCGGCGCGGGCGAGCCCGAGCTGCGCGCCGCGATCTCCGAGCACCGCCGTGCGCACTACGGCATCGAGCACGATCCGGAGGGCGAGGTCCTGGTGACCGTCGGCGCCACCGAAGCGATCACCGCTTCGATGCTCGCGCTGATCGAGCCCGGCGACGAAGTGGTCCTCGTCGAGCCCTACTACGACTCCTACCCGGTCGCCGTGGCCATGGCAGGCGGCGTCCGCCGCACCGTCGGCCTGCGGCAGGGACCGGACCACCGCTTCGAACTCGACCTGGACGCCCTGCGCGCGGCAGTGGGGCCGCGGACCCGCGCGCTGGTGCTGAACTCGCCGCACAACCCCACGGGCACGGTGCTCACCGACACCGAGCTGGCCGCGGTCGCGCAGGTCTGCCGCGAGAACGACCTGATCGCCATCACCGACGAGGTCTACGAGCACCTGCTCTACGACGGGCGGGCGCACACCCCGCTGGCCACGCTGCCGGGGATGGCCGAGCGCACCGTGTCGATCTCCAGCGTCGGCAAGAGCTTCAGCGCCACCGGCTGGAAGATCGGCTGGGCGTGCGGCCCGGCCGAGCTGATCGCCGCGGTGCGGGCGGCCAAGCAGTTCCTCACCTTCGTCGGCGGCGCCCCGTTCCAGCCCGCGGTGGCGCACGCCCTGCGGCACGAACTCGACTGGGTCCGGGATCTGCGGGATGGCTTGCAGCGCAAGCGGGACCGACTCGCCAACGGACTCGCCGAGGCCGGTCTGGACGTGCTGGCCAGCGAAGGCACCTACTTCATCTGCGCGGACGTGCGCCCGCTCGGTTTCACCGACGGGGCCGAGCTGGCCCGGGCACTGCCGGAGAAGGTCGGGGTCGCCGCGATCCCGGTGCAGGTGTTCTGCGACAACCCGGAGGACACCCGGCACCTGGTGCGCTTCGCGTTCTGCAAACGGGACGAGGTGCTGGACGAAGGCATCCGGCGGCTGCACAAGCTCGCCTCGTCCTGATCCGCGGGCACGCAGCAGCGCCTGGCCGGTCATGATCGGCCTCCGTATCCGAGGCAGAGGAACCCCGTTTCGCCGTGCCGCGCCTGCGCCGAGGCCAGCGCCTCGGCCGGGGCCACGCCGCGACGGAGCGAATCGTGCAGCGCCACCATCACGTGCGCGGTCCGCTCGTCGGGAATCGGCACGACGCTGGCGATCACCGTCACCGTCCCCCGCCCGAGCAGCGTCGCGGCGAGGCCGGTGAGCTGGTCGGCGCGGCCCACCACCGAGCGGCCCGCTTCGCAGGCCGACAGCACCACCGTGCGCGGGCCGCTGCGCAGCCGGTCCAGGTCGTAGCCGTACAGCGGCCCGTCGGCCAGGTCCAGGCAGGACAGCAGCGGCTGGTCGGCGCGGAACCAACCGTGCGCCGCGATGTGCGCCGCACCGGCACCGTCCACAGCGGACAGGACCTGTTCTGCACCGGCGTCCGCGCCGGTCAGCAACCGGCCGCCGCCGGCGCGGTGCAACGCCCGCACCTCCCGTTCAGCGTGTTCCAGACCAGGGCCCGCGACCCACACCGATTCCCCGTCGGATTCGCTTCGACCGTCCGCCCTGCCGCGCATCCAACAGCGCAGCGAAGGCGCCACCGTGACGCTGCGTCCGCGGCAGGCGGGCAAGGCCGACCACGGGACGGCGTGCAACCGACCGGTGGGAACCACCAGCAAACTGCGACCTCCGGACAGCGAGTCGACCAGCGGGCCGAGTAGGCGCTGCTGGAGAGCATCCGCCGTGACCTGCGCGCTGCTCAGGAAGGCTGCGTGCTGTCGTTCGTCCCCGGACTCCGCGGCCCTGCCCAGCGCGTGGCGCAGCCGTTGCGCCTCGGCCACCGCGCCGTCTTCCGAACCGAGCGAGTGCAACTGGATCCGACCGTCCACAACGGACACGGCGTGCAACTCCCCGTCGTGCGCGAACAAGGTCAGCAGCACCGCATCGCCGATGGCGGCGACCACCTCGTCGATCCCGAACGCGCCCGCGGACTCCCCGGCCCCGCCCTCGACCAGCAGTGCCCGATCCCGGACGTGCCGTTCCAACGTGCTGATCTCGGACATCGCATGACGCAACCGCGCGTCCTTCGCGCCCCACATCCCGGCCACCGCCGAGCGCAGCCGCACCAGCGCCGTGCGCAGCTCCGGATCGGAGGGCGGGCGCAGCGCCCGGCGGTGCAACGCGCTCACCCGGCCGCGTTCGGTCCAGCGCAGCGCGGTTCGAGGATCACCGGTGCGCAGTGCCGCCCGGACCGCCGTCGCGCCGAGTTCCTCCGCCAGTCCGAACGCTTCGATCCGCAGCTCCAGCGCCGCGATACCGGCCGCGTGCGTCTCGACGGCGCGCAGACCTTCGCGGCAGGAGTCGAACAGCCGAACCGCGTCCCCGGCGTCCTCGGCCAGCAGTGCCTCGGCGAGCCGGCCCAACGCCAGTTGTCGCGCGTCACCCGGTGCCGCACCGCGCACCGTCGCCGCCAGTTCCAGCAGGTGTCGCGCCGTAGTCCGGTGGCCGCGGCCCGCGGCCACCCGGGCCGCGGTGAGCCACAGCTCGGCCGCCGCAGTGCTCCACCCGTGCGCCGCGCAGGCCGAACCGGCACGCCGCGCCGACGCGAGATCGCGCCGGGTCGCCTCCCCGGCCCGCAACCTCGCCTGCCACCGGGTCGCAACCGCCAGTGCGGTCCACGCCGGACGACGCTGGGAGCGGAACAACCGAGCGGCCTGCTGCGCAGCGTTGATCGCTTCCAGCGGTTCTCCCGCGCGCAGCGCACATCCCGCCAGCGCCAGCCTGGTCTCGGCGAGCCGCACCGCGCGGCCGAGCCGTTCCAGCCGGTCGGCCGCTCGCAGCAGCTCGGCTCGCGCGGGCTCGTGCATACCTGCGCCTGCGAGCGCCTCCGCGCGGTCCACCAGGACCTCCGGGCACTGGTCGGGGTCCACGCCCCGCACCCGCGCCTGGTCGAACAGCTGCAACGCGCGCGGCAGATCTCCCGCGCGCAACGCCACGCAGCCCCGGTTGTGCCTGCACAGCGCGGCACGGTTGACCCGGCCATGGGTGCGGAACGTCCGTTCGGCCGCGGCCAGGTCCGACTCCGCCTCGTCGAGCCGGTTGCGGTACAGGTGCGCCAGCCCGCGCCCGACCAGCGCATTCGCCGCCCACTGGTGGTCGTTGTGCCCGGTCAACCGCGGCAATGCCGCGGACAGGTCGCGGACCGCCTCGTCATAGCGGTCCTCCTGGCACCGCAGCAGGCCGCGCAGGCAGGTGGCCCTCGCGAGGTCACCGCCGCTCAGGTGCGGCTCCGCGGTCAGCAGGTGCTGCCACGCGGCATCCGGATCACCGCGGTCCAACTCGGTCCACGCGTAGGTCAGCCGCACCTGCGCCGCCCGATCCCATAGCCGCGCGCGGAGCGCGGCCGCAAGAGCGAGCCGGGCGTGTTGCCGCGCGTCCGACGAACGCCCCTGCTCGACCGCGACCAGGCAGGCGACGTGCCTGGCGAGCACTCGCAGCTGCGGATCCCCGGCTGTGGCCAGCACTTCCTCGGCGACGCGCAAGGCGCCAGCCGGGTCCGCACCGACCCGATCCCGCCACCACAGCACCGACGACTCGGAGATCCTCGCCGGTGCGACGGCGGTCCCCGCGCTCAACAGACCAGCCAATCAGCCACGGCGGGCGCCGCCGCGCCCGCCGGCCGGAACACGACGCTCAACGGCCCGCTGTGCAGATCGGCCGCACCGTACCGGCCGTTCTCGTCCAGCTCCGCGATGTGCTGATCATCGGCGCAGCGCAAGACGACCTCACCTTGCGGAACGCCATCGCCCGCTTGGTTGAGCACGATCCCGGACGCTCGGAGCATCCCGCCGACCATCGGCACCAAGTCGACCTCGACGATCCGCCCCGGCATCAGATACGTCAGCACCCGCGTCCGAGACGCGGCGCCGTGCAGCCGGGTGTTGGCCGGTTCGTCGGCCGAGTCCCCGATCAGCTCCAACCCCGACGGATCTTCGAAACCGTGCGCCCGGCCCACGGCTGCATAAGCGGCGGTGAGCATCCGTCCCGGTGGCGGATCGCACTGGTGGAACAGATCGTCCAGCACGCGCAGCTCCGCTGGTTTCCGCGTCCTCATCCGGCGGCCTCCTCCGGAACCGAGCCACCGGAAAGCTGCTCCCGCAGCGCCGCCAGGCACCGCCCCTTCTTCGGGCCGATGCTGCCCCGCGGCATCCCCAGGGCCTTGCCGACCTGCTCGTAGCTGGCATCCGGCGCGACCGCGACCACCCGCAACAATTGCTGGCACCGCAACGACATCTGCGCGAACGCCTGCCACATCCGGGAAACCGTCAGCGAGCGCAGCGCGCTGCTCTCCGGCCCGTCGCCCCCGTCGACCACGTCCAGGATCCCGTTCTCGAATCCGACCGGTGACTCCCGACGCCGCGCCTTCGACAACCGGACGGCCTCCCGCCGCGCGGTCGTGGCCAGCCATCCCGGTAACGCACGGGGATCACGCACGCTCCCCAGCTTCTCCGCGAGCAGCAGCCACGTCGCCTGGCACACGTCTTCCGCATCGGTCACCGTGGGCGAATACGCTCTGGCTGCAGCCCACACGACCGCGCTGTTGCGGTCCACGAGCTCCCGCCAGGCCAACTGGTCCCCGGCCGCCGCCCGCTCCATCAGCTCCGGCTCCCCAGCCGGATCGGAACCGTCCTGCACGGCACGCATCGGGCACCTCCCCTCTTGATCGCCTTCTCGCGATTAAGAGGGGCGAGACCGCCGATCAGATTCACCCCACCCCAATTAACCCTCGAACGGGTAACGCCGGAGGACGGTACTGATCGCGTCGTCCCTGCTCCGCCCTTCCCGGAGTGCGGCCGCCACCGCGGCCGCGACCTGCGGTGCGGCGAACGAGGTCCCGCTCCAGCGCGCGAAGCCGTAGTCGCGCTCGCTCCCGGGCCGCAGCCGCACGAAACTGCTCACCACGTCCACGCCCGGCGCACACGCATCGACCCAGCCGCCGGAGTTCGAGAACTCGGCGAGCCCGCCTTGCCTGTCACCCGCGGCCACCCCCAGGACCCGCGGCGACGCGGCGGGCCAGAACGGCCGCGACGAGCTGTGGTTGCCCGCAGCCGCCACCAGCACGCTGCCCGCGAACCGCTCGATCTCCGCCCGCAACACCGGTGGGCATTCGTCGTCGGGCGTGTGGCAGCCGGAGGTCATCACGACCACGCCGACCGGCTCACCGCGCCGCCGGGCATCGGCGCGCAACGCCCGCAGTCCGGCCACGACCGTCATGTCGTCGGTGAACCCCAGCGAGGAAAGCACCTTCTGCACCCGGATCGCGGCGCCCGGCGCGTGGCGCAGCACCACACCGGACACGAACGTTCCGTGCCCCGCTTGGCGGTCCTGATCGCTGTCGTCGTCGGCGTCCAGGACTTCCGGCACCTCCTCGAACCAAGATCGCCCGGCGAACCAGGGATGCGGGTCGCAGCCGGTGTCCAGCACACCCACGGTCACGTCCCAGTGCTGGTCCGAGGGCTCGGGGACCGGCGGCGCCGGGTCCGGCTCCGCCCCGCTGCCGAACATCACCGGCGTGCCGAACATGACCGGCGAACCGATGTGCAGGTGGTTCGCGCAGGCGTCCGGCACGTCGCAGGCGATGTCCACGCAGCGATCCCGCTCGGACGGCCGCAAGCGAATCCGCGCAAGTTCCAGATCGTCGTCCTGCTGAACCCGATCGACCCAACGGCGCACCCGCGACAACGCCGCGTCGAGGGAGTCCCGCGCGACGACCAGTTCACCTCGGCGCACCAGGCATTCCGCGGGGCCGCCCTGGTCGTGCACCAGGACGTCGTGGCCGTAGTGCGCCCAGTTCCGGCCCAGTTCGACGGCGCTGAACCGGCCTCCGATCGTAGAGTCCACAGCGGACACTGTGCGGTCGGTCACCGGGTTCGTCCACTCGGGACACACCGTAGTGGCAAGCGGCGCGGATCTCGTCGCGGTACGCGCGTGATCTGCGCTGCGAACGGCTTCAGTAGACCGCCTGTACGGGTGGTTGAAACCGGTGTGGGCTCCCGACCATCCTGTAGCGGGGGACCATTGATCCCACTTGTTCCGGGCTCCGGCCGCCAGACGGGCCGGCCGGAGAAGGCGGTCCGCCGGGACCGCGGCCGAGCAGCCGGAACGACAGCAGTCGACGAACAGGCCGCCAGGAAACAGGCAGCCGGAAATTGGCGGTGGTGCAGGTGACCGGTAGCTGCGCGCGGCGCAGGCACTGGTCCCGCCTGCGCGCCTGCACCACGCGGGCCGTCGCCGCCGCGGGCATCGCGGCCGGTGCCTGGCTGCTCGGCACCGGCGTCGCGGCGGCCGAGCCGGAACGGTTGCCGGACGTGTCCGCGCAGGTGCAGGAAGCCATGCCGGACATCGCCGCGCGAACCGAAGCCGCGCAGCCGGACGAGATCGAGATCGCCGAACCGCGCTCCCCGGAAGTCGAACAAGTCCGAGTCGAAGAACCCGACGTCCAGCTGGCCACGGCCGTGCAGGAACCGATCGACGCCTCGCTCGGCGAGGAAGTCACGGCACCTGCGCGCGACGCCGAGCAGGCCGACGAGCCCGTTTCGCCGGACAACTCCGCACCACCGGCGACCACGTCCCTGACACCGCAAAAGCCGAGCCCGAACGCCGAAGTCCCCGTTCCGGCTCCACCGCGGGCCGTCGCTCCACGTCCGGCAGAGCAACACATCGGCCACGCCGACAGCGCCTGGAGCCCGCCCGACGCCGTGCAAACGCCGGAAGCGCACCACGAGGCGCCACCTGAACCGTCGCCGGTTCCACCGCCACCCGCACCCAGCACGATCACCGCACCTACCTCGTCCGCGCCGGGACATGAGTTGCGCGGGCCGCACGCCGTCCTGCCCGCGCAAGTCCGGCTATCCGGGCCCGCCCGCGCCGCGGGCGGCCACGCCGAGCCGCCCGCCTTGCGCGGCATCGCTCTGGTCGAACCGTCCGCCGCACCCGACTGAACCGGGGTCCGGCCGGGCCTCCGGCGCGCACATCGCAACCGCAGTCTCCCGTCCCGCCGCCTGCGCCCGGCCGGACGGGATCGGGGGCGCTTTCCGGACGAGCGAATGTTGACCTGACCTGTCACTCGCCCGGAAGCCCCGGCCCCGGTGCCGCACTGCCCCTGCGGCACCGGGGTGCCCGCGGTCGCCCTCCGGCACGACGAGGGGCCGTGCCGGAGGGCGAACCGCCGGGCGTCAGTTCACCGGAACGTCCAGCGGGCACGGACCGCTGGTGCCGCCGAGCGGCGCGGCCGCAGCGGCGATCCGCCGCACCGACTGCCGGAGTTCCTCCGCTGGCAGGGTGTACGGGAACCGCAGATAGCGATCCAGCGAGCCCTGCACCGCGAACCGACTGCCCGGAACCAGCCGCAGCCCGTGCTGTTCGGCGGCCACGACCAACCGGCTGCTCACCGGGGAACCCAAGTTGCACCACAACGACAGCCCGCCGTCCGGAACGCGGAACCGCCAGCCGGGAAGGTGCTCCGCCAGCTCGGCGATCAAGACATCCCGCAGCCGCGCCACCTCTTCGCGTCTGCGGCGCAACACCG
Organism: Saccharopolyspora sp. SCSIO 74807; assembly: GCF_037023755.1. Taxonomy (NCBI): domain Bacteria; kingdom Bacillati; phylum Actinomycetota; class Actinomycetes; order Pseudonocardiales; family Pseudonocardiaceae; genus Saccharopolyspora; species Saccharopolyspora sp. SCSIO 74807. The sequence goes on along the minus strand of NZ_CP146100.1, from coordinate 2,017,203 downwards.
GATCCGGATCGCGGAGCAGTTCGGTCAGCAGCAGTTGCTCCAGGACTGGACTGCCGAGATCCACCGCAGCCCGGTCCAGCAGCAGGCGCTGCACCAGGTCCTCCGGCGCCCGGACCCAGCCCAGCCGCAGACCGCCCCAGAACGACTTGCCCGCCGACCCGAGCGTGATCACCCGCCCCTCGTCGAACGCGGCCACCGGCGCGGGCGCTTCGCCGTCGGTCAGGTCCAGATCGACCAACGTCTCGTCGATCACCGCGGGAGTTCTGGTCCGGCGCAGCATCCCGGCGAGCCGTTCCCGCCCGTCGGCGCCCATCCGGATGCCGGTCGGGTTCTGGAAGTCCGGGATCAGGTACGCGAGCTTCGGGTTGGCCTGGTGCAGCGTCGCCGACATCAACTCGAGGTCCCACCCCTGCGCGAGCATCGGCACGGCCACCGCCTCGGCACCGACGCCCCGAATGGCCTGCAGCGGGTTCGGGTAGGTGGGGTGCTCCACCAGCACCCGTTCACCCGGAGACACCAGTGCGCGCAGCACGAGCGCGAAGCCGTGCTGGGCGCCGTTGGTCACCAGGATTTGCTGCGGGTTCGTGGGCAGGCCGCGGCGCGCGTAGCTCGCGGCGATCAGTTCGCGCAGCTCGGGGAGGCCGAACGCCTGGTAGCCGTGCCCGCTGAGGTACTCGGGCAGCAGGCACCGGGCGCGATCCAGTGCAGTGGTCAGCTCCGGTGGCGCGGGCAGCGTCGCTTGCGCGAGGTTGATGAACTCGCCGGTCGCCGGGGGCCAGCCGCCCGGATCGGGGTTCGCGCGGTCGCCGGGGAGCCGGACCCAAGAACCGGATCCCTGCCTGCTGGCCGCGAAACCCTCTTCGCGCAGCAGTTCCAGCGCGCGCACCACGAGGGTGCGGCTCACCCCGAGCGCTTCGGCGAACTCGCGCTCGGCAGGCAGCCGGGTACCGGGCGGCAACCGGCCGTCGAGGACGAGCCGCCGCACGGCGCGGTGCAGGCCGCGGGAGCTGGGGCGGCCGGAGTGCCAGTCCTGGAGCAGGTCCGCGATACCGCGGGCGCCGACTCGACCGATCACGCGGGACATGGGTCCAATAATTGCAGATTGGACCTCGTATTCGGTACCAATACCCGGGTACCTCTCGAAACATGACTTCGACAACGGCTCAGGTGGATCTTTCGCCGATACCGGTGCGAGTGCGCCCGGCCGCCCGGCTGCCGCAGCTGCTGATCGGGCTTTGGCTCTACGGCACGAGCATGGCGTTGATGGTCCGCGCCGGGCTCGGATTGTCGCCGTGGGACGTGCTGCACGACGGGCTGACCAACCGGCTGGGCTGGAGCTTCGGTGCTGTCACGGCGTTGACCAGCATCATCGTGCTGCTGCTGTGGGTGCCGCTGCGGCAGCGACCGGGCATCGGCACCGTCGCCAACGTCGTGGTCGTAGCCGGGTCGGTGGATGTGGCGCTGGCCGTGCTGCCGCAGGCGCACGCGCTGGTCTGGCAGCTCGCGTTGCTGGTGGGGGGAGTACTGCTGAACGGCGCGGCCACTGCGGTGTACGTCGGCGCCCGGCTCGGCCCCGGGCCGCGGGACGGCCTGATGACCGGCTTGCACGCGCGCACCGGCTGGTCGGTGCGGGTGGCGCGGACCGTTGTCGAACTCGTCGTGCTCGCCGCCGGGTGGCTGCTGGGCGGTTCCGTCGGCGTCGGGACCGTCGTGTACGCCCTGCTGATCGGGGTTCTCACGCAGTCGCTGCTGCCGTTGGTCGCGGTGCGCCGCAGCGGACAATCGGACCATGCCTAGCGTTGAAGTCGCGGAACAGGCCGGTGATCACTTCTCCGGACCCGGCCGGAGCGAGGACGTGGTGCTGGTGCTGCCCAACGCGGTGGCGGTGCTCGACGGCGCGACGTCGTTGAGCCCGGCGGCACGCTCCGGAGGCTGGTACGCCGCGCAGCTCGCCGAGGCGTTGCGGCCGCGCTTGGCCGTTCCGGGCGCGGACCTGGCGGATGTGCTCGCCGAGGCGATCAGCGATGTGGCGGACACCTGGGAACTCCGGCCCGGCGCCTCCCCTTCGAGCACTGCATCGCTGTTGCGCTGGGACGACGACCACGTCGAGGCCCTGGTTCTCGCGGACAGCCCGATCGTGGTGTTCACCGGGGACGGCCCGCAGCCGGTGATCGACGACCAGCTCGCGGCGCTGGGCAGCGGCGGCGGTTACCGCGAACGCCTGCTTTCCGGCGGCGGATTCGGCGCAGGGCACCGCCGCGCGCTGGGTTCGTCGATGGATCGCACGTCCCGCTGGCGCAATGTCGACGGAGGTTTCTGGGTCGCCGAGGCAGTCCCCGAAGCAGCGTTCCACGCCGCCCGCGCCGACTGGCCGCGGCCTGCGGTGCGAGCGGCCTTGGCGGCCACCGACGGTGTGTCCTGCGGAGTGCAGGAGTACGGCAGCTACGAGGACTGGTCAGCGATGCTCGAGGAGGCGTCCCGCGCCGGGCCCCGAGCCGTGCTGGACCGAGTGCGCGCAGCCGAGGAGGCAGACCCGGACGGAACCCGCTGGCCGCGACCGAAACGGCACGACGATCAGGCGCTCGCACTGGTCCGGTTCGCTAGTCCGATCGTGTGATGTTGCACACCGGGCTCCTGGAAAAAAGATCTCTGCACCTAGAGACATTCGGCATACCACCAAGTAACCTGGAAGGCGTCCACCTGACCCCCAGGGGTGGACTTAACGCCCCCGCACTCCCGGTGACCCCCAGGCCGGTTGAGCGCGGGGGCGTCCTACTTTCAGGGGTAATTCACTTTCTCGCGCAACTTTGCGGATGCTCACTCGTTTGTGTGGACAAGGGAACCTGTCACCGCCGCCCGCGGTCTCATCCGGTGGCCGCACGCAAGACTCCAGCCCTGGGAGGGATCACCCGTGGACCTGCACACTCGGATCGAGCTGTTCGGTGGCCCCGAGGACGGCCGGGAGATCACGCTGCCTGCCGGGGCCGACGGCGCTCCGCTATCGCCGCTGCCCGTGCCGCGAGACGGTTCGGAACCCGCCGATGAAACCCCCGCGTGGTACGTGAAGGATCACCAGCGTCCGCACGGCGTCTGGGTGTACAAGTACACGATCTCCCCGTCCGTCCGTGAGACCCGCGTGCAGTGAACCGGCGGCCGATCAGCGCTCAGCACGTCTTCCCCCACCACGCACACCGCATGATCAGCCGCGCCGAGCACAGGCGCCCGCTTCCAAGCAGCCCCGCACATTGGCGGAATTCGAAACAAGCGGGCCCACCGGAATCGGTGCTCAGCTCAGGGCGCGTCAGCCGCTGGTCCTCGGCGTCCCCGACCGGACCGTCATGGACATGATGGGTTGGTCGACGTTGTCGATGAAGAAGCGCTACGCCACCGACGAGATCCGGCTAGACGCGGCGGGCAGGCTGAACGCCTTCCTTGGGGAAGCGACTGAGACCTCAAACGAAGACCTGAAAAAGCCCCACCGGCAACCGGTGGGGCTTTTTGGCTGGTCTGAGCGGTGGCCAGGGGCGGGGTCGAACCGCCGACCTTCCGCTTTTCAGGCGGACGCTCGTACCAACTGAGCTACCTGGCCGTGGCGCCCGGCTCCTCAGCCGATCGCTCTGGCGACCCAGACGGGACTTGAACCCGCGACCTCCGCCGTGACAGGGCGGCGCGCTGACCAACTGCGCCACTGGGCCATGTGCTGTTGTAGCGTACCCCCAACGGGATTCGAACCCGCGCTACCGCCTTGAAAGGGCGGCGTCCTAGGCCGCTAGACGATGGGGGCTTGGCCGATTCGGAACCGACCCGGCCTTGCCTCCTACCGGCTTTCCCTTCGCGGGGCGCCCCGTTCGGAGTGATTAAAGCTTACGACACGACCTTGGCGGGCTCCAAACCGGGGGGTCCGTTGCGCGCGGGCCGCCCTCCCGCGGCCGCCGGAGCGGCCGCGACAATGCCTAATGGTAGCGCTTTGACCAGCGTTTTTCACGCCTCAGCCGGGGTGCTTCGATGGGCGCCGGGCAGCCGGCGGAGGTGGCCGAGCGGGGTCGGCGAGCGCTTCGGAGGCGCTCCGCGGCGAAAAACCGGATCGCGTGACGCCGCTCTCAGCGGCCGGCGGGGGGAGCGCTCACCGACGGGTTCTCCCGCAGCCACTCCGCGCTGGCGATACCGCCGAGCATCACCCGCCACACGTCGCCGATCTGCTGGGTCATGCCGGTCGCACGTCGCTGCGCGCCGAGCACCCGCACGCCGACGAGGGCCGCGTGCACCACGCGGGTCGCCGCCACCGGATCGACCCCGGAACGCAGCAGGCCGCGCTGCGCGGAACGCCGGAACAGCTCTCCGAGCCGCTGCTCCCAGTCCAGCGCGGAGCCGTTGTCGCGCTGCGCCAGTTGCGTGCCCGCGCGGATCACCACGTCCCGCTCCAGGATCCGCACCGCCTCGTCGACGATGCCGACCGCGGTGGTCAGCGGGTCGAGTCCGCGTTCGGTCCAGCGCTGCCAGACCTTCGACCACGCCTGCGACTGGAAGCGGACCAGCGCGGCGGCTACCGCCTCCTTCGACGGGAAGTGGAAGTAGAACGCGCCTTTGGTGACGCCGCTGCGGCGAAGGATGGCGCTCAACGGCGTGGCCTCGTAGCCGGTGCGGTCGAACTCCTCGGCAGCAGCGATGACGATGGCACGACGGGTGACTTGCGCCCGGCGCTGCTGGGGCATGGCGCGGCTCCGGCGGCTGGAACGTGGACCGCGCCGCTGCGCGAGCGGTGACATTCACCAATGCGGTGACGCAGTCCACGAAAGGATGATCAACTACGCCACGCGAAGTTACCGCGCTGCACCGTCGGCTGCCCATGCGCCGTGCCCGTGTCACACCGGTGACCACTGCGGGACCGAGCGGTGACCTGGACGGAACGGGAAAGAAACCTCGCGGTATGTTTCCCGCAGGCCGGGCGCGGCTCGGCCGGTTCCTTCCCCCGCGAGGCGGGCGACCGGGGGGTGCACGCCTCGCGGGGAAGGTTCCGCACGCCGGATCGCCGATCCGCTCCCGGGTTCGCCGCCGAGCAGGCGCGGCCGCGGACGGTGCGCTTCTCCGAAGTAGCAGAGTCCGACACCGCGCAGCGCGGTTCGCCGACACCGCAACCGTTTCCGGCCGCGGCCGCGGGTTCAGCGGATGACCGGCGGCTCGCCGTCCTCGTCGTCCGGGACGAGTCCGAGCATGTCCAGCAGCAGCCGGCAGTCCTCGGTGTCCGCCGCGCTGCGGGCGACCGCTATGCGCGCTCTGTGCACCTGGTCGGCGGTGATCCGGGCGGGCTCACCGCTGCGCGGAGCGGGCACCGCCGAGGATCCTCGGTGGGCGGTTTCCTCCTGCTGCCACAGGAACTTTCGCACGTCCAGCGACCCGTACATGACGCCTCCCCGGCTCGGGTTTCGGCCGCAGGTTATCCACAGGCTGTCAACAGCCGCAGCCCCCCACAGAGTGATTCGTTTAGGACGCTGCGTAATCAGACGCTCTGATCGATCCACTTCGGAATCACCCAGCGAGCCCGCTCCGGCGACACCCGACAAGCGATCCACATCGGACGCACGGGCGGTGGCCGGCGCCCGCGAGCGGTCGGCGGCGCTGCGCGTTTCGCCAGAGGGAACGGGTCCGGCGCAAGCGGTGCGGTTCTCCGCGAATCCCTCCCCAAATCAGGGAGCGCGTGCCACAATCAGGTCGCTGACACACCCCCGGTCAGCGACTGTGGAGATCCCCTCCGACCCCCGCGCTCCTCCCCCTGGCGTGGGGGTCCTCCGCTGTTCGGGGCAAGTGTGTCGACACCGTCGGTCATCCGCTCAGACGCGCGGCGGGCAGCACCTGGAGCTCCGCCCGAGCAGTGCCGACCACCCAGACGTCGCCGTTGCGCGGATCCACCGCGACGTCGTTGGGCTGCTGCACCGCGGGAAGCAACCGCGGCGCGGCGGGCGTCCCGTCCGGCCGGATGTCGAGCACCGCGAGCTGGTTCGTGTTCGCCGAGGTCGCGTACGCCCTGCCGCGCGCCGGGTCGGTTGCCAGGCCGTACGCCCGCCCGGGCAGCGGTGCGGCGCCGAGCTGCCGCGGGCGCCCGGTGATCGAAAAGGTGAGCACCGCATGTCCGCGCGTGTCGGCCACCGCTACGCGGCCTTCGCCGATCGGCCGGACATGGCTCGGCCCCAGACCTGCCGGCAGCACCGCGACCTCGCGCAGCGTCGACGCGTCGAACACGTGCAGCCGGTTGCCGCGGACGTCCACGGCGGCGATGCGCCCGCCGGTGGCGGTGAGGCCGCCGGGCTGGGCCAAGCCGGGCAGCTCCCGCACCATCCGCCCGTCGCGCACCACACCGACGGATCCGCCCATCTCGTTGCTCACGAACACGGTTTCGCCGACCTGCGCGGCGTCGTGCGGTTGCGGGCCGACGGGGACCTCGCCGAGGACCTGTCCGCTCGGCACGGCCACCCGGGCCACTCGCCCGGTGTTCTCCCCGAGCACCAGGACTTCGCCGGGCCGCCCGGTGACCAGGTGCCGGGCCGCCCCGGGTGCGGGCACGACGTCGACCCGCCGGGTGTCGAGGTCGACCATGGCGAGCCGGTCGGGTTCGCGCAGCGCCACGACGAGCGTGCGCGAGCCCGGTTCGACCACCGCGCCTTCGGGAGCGCCCGCAGGCAGCGAAAGGTCACCGGCGGCCGCGGTCTGCGCGGGCGCTTGCTCGGGTTCGGCCGGCGGTGGCAGCGGCTGCGGCGCAGCGGGCGGTGGGGGAGGAGGCGGCGCGGGTGGCGCGGCGCATCCGGTGAGCGCGGTAGCGATCGCGAACAACAGCAAGGCGGGTTTGCGCATGGGTTTTCCTCAGCCGTGGGAGAGTTCGGCGAACCAGCGGTGGCGGTCCTGCGCCGTCCAGATCAGGGCGAAACCGGCGGCCTCGCCCAACCGGCGCAGCGTGTCGGTGTCGAGCTCGGCCCACGGGAACCACGGACCGCGGTGCAGTCGTGCGGAGCCGGTGCGCAGCCCGGTTCCGGGAGAACCGGTCTCGATCAGCGCGGTCCCGCCCGGGCGCAGCAGCGCCCGCACCCGCCCGAGCAGTTCGACGGGATTCCCGCCGATGCCGATGTTCCCGTCGGCGAGCAGCACGTGCTGCCACTCGCCTTCGTCCGGCACGTCGTCGAAAACGCTGCCCAGCATTGCGCGGCAGCCGTGTCCGGTGGTGAGCCGCACGGCCTCCGGTGAGGTGTCGAGCCCCAGCACCGGTACATCGCGGACCGCCAACGCGCGGACGAACCGGCCCGGTCCGCAGCCGACGTCCAGCGTGCTGCCGCGGCAGCGCCGCACCAACCGGGCATCGAGGTCGTCGGGATCGGCGAACCAGCGCCGCACTTGCAGCTCGGTGGTGGTGCCGTTGTCGTGCTCCAGCACGCTGGCGCGGCCCTGCAGGACGGCGTCGAACGCGGCGCTCAACGCGCCTCCCCGACCGGCGCGGGCACGTCGCTCAGTGCGGCGGCGAAGCGGGTTCGCGGGGCGAGCGCGGCGACCTGGTGGGCGTCGTCGATCGTGTCCACGTCGGCGAGCGCGGGCAGCGACAGCACCGAAAGTCCGCGTCCGAGCAACGCGGAGCGGGTGTGCTCGCCGGTGTCCGGCCGGGACATGGGCACGTTCCGCAGCGCGTCGGCGTGGCGCGGGTCGCGCAGCCCGAGGCCCCACCAGCCACCGTCCTCGGCGGGTCCGAGCACCGCGTCCGGGAGGCGCTGCGCGGGACCGCGCGCCAGGCGGGCCAGCGCCGCTTCGAGCAGGGCGCTGGTGACCTGCGGGGTGTCCATGCCGATCTGGAGCACCGGAGCTCCGGGCAACGCGGCCGCGACGTCGCTGTGCGCGGCGGCGAGCCGTTCGCCGAGACCGTCGCCGCGTTGCTGGAACACCGTCACGCCTGCCAGGGCCTCTGCGACATCGGTGGCGCGCGCCGCGTTGCCGAGGTCGCCGGTCCACCCGACGAACGTCCGCCCGCCTGCGACGTCACCGGCGGCTTCGAGGGTGTCGAGCAGGCTGGCTGCGGCGATGTCGGCGGCGGCCGCAGCGCCTGCCGCGGGCGCCAGTCTGGTTTTGGCCTTGCCCGGTTCGGGGGCTTTGGCGATCACCAGGATCGCCGCCTCCGCGGGGACTTCCCGCTGGGCGGGCGGCGGACAGTCGGACTCCGGCATGGCGGCGCTCCACGGTCGGTGAAATGTCTACATGTGCATTTCGGAGCCGATCAGTGCGCCGATTGGGCGGAATTCGTCTCAGGCCGGCGGGTAGCCCAGCGGGGTCCGGTCCCCTTCCCAGCCCCAGCGGCGTTGCGAGCTGGTCGCGGTGTCGTAGGCGTCGCGGCGCATCGGGTAGTCGACTTGCACCAGGCTTCCCCAATCCTGGTGCAGCGGCTCGTCCTCGGCCCCCAGCAACCGGGTCGCCATGGTCGTTTCCCGGCCGACCTGCCGGATGCCCGCGAAGGCCCCGCCGATCTCGCGCACGAACGACGCCTGGCCGTCGAATCCCAATTCCTTGGGCGGGGTGAGCAGCATCGTCGGTGCTTGCGCGAGCCCACCCGACACGCGCGGGGTGCGTCGGACGCACGGCGCGTCCCAGATCATCGACCAGTCGACGTAGGTCGGTCCGCGGCCGAGGGAAGCCCGCAGCGGCGCGATGTCGCGCACGCGCGGACCAGTGGTGGCGAGCCACCCGCCGGAGTCGACCGTGGCGTCGACGGCCTTGATCCGCACCGTGTTCGCCTCCGGCGGCACGTCGCGGACGGACAGCTCGCGCCAGGACGGGTGATCCTGCGGCGTGTCTTCCACGACGCGATCGCTGGGATAGGTGCGCCGCGCGGCGCGGTCGTCGCCGGAGTCGTCCAGCACCCGCTGCCCGAGCGGCTGGGCGTCGCGGCCGAACTCCAGCACCAGCCGGTTTCCGTCGCCGGTGCGACCGGCCGCCGAGACGGTGAGTTCCTGGTTCTGCCGCAGCTCGGGCAGGCCGAACCAGCGCGTGGTGAGTTCACCGGTACCGGCGGCGCCGCCATCGAGGCTGCCCCAGAGGTTCTTGGCGCTGCCGCTACCGGGCGCCGACGGCGGCGGCGAGTTCTTCGCGTAGCCGCCGAGCTCGGTGAACCCGGTGGATTCGTCGGTGCCGCCGGAAGGTTCCAGCGTGCGCACGTCGGTGGTGGTCACGACCTCGTCCACGATGCCGCAGTCGTCGCCGGTCAAGGCATCGATGTTCTGCCCGCCGACGGAGTAGCCGTCGCTTTGCCGGATGGGGGCGATGACGAACGAGGCGAGCAGCACCGCCACTCCGGTCGCGACGGCCAGCCCGCCGAGCCACGCGGGCATCCGGCCGAGCGCGGCGCGCCAATGCCGCCTGCCGAAGATCAGCAGCACCACTGCGAGCCCGATCCACAGCAGCGGGCTGTTGAACGGCGCGAACGGCGTTTCCTCGTGCGGCACACCGAAATCGCCGTAGAGGAACCACTCGTTCTTGCCGGCGAACGCGACGCTGACGCCGATCACCAGCAGCACGCTGCCGAACAACCCGACCAGCTCGTTCCGCGCGGCCACCAGTAGCACCGCGGAGGCCGTCAACGCGACGGCTCCGATGCCCGCGAGCGCTCCGAAGTAGTGCGTCCACTTCGACGGCGTGAACCACAGCAGCCCGAGCGCCACCGCGAGCGACACCGGCGCGACGTGCGCGTTGCGCAGGCCGGGCAGCCCGCGCCCGCCGCGCGCGAGCAGCAGTCCAGCACAAGCCAGCAGCGGCAACGTGATCAACACCGGCAATCGGCGGCCGAGACCGCCTTGCTCGTCATCGAAGCCCAGCAGGTACTCGTAGCGCCGGATCTCCTCGAACCACGGCACGTTCGGCCCGTAGAACTGGTGCAGCTCGGTGGCTCTGCTGACCCCGTACCAGGACTGATCGGCGAACATCGCCACGAGCCCCACCGCCGCGAGGCACGCCATGAGGGCGAACGCGCCCCACGGCGCTCCCGATGCGCGCAACGTCCGCCGGATCCGCGGGGCCAGGATCAGCAGCGGTGCTGCCGCGGTGAGCCCGACCGGGTTCACGGCCACGGTGAGGCCGGTGGCCAGCGCGCCGCAGCCGAGCAGCAGCAGGCTCTCGCGCTGCAGGCCGCGCAGCACGCACGTGAGCACGGCAGTCGCGCCGAACGCGACGAACGGCTCCGGCCGCACCCCCAGGTCGAACGGCAGCCACCACACGAGCAGCGCGCCGGCCAGCAGGGCCCGCACCCATGGTCGCCGCGCGTGCTCCGGCAGCAGCACCGGAAGTGCACCGCGGCTGAGCAGCAGCCAGGTGGCGAGCACCGCGATCAGGCTCGGCACCCGCAGCAGCAGCGGGCTCGCGTGCGCCGCGATCAGCGGCTGGACGAGGTGGAGCACCGCGGTGAACGGTGATTCGGCCGCGTTCTCCCAGCGGAAGTAGTTCGTGAACGCGCCGGAGCCGAGCCCGTTGCGGACGATGCCTTCGGTGAACCCGTCGTCGGGAGTGCGCGGCCCGAGCAGCGTCCACGCGAGCAGTGCGACGAGCATCCCCAGGTCGACGCCCCAGCGCATTGAGCGGCGGATGCGACTCGAGTCCGCAGTGGACGAATCGGACGGCGCCGGTTCGTCGGACGAGTCCGCGGGACGCACCCGCACCCGTCCGAGCAGGACGAGCGCGGCGGCCGCGAGGGCGAGCTGCACGGCGATCAGCGCGATCTTCCCGCCGGTCGGCGAACTCTCGAACCACGTGCTGGTCCGCGCCCGGACCGTCATCCCGTCGCCTTGATCGCCGGACAGGTCGGTGGTGAACGCGAAGACCTCGCGCACCCGGTCCTGCGGGTACTGCGAGGTGTTCGCGCCGACGCGGACCGTGCTGCCGTCGCCGGTGGCGTCGAGCCGCACCGAGCAGTCACCCGCCGGGATCGGGGTGCGCTGCACCTGCCTGCCGCCGATCTGCACCAGCAGATCGCCGTCGGCGGTCACGAGCGCGAAGCCCTTGGAAGCCGCGCCGGGGTTGGTGCTGGAGACCAGCGTCGCCGGTTCTGGACGCGCCTGCGCTGCGCGCACCACCGGGCACGGGACGTCGACGTGGGTTTCGGCGGGCGCGTACGGGACGAAGAACGCGGTGGTGGATTCCGGGGACTCGCCCGCTTTCGGCCACGTCACGGTGGTCTCGTCGGCGAGCACCGGCGCGAACGGCAGCAGCACCGCCGCCAGCAACCCGAGGATGCCGATGACCAGCGCGGGAGCCGATCTCAGCGGGGAACCGGCGGCGGAGTTCGGATGCGCGGACACGCCCGGACACTGCCATCCCGGTGCTGCGGCCCTGCGGCCGAGGCCGACACGCGGGCGGTGAGTGACCACACAAGGCTCGGTCGTTCGCAATAGAACCGTTATCGTGTCCGGCGTGGCTCTAGGACGAATCAAGGCCGGACTACGGCAGCAGGAACAACGCGGCAGGCCCGCGAACCAGCAGCCCGAGGAACCGGATCACGAAATGGACTCCTACCTCGCAGCCCTCGCGCCGGAGGAGGACAGCAGCAACGAGACCACCGGCACGGGTCAGCGGTTCGGCGGCTCGCAGGTCTACCAGCTGCGGCTGCCGCTGATGGCCAACGAGCAGCTCAAGGAGATCGCGGCCCGGCGCGGCACCTCGCCAGCGGCGCTGGCCAGGGACTGGGTGATGCAGCACCTGTCGGACTCGCCCAGCCCGGCACCGGCCGACCCGGAACCGATGCGGACGCACCACACCCCGGACGGCACGCCCGCTTGGCCGCAGCAGGAGGACACCCGCCGGTTCGGCGGCGATCCCGCGGCGCACTACGGTTTCCCGGCCGCGGAGACCGACACCGAGATCACCATTCCGCGCGGTCCGCTGCGCTGACCCCCCGCCCGATCCGACCCCCGAACCCCCATCTGAAACCGCAGCACGCTTTCCCCGAACTTCCCCCCGAAACCCCGGATCCTGCTGCCGGTGAAGGCGCCCCCCGACCGCCTTCACCGGCAGCTCTTCCGCGCCTCAGCCGACGCCGAGCTCCCGGGAGATCAGCATCCGCTGCACCTCGCTGGTGCCTTCACCGATCTCCAGGATCTTCGCGTCGCGGTAGAACCGACCGACCGGCGTCTCGTTCATGAACCCGTAGCCGCCGAAGATCTGGGTGGCCTCCCGCGCGTTGTCCATCGCCGCGTTCGACGAGGTCAGCTTGGCCAGCGCGGCCTGCTTGCGGAACGGTTCGCCGCGCAGCATCCGCGAGGCCGCGTCGTAGTAGGCCAGCCGCGCGGTGTGCGCGCGCAACTCCATGTCCGCGATCTTGAACTGGATCGCCTGGTACTCGCCGATGTGCTGGCCGAAGGCTTCGCGTTCCGCGGCGTAGCGCACGCATTCGTCGACGCAGCCCTGCGCGAGCCCGGTGCCCAGCGCGGCGATCGCGATCCGCCCCTCGGCGAGGATCGACAGGAACTGCGCGTAGCCGCGGCCGCGTTCGCCGAGCAGGTTCGCGGCGGGCACCCGGCAGTCGTCGAAGCCGAGTTCGTGGGTGTCCGATGCGTTCCAGCCGACCTTCGAGTACTTCGGCGCGACGGTGAACCCTGGCGTGCCGGAGGGCACGACGATGGTGGAGATCTCCTTGCCACCGTCGGGTTTCCGGCCGGTGACGGCGGTGACGGTGACGAACGCGGTCAGGTCGGTGCCGGAGTTGGTGATGAACGACTTGGAGCCGTTGATGACCCACTCGTCGCCGTCCAGCGCGGCGGTGGTCCGGGTGGCGCCCGCGTCGGAGCCGCCGCCCGGTTCGGTCAGCCCGAACGCGCCGAGCACCTCCCCGCTGCACAGGCCGGGCAGCCAGCGCCCGCGCTGCGCGCTGTCGCCGAAGCGGCGGATCGGCATGATGCCGAGGGAAACGCCGGCCTCCAGCGTGATCGCCAGCGAGGAGTCCACTTTGGCCAATTCCTCCAGCGCCAGGCACAGCGCGAAGTAGTCCCCGCCCATGCCGCCGTAGGACTCCTCGACCGGCAGCCCGAACAGCCCCATCGAGCCCATGGTGCGCACCAGCGGGTAAGGGAATTCGGCGCGCTCGTAGTAGTCGCCGATGACCGGAGCGACTTCCTTGCGGGCGAAGGTCCGCACGGAGTCGCGCAGTGCCTCGTGCTCCTCGCTGAGCCGGTGGTCGATCATTTCAGGACTCCTCGTGGTGAGCGGGATGCGCGGTGACGACGGCCAGCGGCTCGTCCAGGCCCACCGACTGTCCTTTTCGGACGTTCACGGCGGTGATCGTGCCGTCGGCGGGAGAAGTGACGATGTGCTCCATCTTCATCGCCTCGACGACGAACAGCGTCTGTCCCTTGTGGACTTCTGCGCCGGTGGTGGCGTCCGCGCTGAGCACCGTGCCGGGCATCGGGCTGGTGACCGCACCGCCCGCGCCGCCCGCGTCCTCATCGGGGCCTGCCAGCAGCCGGTGCTCGTGCACCGCCCAGGTCCGCCCCTCGGCCGCCAGCCACGTCGTGTCGCCGTCGCGTGCGCAGCGGAAGCGGTGCGTCCGGCGGCGATAGGTGAGGGTGAGCAGATCGCCGTCGAGCACCGCGCTCGCGGGGCCGCCCTCCTCGCCGGTCGCGACCTCCGCATCGGCGGCGCGCCCGCGCACCCGCACCTCGCCGGCCGCGAAGCGCCACGTGCTCCACGCCGGTTCGCCGAGCCGCCAACCGCTCGGCACCTCCCACGGGTCGACCACCGGACCGCCCGGTTCGGCCGCGGCGAGGTCGAACAGCGCCGCCGCGACCGGCACTTCCGGCGGCATCGGATCGGTGGTGAGCGCTTCGGACTCCCGCTCGACCAGCCCGGTGTCCAGCCGCCCGGCCAGCACGTCGGGATGGCCGAGCAGGTTGCGCAGGAACGCGATGTTCGTGGTCAGGCCCAGCACCGCCGTTTCGGCCAGCGCGGCGTCCAGCTTGCGCACCGCGTCCGCGCGCGCCGGGCCCCATGCGACGACCTTCGCCAGCATCGGGTCGTAGTCCGAGCCGACGACCGTGCCCTGCGAGATCCCGGAATCCACCCGCACACCGGCGGGTTCGTGCACCGCGAGCACTCGGCCGCCGGTGGGCAGGAAGCCGCGGGTGGGATCTTCCGCGTAGACGCGGGCCTCCACGGCGTGCCCGTCGAGGCGCAGGTCCTCCTGCGCGAAGGGCAGCGCCTCCCCGGCCGCGACGCGGACCTGCTGCTCGACCAGGTCGACGCCGCGCTGTTCGCCGACGGCGGTGACCAGCTCGGTCACCGGGTGCTCGACCTGCAGCCGGGTGTTCATCTCCATGAAGAAGAACTCGTCCGGCCGGTCCGCGGAGACGATGAACTCCACCGTTCCCGCCCCGGCGTAGCCCACCGAGCGGGCGACGGCGACCGCCGCGGCACCGATGCGCTCCCGCGTCGAGGCGTCCAGCAGCGCGGACGGCGCCTCCTCGATGATCTTCTGGTGGCGGCGCTGCAAGCTGCACTCGCGCTCGCCGAGGTGGACAGCGCCGCCGCGGGAATCAGCGAGGACCTGCACCTCGACGTGCCGCGGGCGGGCCACGAAGCGCTCCGCGAACAGCGTGTCGTCGCCGAACGCGGCGGCGGCCTCGCGGCGCGCGGAGGTGATCTGCTCGGGCAGCCGCTCCGGGGACTCGACCAGCCGCATCCCCTTGCCACCGCCACCTGCGGACGGCTTGAGCAGCACCGGATACCCCACTTCGCGGGCTGCTTCGACGAGGTCCGCGTCGGTCATGCCGGGATCGCTGCGGCCGGGCACCACCGGGACTCCGGCCGCGGTCACGGTGGCCTTGGCGCGGATCTTGTCGCCCATCGCTTCGATCGCGCTCGCTGACGGTCCGATGAAGGCCAGGCCCGCGTCTTCGCAGGCGCGGGCGAACTCCGCGTTCTCGGACAGGAAGCCGTAACCGGGGTGCACGGCCTGCGCACCGGTCCGCTCGGCGGCTTCGAGCACCCTGGCGGCGTCGAGGTAGCTCCGATTCGCTCCGATGTGGACGGAGGTGTCGGCCTCGGCCACGTGCCGCGCGCCGCGGTCGGCATCGGTGTGCACCGCGATGGCGCGGACGCCCATCCGCCGCAGCGTCCGGATCACCCGGACCGCGATCTCGCCCCGGTTCGCCACCAGCACCGCGCCGATGGATCCCGTCACAGCACCTCACCTCACATCCGGAAGACGCCGTAGCCGACCTGCTCCAGCGGCGCGTTGCCCGCAGCCGACAGCGCCAGGCCGAGCACCGTGCGGGTCTGCTTCGGGTCGATCACGCCGTCGTCCCACAACCGAGCCGTCGAGTAGTACGGATGCCCCTGCTGCTCGTACTGCTCGCGGACCGGGCGCTTGAACTCCTCCTCGGCCTCGGCGGGCCAGTCCTCGCCGCGGGACTCCTTCTGGTCGCGGCGCACGGTCGAGAGCACCGAGGCGGCCTGCTCGCCGCCCATCACGGAGATCCGCGCGTTCGGCCACATCCACAGGAACCGCGGCGAATACGCCCGCCCGCACATCGAGTAGTTCCCGGCGCCGAACGAACCGCCGATGACCACGGTGAACTTCGGGACCCGCGCGCAGGCCACGGCGGTGACCATCTTCGCGCCGTGCTTGGCGATCCCGCTCGCCTCGTAGTCCTTGCCGACCATGAACCCGGAGATGTTCTGCAGGAACACCAACGGGATCGAGCGCTTGTCGCAGAGCTCGATGAAGTGCGCGCCCTTGAGCGCGGACTCGCCGAACAGGATGCCGTTGTTGGCCACGATTCCCACCGGATGCCCGTGCAGCCGGGCGAATCCGGTGACCAGCGTGCTGCCGTAGTCGCGCTTGAACTCCTGGAACCGGCTCCCGTCCACGATCCGCGCGATGACCTCGTGCACGTCGTAAGGAGTTCTGCTGTCGGTGGGCACCGCCGCGTACAGATCTTCCGGTGGCACGACGGGTTCCTCGATCGGCAGGACGTCCCACGGCCGCGGCTCGCGCGGGCCGAGCGTGCTGACGATGGAGCGCACGATGCGCAGCGCGTCGGCGTCGTCGGCCGCGAGGTGGTCGGTCACCCCGGAAGTGCGCGAATGCAGCTCACCGCCGCCGAGCTCCTCGGCGGTGACCTCCGCGCCGGTTGCGGCCTTCACCAGCGGCGGACCGCCAAGGAAGATCGTGCCCTGCGCGCGCACGATCACCGCCTCATCGCTCATCGCGGGGACGTAGGCGCCACCGGCGGTGCAGGAGCCGAGCACCGCGGCGATCTGCGGGATGCCGCGGGCCGACATCGTGGCCTGGTTGAAGAAGATCCGCCCGAAGTGCTCGCGGTCCGGGAAAACCTCGTCCTGCCGCGGCAGGAACGCGCCGCCGGAGTCCACCAGGTACAGGCACGGCAGGTTGTTGTGCAGCGCGACCTCTTGCGCGCGCAGGTGCTTCTTGACCGTCATCGGGTAGTAGGTGCCGCCCTTGACGGTGGCGTCGTTGGCGACGATCACGCACTCGCGCCCGGAGACCCGTCCGATGCCGGTGATGATCCCGGCCGAGGGCGCTTCGTCGTCGTAGAGGCCGTGCGCGGCCATCGGCGCGAGCTCCAGGAACGGCGAGCCCCGGTCCAGCAGCGCGTCCACCCGGTCGCGCGGCAGCAGCTTGCCGCGCTCGGTGTGCCGGGCGCGGGACTTCTCCGGACCGCCGAGCCGGGCGCGGGCGAGCTCGGCGTTGAGGTCGTCGACCAGCGCCTCGTGCTCGGCGGCGAACCGCGCGGCGGGTTCGGCGGCCGGGTCGAGTGCGCTGCTCAGAATGGGTGCGTCCACGGGCGAACCTTCCGCTCGCGCGGTGCCGATGGGGATCGGTTAGTCATCGTTAACATGGCCGATGTTAACGAGCGCTAACCGATGCGTCTAGTATCGGTTCCGATGACCGGCACCGCACGTCCGACCCGCCGCGAGCAACTGCTCGACGCTGCGGCGGAGCTATTCGCCCGCTACGGCTTCCACGGCGTGGGCATCGACGACATCGGCCGGGCCGTCGGCATCTCCGGTCCCGCGCTGTACCGGCACTTCCGCAGCAAGGACGCGATGCTCGCGGAGATGCTCACCGGCATCAGCGACCGGCTGCTCGACGGCGGCCGCAGCCGCGCGGACACGACCGGCGAACCGCGGGCGGCGCTGGAGGAGCTGGTGCGCTGGCACGTCGAGTTCGCCCTCACCAACCCCGCGCTGATCAGCGTGCACATGCGCGACCTGGACAGCCTCGCGGAAACCGATCACCACCGGGTGCGCGAGGTGCAGCGCTCGTACGTGGAGGTCTGGGTGGAGGTGCTGCGCCGGGCGCGGCCGGACCTGGACGTGCCGACGGCGCGGGCGGCCGCGCACGCGGTGCTCGGGCTGATCAACTCGACGCCGTACAGCGCGCACCTGGACACCGCCGCGATGGGCGCGCTGCTGCACCGCATGGCACTGGCCGCGCTGGAAGGCTGAGCCGCCGGAACACGGCGCGCTGCCCGGATTCCGGCGAGCTACCCGGGTTCCGGGGAGCCACCCAGACCCAGTGAGCTACCCGGTGCTGGCGAGCCACTGGGGTTCCGGCGAGCTACCCGAGTCCCGGTGAGTTACCCGAACTCCGGCGAGCTACCCGGCCAGCGGCACGCCGTCGACTTCGGTGGTCAACCCGTCCGCGTGCAGGCACAGGTACCCGGCGATCGCGCGGGCACCGTCCAACGGTTCCGGGTAGGACCAGGCCGCGTCCGGGATGAGCCGGTCATCCGTGTGCAGCGAGCGGTAGGACGCGGTGCCCTTGTACGGGCACACCGTGTGCGTCGCGCTCGGCCCGAACAGGTCGGTGCGCACGTCCTCGGGCGGCAGGTAGTAGCGGTTCGGCAGACCGGTCTCGGACAGCAGCTTCGCGCGCCTGCTCTCGGCCACCACGACATCCCCGGCCAGCACCCGCACGTGCCGTCCGGTGCTGCGCACGTCGACCCGGTGGTACGGGTCGCGGATGTGGCCGAAGACCTCTTCGTCCTCGTCGAACCAGGCGTCCATCGCAGCCCAGTAGACGGCGGCGTAGCCGTCCAGCCAGGTCGCGTCCTCGGTGGGCTGCGGGTAGGTCCACACCGCGTTCTCCGCGATGCGATCACCGACCCGCACGGAGAGGTAGGCGGCGTCGCCCTTGAACGGGCAGTGCGTGCTGTGCGCGGTGGGTTCGAGCAGGTCCGTGCGCAGGTCCCGCTCCGGGACGTAGAGCTGCGGGAGCAGGTTGCTCTCGTGCAGCAGCTTCGCGCCGGTGCTGTCGAGGACCACCTGCCCGCCGAACAGCGCCCGCACGCGGCGCGGGAAGTCGTGCCAGAACAACCGGTGCGGCGGGCCGTCGATGCGGTAGTTCACCGTCTCCGGCGGCCGGGTGGTCAGCGGGCCGCCGCCGAGCGTGAGCGCCATGGTTCCCTCCGATGTCAGCCGTGATGCCGTACCTGGGCAACGCCCTGGCGAGCAGCAGCCTTCCACCGCTCACGGATCAAGCGCCGCACCGGATTGCAGGCGCCCACGACCGGGTCAAGACTGGCCGAACCGCCCGAGCAGCGGACAACACGTCGCCGAGCCGCAGGAGCTGGCATGGCCACCGTGCAACGACCCGTCCCGGAACCGACCCGCGCTTCCACCACGCCCCGGCCGTCGAAGAGTTCCAAGGTCGTTTCCTGGGCGCACAGCACGGACCCGAAGGTGATCGGCAAGCTCTACCTCGCCACGGCCTTCGGATATTTCGTCGCGGGTGGCCTGATGGCGCTGCTGATCCGCGGCGAGCTGGCGCAGCCGGGCCTGCAGTTCCTGTCCACCGAGCAGTACAACCAGCTGTTCACCATGCACGGCACGATCATGCTGCTGCTGTTCGCGACGCCGATCGTGTTCGGGTTCGCCAACGTGATCCTGCCGCTGCAGATCGGTGCGCCGGACGTGGCGTTCCCGCGGCTCAACGCGCTGTCCTACTGGTTGTTCCTGTTCGGCGGGCTGATGGTGCTCAGCGGGTTCGTCTTCCCCGGTGGCGCGGCCGACTTCGGCTGGACCGGGTACACGCCGCTGTCCCGGTCGATGTTCAGCGCCGGGTTCGGCGGCGACATCTGGATCACCGGGCTGGTGGTCAGCGGGCTCGGCACCATTCTCGGCGGGGTCAACATGATCACGACGATCGTGTGCATGCGCGCACCCGGCATGACGATGTGGCGGATGCCGATCTTCACCTGGAACATCCTGGTGACCAGCATCCTGATCCTGATCGCCTTCCCGATCCTGACCGCGGCGCTGATGGGGCTGCTGGCCGACCGGCACCTCGGAGCGCACGTGTTCGACCCGGCCAACGGCGGGGTGATCCTCTGGCAGCACCTGTTCTGGTTCTTCGGGCACCCCGAGGTCTACATCGTGGCGCTGCCGTTCTTCGGCATCATCACCGAGATCATCCCGGTGTTCAGCCGCAAACCGCTGTTCGGCTACACCGGCCTGGTCTTCGCGACGCTGCTGATCGGCGGGCTCTCGGCGGTGGTCTGGGCGCACCACATGTTCGCCACCGGCGCGGTGCTGCTTCCGTTCTTCTCGTTCACCACGTTCCTGATCGCGGTGCCGACGGGGGTGAAGTTCTTCAACTGGATCGGCACCATGTGGCGTGGGCACATCACCTTCGAGACGCCGATGCTGTTCTCGGTCGGCTTTCTGGTCACGTTCCTGCTCGGCGGGCTGACGGGGGTGCTGCTGGCCGAGCCGGGCGTGGACTTCCACGTGCACGACACGTACTTCGTGGTGGCGCACTTCCACTACGTGCTGTTCGGCACGATCGTCTTCGCGGTGTTCGCCGGGATGTACTTCTGGTTCCCGAAGATGACCGGCCGGATGATGGACGAGCGGCTGGGCAAGCTGCACTTCTGGCTCACCTTCATCGGCTTCCACACCACGTTCCTGGTGCAGCACTGGCTCGGCAACGCCGGGATGCCGCGCCGCTACGCGGACTACCTGCCATCGGACGGGTTCACCGGGATGAACGTGGCCTCGACGGTCGGGGCGTTCATCCTGGGCGCTTCGATGCTGCCGTTCCTGTGGAACGTGTTCGTCAGCGCCCGGTTCGGCACCCCGGTGACCGTGGACGACCCCTGGGGGCACGGCAACTCGCTGGAGTGGGCCACTTCGTCCCCGCCGCCGCGGCACAACTTCACCGAACTGCCCCGCATCCGCTCGATCCGGCCGGCGTTCGAGCTGCACTACCCGCACATGGCGCGGCGGTTGGAGGAAGAGGCGCACGTCGGGCGCAGAGCCGGCTCCGAATGATCCGGGGCTCAGCGCCCGCGAACTCGGCCGTGATCACGGTGGGCGCTGTGCACAACGGCTTCGCGGCGAGCGTCCGACCTCGCACAAATCGTTTCGCAACCGGTAACGCAGGGGCAGGGGCGCACGACGCACCGGACGACGCCGCCGAACGGGTGAGAAGGCTCGGGTGCCGCAGTGGCCCGCTTCATATCCTCCTCGGGAACATCAGTCGCACTGGCTAGTGTTGTGCGCGTCGGGAGCGGCCAGCGTCGGCCGGTCTTCCTGAATCCATTGAGCACGCACCGCCGGAAAAGCCGGCGGCGCCTGCACGTGCCGCTGTCGAATCGGTTCGGTCGCGGCATTGACCCTGGTCCGGCACGCTCGCACAGGAGACCGCCTTGCCCATTGCCCTGCTGGCTCTGGCCATCGCCGCATTCGGCATCGGCACCACCGAGTTCGTGATGATGGGGCTGCTGCCCGAAGTGGCCTCGAACTTCCACGTGTCGCTGTCCGACGCCAGCGGCTACATCTCGCTGTACGCGCTGGGCGTCGTCGTCGGCGCACCGCTGCTGACCGCCGCCGGGATGCGCGTCCGGCGCAAGACCATCCTGATCAGCATGATGGGGCTGTTCACGCTGGGGAACCTGGCCTCGGCGCTAGCCCCGACGCACGGCACGCTGCTGGCGGCGCGGTTCGTCGCCGGACTGCCGCACGGCACCTTCTTCGGCGTGGGCGCCGTCGTGGCCGCGGGACTCGTGGCCCGCGACAAGCGCGCGCAAGCCATCTCGATGATGTTCATCGGGCTCACCGTGGCCAACATCGTCGGTGTCCCGCTGGGCACGCTGCTCGGCCAGAACTTCGGGTGGCGCTTCACGTTCGGCGTGGTGGCGGTGATCGGCGTGGTGGCGCTGGCCGCCGTGGCCGCGCTGGTGCCGCAACAGCCGAAGCCGACCGACGTGAGCCTGCGCGGCGAGCTCGTCGCGTTCAAGCGCCCGCAGGTGTGGCTGGCGTTCGCGGTGGTGGTGTTCGGCTTCGCCGCGACGTTCTCGTTCTACAGCTACATCAAGCCGCTGCTGACCGACGTCACCGGCTACACCCCGGCGATGGCGACCGCGCTGCTGGCGCTGTTCGGCGTCGGCATGACCGTCGGCACCATGATCGGCGGGCGGCTGGCGGACCGGGCGCCGATGCGCACGCTCTACGCGTTCCTCGCCGCGCTGGCGCTGGCGCTGACCGGGTTCCTGTTCACCGCGCACAGCATGACGCTGGCCGCGATCAACGTGTTCCTGGTCGGGCTGGCCGGATTCGCCGCGATCCCCAGCATCCAGGCGCGGATCCTGGACAAGGCCAAGGAGGCCCCGGCGCTGGGCTCGGCCAGCATCCAGTCCACGTTCAACATCGCCAACTCGCTGGGTGCCTACCTCGGCGGGCTGGTCATCGCGGGCGGCTTCGGGCTGACCGCGCCGAGCTGGGTGGGTGCGCTGCTGGCCCTGGTCGGGCTCGGGTTCGCTGGGCTGTCGGGCTGGCTGGACCGCGGACCGAAGGCGGGCGAACTCGTCGCCTCGCACCGCGCGGAGCAGCAGGGTTCCGCCGCGCAGGCCGAGGCGCCGCACGCGAGCTGAGCTCGGCGCGGGACCGGCAGGTGCGGATAGCTCGCCGTCCGGCGGCGTGCTGTGATGGAACGCGCCCCGGCGGGAATCCGCGCCCCGCGCAGCTGGTTGCACGGGGCGGCTCCCCCGCACGACGCGCCGACGGTGCGGGCCACGACAACGTTCGACCCGAAAGGTACGAGTAGATGACCCAGGTTCCGAACCTCACGCTCAACACCGGCGCAGAGATCCCGCAGATCGGCTTCGGCGTTTTCCAGGTGCCGCCGGACGAGGTGATCGAGCCGGTGCAGGCGGCGATCGAGGCCGGGTACCGCAGCATTGACACCGCTGCCGCGTACGGCAACGAAGAAGGGGTCGGCAAGGCGATCGCCGAATCGGGGGTCCGGCGCTCGGACCTGTTCGTCACCACCAAGCTGTGGAACGACCGGCAGGGCTACGACGAGACGCTGAAGGCGTTCGACGAGAGCATCACCAAGCTCGGCCTCGACTACGTGGACCTGTACTTGATCCACTGGCCCGCCGCAGGTCAGGACAAGTACGTCGAGACCTGGAAGGCGTTCGAGAAGCTGCACGCCGACGGCCGGGTCAAGTCCATCGGCGTGTCCAACTTCCAGATCCCGCACCTGCGCCGGCTGTTCGAGGAAACCGAGATCACGCCCGCGCTGAACCAGATCGAGCTGCACCCGAACCTGCAGCAGAGCGACCTGCGCGCGTTCCACCGCGAGCACGGCATCGTCACCGAGGCGTGGAGCCCGATCGGGCAGGGCAAGGGCCTGCTGGAGGACTCCACGCTGGTCTCGCTCGCCGAGAAGTACGGCAAGTCCGCTGCGCAGATCGTGCTGCGCTGGCACGTGCAGCTGGGCAACGTCGCGATCCCGAAGTCGGCGACGCCCGCGCGGATCCGGCAGAACATCGAGGTCTTCGACTTCGAGCTCGCCGACGACGACATGACGGTGCTGGCAGGGCTGGAGACCGGCAAGCGCGTCGGCCCGGACCCGGACGTCTTCGGCGCGTGATCGACACCACTCATCGCTGATCGAAGCGACGCCAAGGCCCGCTCGGCACCCGCCGGGCGGGCCTTTTCGCGGCCGGGCTCCGGGCGCAGCACCGATTCGGAGTGCGGGCGTGTTCCGGCTTCAGGTGGCGGGCAGGGGGCGCAGGACGGTGCTGCCGGAGCGCAGCGACGCGACCTGGCTTCGGGTGGCGATCGACTTCGGCATCCGGCCGAGCCGCTGCAGCGGCGTGCTGCGCTGCGCCGAGGTGAGCGCGGCGGTGCGCGACACCTTCAGCACGCGTGACCTGCGTTCGCACTCGTAGCTGCGCAGCGCCTCCTCCGGATGCCGCTCGACGGCCCCGAGCAGGTGCGACAGCAGCCAGGCGTCCTCCAGCGTCTGGTTCGCCGCCTGCGCCACCGCGGGCGGCATCGCGTGCACGGCGTCACCGATCAGCGTGGTGCGCGGCCCGCCCCAGATCCGCGGAACCTTGTGCCGGATGTGCGGGAAGAAGCCCACGTCCTCCGGGCCGATCTCCTCCAGCAGCGGCCAAACCGGATCCGGCCAGCCGGCGAACGCCCGGCGCAGCTCGCGGACCGATCCGATCGGCTCGCCGTCCTGCCACGGCAGGTCGAACCACCAGTGCAGCAGGCCGCCGCCTGCCGGGATGAATCCGCAGTGCGCGACCCGCCCCGCGATGTTCACGGTCTGGTTCCCCTGCGCCATGGGCAGGTCGCTGCGGGTGAGTCCTTGCCAGCTCGCCCAGCCGGTCATCCGCGCGGGCCGCCCGCCGAGCACCTGGTTGCGCACCACCGAGCGCTGCCCGTCCGCGCCGATCAGCACGTCTCCTTCGGCGCTGGTGCCGTCGGCGAAGCGCGCGACGACCCGGTCCGCGGTCTCCGCGACGCCGGTGCAGCGGCGGCCGAAGTGCAGCACGTGCGTGGGCAGCGCGGCCGCGAGCTTGCCGGTGAGCAGCCTGCGCGGGGTTTCGATGGTGGGGGAGCCGAGGCGTTCGGTGACGTCGGCGAGGTCGGCTTCCCACAGCAGCCGCCCGGAATCGGTGATCGAGCGGAGGCTGTGCAGCGGCCTGCCCACGTCGGCCAGCGACACACCGAGCTGGCCGAGCGCCGCGGTTCCGTTGCTCCACACCGTCACCGCCGCGCCGCCGTCCCGCAGCGCCTCCGCGTGCTCGAAGACCTCCACGTCGTGACCGGCCTCGAGCAGTCCTTTGGCCGCGGCGAGGCCACCGATCCCGGCGCCGATGACGAGAACGCGCATGGTCTCCATCCGTCCCGCGAAGCTGGTCTGCCGTGGCGATATTTTAGCCACCCGTCCGGAGTATCCCGGTTGTCGTTACTCACATATGGTGACGAATGCCTCCCTGCGGGCCGGTTGCGCTGGGATCATCCGCCCAGTGGCAAGCGGGCTCCGCACGGCCTCGCGGCGGGCAGTATCTTGCCGGGCCATGACCCCTCGCGTCGCACCGCCGTTCCGCGCCGACCACGTCGGCAGCCTGCTCCGCCCGCCCCGCTTGCTGGAGGCCCGCGACGAGTTCGCGGCCGGTCGCCTGGACACCGCCGGGCTGCGGCAGGCCGAGGACGAAGCGGTCACCGACGTGGTCGCGATGCAGGAAGAGGTGGGCCTGTCCAGCGCCACCGACGGCGAGTTCCGCCGCAGCTCCTGGCACATGGACTTCCTGTACCAGCTGCGCGGGATCTCCCAGGTGCAGGACTCGTCGCTGACCGTGCAGTTCCACAACGCCGCGGGCGACATCGAGTTCGCCACCCCGGAGATGCGGGTGGACGGCAAGCTCGGGCTGGACGAGCCGATCTTCGGCGACGCCTTCACCGCGCTGGCCGACCGCACGACCAGGACCACGCCGAAGCTGACCATCCCGTCGCCGGGGATGGTGCAGTACCGCGGCGGCCGGGCGGCGATCGATCCGGAGGTGTACCCGGACCTGGCCGAGTTCCGCGCGGACCTCGCCGCGGCCTACCGCGCCGAGGTGCACGCGCTGGCCGGGATGGGCTGCCACTACCTGCAGCTGGACGACACCAGCCTCGCCTACCTCAACGACCCCAAGCAGCGCGAGCAACTGGCCGCGCGCGGCGACGACGCCGAGCACGAGCACCTGCGGACCATCGAGCTGATCAACGCTTCGCTGGCCGAGCGCCCGAAGTCGATGTCGGTGACCACGCACATGTGCCGCGGCAACTACCGCTCGTCCTGGGTGGCCGAGGGCGGCTACGAGTTCGTGGCCGAGTCGCTGTTCAACCAGCTCGACGTGGACGGGTTCTTCCTGGAGTTCGACGACGCCCGCTCCGGCGGATTCGCCCCGCTGCGGTTCGTGCCGAAGGGCAAGCAGGTGGTGCTCGGGCTGGTCACCACGAAAAGCGGTGAGCTGGAGTCGGCCGACGAGCTCAAGCGCCGGATCGAAGAGGCGTCCCGCTACGTCGACCTGGACCAGCTGTGCCTGTCACCGCAGTGCGGCTTCGCCTCCACCAAGGAAGGCAACGCGCTCAGCTACGAGCAGGAGGTCGCGAAGCTGCGGCTGGTCGTGCAGGTCGCCCAGGACGTCTGGGGCTGAGCGGAGCCCGCGCGGCGGTCCTGCCGCGGGACCGCCGTGAGGAGGTTCCGTCGTGCATGGCAGCAGTGCCCGCGGCGGCGCACCGCCGCGCACCCTCGGTCCCGGCGCTCAGGCGGCGGCTGGTTCGAGGAACCGGCCCGCCACCAGCCCCGGCTCCTCCTCGCCGTCGAACCGGACCCACAGCACTGGGCCGTCGAAGACGTCGGGAAGCCCTGACGCGGTCTCCACCACCGTGCCGACCTGATCGCGGAACCGGCCGAACGAGGCACGCACCCTGGTGCCAGGCTCCAGCGGACTCGATGACTGCTCCATGACCGAGGACGTTACGTCCCCGTGAGGCGGAACGGAAAATCGCGTCCGGGTGACGCCAGGATGAACGGGATGACCTGCGGTAGCGACCCCGCGACGCCCCCGCTGCCGGGCGAATCGGGCTTGTTCAGGTGACTGACCTCACCATCGTCGCAGGTAGAAGCGTTGCGATCGGGAAGGGGAGCCGATGCGCCGAATTCGCGCCGACGGCGAGCACGAGCTGGTGATCAAGCGCTCCCGATTCCGCTGCGTGCTCGCCCGGGTGGAGACCGAGCAGCAGGCCAAGGACTTCGTCGCCGAGCAGCGCAAGCTGCACCACGAGGCGCGGCACCACTGCTCGGCGCAGGTGCTCGACCACGGCCGCACCCAGCGGTCCAACGACGACGGCGAGCCGGCCGGCACCGCGGGTGCGCCGATGCTGGAAGTGTTGCGGCGCAACGAGATCACCGGCGTGATCGCCGTGGTGTCGCGCTACTTCGGCGGAGTGCTGCTCGGCGCGGGCGGGCTGGTCCGCGCCTACGGCTCAGCGGTGTCGGCGGCACTGGAGCAGGTGGGCCTGGTCGAGCTGCGGCCGGTGCGCGTGGTCTTCACCACTGTTGACCACGCCGCGGCGGGAAGGCTGGACAACGACCTGCGGGCGGCCGGATTCACGGTGTCCGATGTGGACTACGCGGCGCGGGTGCGGTTCGAGCTGCACGTGCCGGTGGACGAGGTCGAAGCGTTCGAGGTGTGGCTCGCGCAGGCCACCAACGGGTCCGCACAGGCCGAACTCGGCGCGGTCCGCTACGCCGAAGTCCCGATCTGACCAGCTCAAACCGCCAGCAGGTAACCCGCCCCGCCTGCGACGATCCCCATCAGGGCACCGACCACGACCTGAGCCGCGGTGTGCTCGCCCAGCCGCACCCGCGACCACCCGATGGCCACCACCAGCAGCCACAGCACCAGCAACCAGCCGGAGTAGACGACCGCCAGGATCGCCACCGCACCGGCTGCGACCGCGGTGTGCACCGAAACCTTCCACCACACCGTGATCAGCGCGATCGCCAGCAGCGCGGTGAGCATCGCGACGTCCAGCGCGACCATCAGGTGCGGTGCGCCCGTCCGCAGCAGCACTCCGAGGCCGAGCGAGCTCAGCACGATCAGCAGCGCGAACGGGATCAGCCTGCCTTCCCGGTTGCGCACGTGGTGCCCGTCCCACCAGCCGAGCCGGGAGCCGGCGACGATCCCCGACATCGGCAGCACGCTGCTGGTCAGCGACACGAACAGGCCCCAGCCCAGGGTCGCCCACGGCTCGTGCGTCGCGCTCCAGGCCACTGCCAGCGGCAGCACCAGCACGATCAGCGACGGGGAGAACAGTTCGGTCAGCAGCAGCGCTAATACGTCCGCGGAGGCGCGCTGCGCCCATGCGGCCTCGAACCTCGCTCTGGTCCTCGTGTTGACCTCGGTCATGTCCGACCTCCCCGGCTGGTGCCCTGCGCCTCCCGCACCATGATCACTCAACTCAGTGGATCTCGCCGTGGAAATTCCCCGCTGATCGGAGGGGCGCAGCATCGGCGCCCGCCGAGCGACCCACCGCGCGGAGCTCCGCCTGCGCTGACGAAGATCACCCGGTCAGCGGTTACCGAGAGCGATCAACCGGCGACAGCATGAGCCGGTTGCGGCACCGCCTGCTGGGGAGGATCGGGTCATCGCCGAACGAACGAACTCCGATGCCATCGAGTGGCCGGACGCCAGCCTGCTCGCGCGGTTGCGCCCGCCGACCCGGGACGCGCTGCTCGGGCTGGGCACGGTGAAGATCTTCGAGGCGGGCGAGACGATCCTGCGCCAGGGCGACGAGAGCACCCACGTCGTCCTGCTGCTGCACGGTTCGGCGAAGGTGCAGGCGGTCTCGGCGGCCGGCGGGTTCGCGCTGCTCGGCGTGCGGTTCGGCGGCGACCTGGTCGGCGAGATGGCCGCGATGGAGCAGCGCCCCCGCTCGGCGATGGTCACCGCGGGCACGCGCGCACGCACGAAGCTGGTCAAGTCCGCGGACTTCAACGACTTCCTGCACCGGCACGCGGACGCTTCCTTCGAACTCACCAGGATGGTCAACGAGCGGCTGCGCTGGGCCAACCGGCGCCGGGTGGACAACGCGCAGCACAGCGCGCCGGACCGGGTGCAGCGCGTGCTGCTGGAGGTCATGCAGACCTACGGAGTCCTGGACCGGGACGGCAGCCACCGGCTCGGCACCCCGCTGAGCCACGACGATCTGGCTTCGCTGTCCGGAGTTCGGCGCCGCACGGTGGAGAAGGTGCTGCACGGCTTGGAGAAGCAGGGCATCGTGCTGCGGCGCTACCGGCAGGTGATCGTCACGGACCTGGACGAACTGCGCCGCCTGCTGGGCGACTCGGGCTGAGCCCGCACCCGCACCGAACTCGGCAGATCAAGTGACCTGAGTCACCAAACCGTCTCCGCCGAATCGCGGAATCGGTTGATCCATTGATCTGTGCGATGTTGCTCAGGAGGTGTGGGTTCAATGCCGAACCTGACTCGCCCGCGAAAGATCGGCAGCCTCGGGACCGCGGTGGCGGCGATGGCGCTGGCCACCGCGGGCACGTCGATCCCGGCAGCCGTCCAACCAGCGGCTGCCGATCCGGCGGCCGACGAACTCCCGGTGGTCAACTCCGGGGTGGCCGCGCTGGCCAACGCGACCGCCCGGCCCGGGTCCGATCCCGCCGGTGCCAACGACTTCACCTGCAAACCCTCCGCGGAACACCCCCGGCCGGTGGTCCTGGTGCACGGCACCGTCGAGAACATGACCTACAACGGGTTCTCGCTGGCACCGCGGCTGGCCAACGAGGGCTACTGCGTCTTCGCGTTCAACTACGGGCAGGACACCGGACTCGGCGTCGGGCTGCCCGGCGCCTTCCCCACCGGGGGCACCGCGCCGGTGCCGCAGTCGGCCGCTGAACTGTCCGGGTTCGTCGACGAGGTCCGCGCCGCCACCGGCAGCGATCAGGTCGACATCGTCGGGCACTCGCAGGGCGGCATGATGCCGCGCTACTACCTGAAGGAACTCGGCGGCGCGGACAAGGTCCGGCACTTGGTGGGTCTCGCGCCGTCCAACCACGGCACCGACGTGGACGGGCTCGCGCACCTGCCCGGCGTGCCGGAACTGCTGCAGGCCGGACTCGGTGACTCGGTGCGGGACCAGATGCACGACTCCGCGTTCCTGGCCGACTTGAACGCCGGCGGCGACACCGTTCCCGGTGTCGACTACACCGTCGTCGCAACCCGCTACGACGAGATCGTGACCCCGTACACCTCGGCCTTCCTCGACGGCCCGAACGTCACGAACGTCCTGCTGCAGGACGGTTGCGAGATCAACGCCACCGACCACTTGGGCATCTCGTTCGACCGCCGCGCCGAGCAGTACGTGCTCAACGCACTCGACCCGGCCGACGCCGAAGAACCGCCGTGCGTCCCGAGCCCGCCGGTGAACGGAAATAGCAGAGAAGAGGGCTGAAGCTACACATGCACCCCGGCCTGCGCCCTTACGCGGGCACAGCTTGGTTCGGCTCCATTTCGGCCAGCCTCCGCAGCGATATCGGGTCCGCGGAGGTCAGGTAACGGTAGCTCTGCGGTGGCTGGAAAGCGGCTTCGTCACGGAGCCAAGCCAACGTGTACGGAATCGCCAACGCCTGAGCCTTGCCGATGGACAGCGCAGTGGCCAAGCCGCTCCCTGCGAAGTACTCGTCGTATTCCCGGCGTCGTACGCCTGCGTGCTGCTTGTGCTTACGCCAAATCGAATCGGGGGTGCCGGATTCCCGGCCCAACAGCGTCGCAACGCCCACGACGGACATGACCGGCGAACTGGCGTAAAGCACTAGCTCGGTGCCAATCGGGGCAGCGACCCGGGTACGACGCAGCTCGACGGTTTTGGAGCCGGTCAGTATCGCTTCGGCGAACCGCGGCCGCAACGAAAGCAGCAACGGACGCGACGTGGGTTCCACCGGGGAAATCGTGGGGGCACTCATAGCATGAGATCCTAGACTATTAGCACAGCAGTGCGAAGCGACTTGGGGAAAGTATCTCGGATATCACCTTTACGGGTGGTCGTCAGCCTCGCCCGGAACCCCACGGCGGTAGATCTCCGCGAAGAGAGCAGGGCTGACCCGCACCGGGGAGAGGAAGTTCCTGGGACCACCCATCGCCGGACCGAAGGTGTCATAATCCGCGCGCCATACCGGATTTGTGAACAGTTCCGTGTTCGAGAACCGCAAGACTTGCACCCGCCCGTCCTGATCGGCGGCCCCTTGCACGTCCGCCACCCTGAAGACACCGTAATTCCGCAGGGCAGTATGCATCTCCGCAGCGTCTCCAACATTGACCGCGTATAGGAGCGATGTACCGATAAACCGAGCCTTCCCGGTCATCTTAATATTTTCGCTCATGTACCACAGAATTCGAGCCGGGTAAGCGAGCGAGCCGTTTTTGGGGCTGCGATAATATACATGGTCCACCCCCAGGGAAAGCTGATCACCGCGCGGGGTTAACGTGCGTGGCTCACCGAACAATTCTGCACTCCACCTGGGCTGAATGGCGACAGCGAAACACGGCAGCTCACCGTCGATGACCTTTGCCGGCCAATGCGAACGTTCGAACTCCGCGACCGCATGTCGACCGAGGTTGGGTTGCAATGGCACCCCGCTGCCCACCTTGACGACATTACGGGCGGCGTTCATCTCCGCGGTAACTTCCAAGCTCGTTCCACAGCGGTTAACGATCCACGCGTACCAATGACCGTCAATGTGCCGCAATCCATCATACTCGGCAAAACGTGCAACAAGCGAAGGTAGGGCAGCGTCACTGATATCCACCACTTTGGCCCCTTGCCTACGCGCCGCTTGCCGAATCTCCCAG
Organism: Saccharopolyspora sp. SCSIO 74807; assembly: GCF_037023755.1. Lineage (NCBI taxonomy): Bacteria > Bacillati > Actinomycetota > Actinomycetes > Pseudonocardiales > Pseudonocardiaceae > Saccharopolyspora > Saccharopolyspora sp. SCSIO 74807. The sequence goes on along the minus strand of NZ_CP146100.1, from coordinate 1,986,520 downwards.
ATGAGGTGCCGCGCCAGGGTGTCGACGATGGGGTGATCCACGATCCGTAGCAGCGGAACGTGATACACAGACCCCTCCTTGAACCCCGCGTAGCACGCGACCGCTCGCTGATCCGGGCCATGGATGATCCAGTGCGGGAACTGTGATCGAGCCAGCCACCGAAGGTGGTCTCGAAATTCTTTCTTGCGTTCCCCTTTATCGGCGTTCAAGAAGCCAAGCAGCTCATCTTCGGAGTCCGAAGCCGCCTGCACCGTCGTGTACCGTCCGTCGTGCAGAGCTTCCGGTTGGTAGGCCATGAAGTTCGCCAGCTCGTCGAGACGAGTGATCACGCGGTCCGGAGACATCACCCGAAGACCGGTGCGCTCTCGCACGATGGGACCGAACCGCCTGATCAACGCCTCATCCCAAGTGACGAAGGCTCCAGCACCGCAGACGGCCGCTTCCGCGAGCTGCCACAGGTCTCCTACGTCCTGATCGTTTTTGGGAAATCCGGGATTGTCTCGAACGACGTCGGATAACAAAAGTTCGTAAAGTTGCTCGGCTTCCCACGGTGGACCTTCCTTGCGCGGACAAGACGCCGCCGCCTTGCGAAGATTTTCCTGATCATCGGATGGGTGCCGGGCGAGATCGCGATCCAACCCTCTGGTCGTGACGACCTCCAAACGATCTACCAGGTGGTCCGCAAGCAGCATTCGCGAGTCAGCGGCACGCGGATGCTCAGGCCGGATAAACAGGTCCAGCAAGACATTCACATCAGCCACGACCGCCAGTGGGCTCAGTTCATCGTACTGAGTGAACAGGTCCGGATGCCCGTGGTCTCGCCACCATACCGTCATCGCCGCTGCATCCTTACCGCGCCCGAGCGTGGAAGCGCGCTTCGTGAATCCCAACGATCGCCAAGTATCATCCATCTCGTAGTCATCGCGACACTTCGCCCGAACCCCGAGCTTGTCCGAATGTCGCCTGCTAATCTCGGTCACGAGCAACTGCGCGACACCTCGGCGGCGATTCTCTGGGTGGACGCAGAGATGGGTCAGCGAAACTTCGTTCCGCGGAAATTGGAAGAGCGCGTAGCCGACGATCGCTCCGCCGATGACTGCGGTCAGCAAACCACCTTTCTCCGCATAACCATAGTAGGCGGCGTGCGGAAGCATTCCGAGCGTCTTCTTGGACCGGTTGCCCAAAGCAATTGACGCTTCGACCGTCTCGATGTCATCCGGGGCAACCTTGGTGATCACGATCTCGTCGGCGTTCGCTGCCATGCGATGTATGGTGACTTCAGCAAGCCGTTCTCGGGCATTTTTCGAGATCTTTCACCCGTTGAGGCCACGAGCTGAGCGCGCGCGGGTCGCGTGTAGCCAGGGGCGGGGAACCCCCCTGATCCGTCCAGGGCAACCTACGCCTCCCGCGCTGCTCGCTAGACTTCGGCGACGGCGCGGCGCATCGCGCCGCGCCCACCCGAGCGACCAGTGAAGGATCGTCGATCGCCATGTCCGAGAACGCTCCTGCCCGCCCGGCCGCGCGACCCGCGGGCAGGCGGCTCGCGATGATCGCCGGTGCGCTGCGCGGATCCGCTTCGCTTTCGCTGGCGGAGCCGGAACTGCGGGGGCTGGCGGAGCTGGTGCGCCCGGGTGATGTCTGCTTCGACATCGGCGCCGCCTACGGGATGTACAGCTTCACGCTGGCGAGCCTGGCCGGGCCCGCGGGCGCGGTGTACTCGTTCGAGCCGCAGCCGAAGCCCCGGCGCGTGCTGCGGACGGGCGTTCGCGCGTGCGGCTTGCAAAACGTGCGCGTCACCGACGCCGCGGTGGGCAGCGAACCCGGGTCGCTGGAGATGGCGCTGCCGGTGAAGTTCGGATTCGCCCCGATCCACGGGCACGCGCACGTCAACGACGGCGTGCGGCAGACCAGGCCGGACACGACGTTCACCAAGACCCGCTCCTGGCGCACCCCGATCCGCGTGGTCGACGAGTTCTGCGCGCAGCAGAGCGTCGAGCGGGTCGACTTCATGAAGGTGGACGTGGAAGGTTTCGAGCCGAACGTCGTCGAAGGCGCGGCGGCGACCGTCGAACGCCACCACCCGACGCTGCTGCTGGAGATCGAGGACCGGCACCTGTCCCGCTACCGCACGAGCGCCGCCGAGTTCACCGACCACCTGCACGGGCTCGGGTACGCGATGTACACCTGGAACAAGCGTTCCTGGGTGCGCACCGCGGAAGTCACCACCGGAACCCGGAACTACCTGTTCGCCGTCGACTCCGCCTGGGGACGCTGACCGGACGGCCGGTGGCGGGCCGGCTCAGCCGAACTCCCGCCGCACGTGTCCCAGCAGATCCGGGTAGCGCCGCAGGTGCGCGCCTCCGTTGAGGTCCATCACCTCGCCGGTCATCCATTCGTTCCGGCTGATGAACACGGCAGCGTCCGCGATCTCCTCCGGCCGTCCGGATCGGCCGAGCGGCGTGTTCGCCAGGTAGTCCTCGTGCACACCAGGAACGTCCAGGGCGGGAGCGGTCAACGGTGTCGCGACCAGGCCCGGCGAGATCGCGTTGACCCGGATGCCGCGTGCCGCCAGCTCCAGCGCGGCCACCTCGGTGAGCATCGCCAGACCGGCCTTTGCCGAGCAGTAGGCCGCCATGCCCTCGGCGGGCTGGCGCGCGTTGAGCGAGGCCAGCGACACGACGCAGCCGCCGGACGACATGTTCCGGCCCGCGTGCTTGATCACCAGGAACGCGCCGCTCAGGCACACGTCGAGCACCCGGCGGAATTCCTCCGCCGCCAGGTCCGTGATCAGCGCGAGCGTGCTCACGCCGACGCTGTTGACCACCACGTCCAGCCGCTTCTCGTGTTCGGCCACGTCCTCGAACAGCGCGCGCACCGATTCCTCGTCGGTGACGTCCACCGCGACGTCCGGGGTGTGCTGCGCGGCGGCGAGATCGGCGGTGATCACCCGGCAGCCGTCGTCGCGCAGCGCCTGCGCCGTGGCGGCCCCGATGCCCGAGGCGCCCCCGACGACCAAAGCCACTCGTTCGCCGGTCCGGTCCGCAGCACCCATCTGGACTCCTGTCTGGACAAGATTTTCGGCTGCTGCCAACATACGATCCGGCCACCTGCGTTGACCAGGGGCGAACCGGCGGATCGCCGGAAGCGCTCCGCGAGGAGTGCTCATGGCCCCCACCGCCGCGATCATCGGAGCAGGGATCAGCGGGTTGACCGCGGGCAAGATGCTCGGCGACTACGGGGTGGGCTACAGCTGCTTCGAATCGTCCGACCGCATCGGCGGCAACTGGGCGTTCGGGAACCCGAACGGGCGCAGCAGCGCCTACCGGTCACTGCACATCGACACTTCCAAGCACCAGCTGTCCTTCCGGGACTTCCCGATTCCCGCGGAGTTCCCGGACTTCCCGCACCACACGCAGATCAAGCAGTACCTGGACGGCTACGCCGCCGCGTTCGGGCTCACCGACCGCATCGAGTTCGGCAACGAGGTCTTGCACGCGCGACGAGTTCCGGGAGGCGGCTGGGAGCTCGACACCCAGCGGGGGCAGCGCAGGCACTTCGACCTGCTCGTGGTCGCCAACGGACACCACTGGGACCCGCGCTTCCCGCAGTTCGACGGGGAATTCACCGGCGAGCGGATCCACTCGCACGCCTACGTGGACCCGCACGATCCGCTCGAGCTCACCGGGAAGTCGATCCTGGTCGTCGGCATCGGCAACAGCGCCGCGGACATCGCCGTCGAGCTGTCCTCGAAGACGTTGCGCAACGAGGTGACGCTGTCCACCCGCTCCGGCGCGTGGGTGGTGCCCAAGTACATCGCGGGCGCTCCGGCGGACAAGTACTTCCGGACCACGCCGCACCTGCCGCTGTCGTGGCAGCGCAAGCTGGTCCAACTGCTCCAGCCGCTCGCCGCGGGACGTCCGCAGGACTACGGGCTGCCGACGCCGAACCACAAGCTGTTCGAGGCGCACCCGACGCAGTCCGTGGAGCTGCCGGTGCGCCTCGGCTCCGGCGACCTGGTGGCCAACGGCGACGTGGCGCGCGTCGACGGGCGGACCGTGCACTTCCAGGACGGCTCCAGCGGTCAGTTCGACGTCATCGTCTGCGCCACCGGGTACAACATCACCTTCCCGTTCTTCGACGAAGAGTTCCTCAGCGCCCCGGACAACCACTTCCCGCTCTACAAGCGGATGTTCAAGCCCGGCTTCGACGACCTCGCGTTCGCCGGGTTCGCGCAGGCGGTGCCGACGCTGTTCCCGTTCGTCGAGTGCCAGGCGCGGCTGCTCGCGGCGTGGGCGGCCGGGCTGTACCGGTTGCCGCCGATCGCCGAGATGCAGCGGGTGATCACCGCCGATGAGCGCCGGTTCATCGGGCACATGGTGCCCTCGGCGCGGCACACCCAGCAGGTGGACTACTTCATCTACGAGCACGACCTGCGCACTCGGGAACTGCCGGAAGGGCTGCGGCGCGCACGTGCGGCGGGGACCGCGCCGTCCGGTGGCGGATGAACCCGCATCCCGCGCTGATCGAACGCACACCGGCCGCGGACCGAGAAAGGGACGGAGCATGACCGAACGCCTGGAAGAAGCGGCGTCCCCGTACCGGCCGCTGACCTTCGACTCCGGCGGCGACCAGTGCCACGCCTGGCACTTCCCGGCCACCGACGACTCCTGCAGCACGGCCGACGGCCGACCGTGCGTGGTCATGGCGCACGGTTTGGCCGGCACCAAGGATTCCGGGCTACGCCCCTTCGCCGAGGGATTGGCGGCGGCCGGGCTCGACGTCCTCGCGTTCGACTACCGCGGCTTCGGCGCGAGCGCAGGGACGCCTCGGCAAACGGTGTCGGTGCAGCGGCAGATCGCGGACTACCGGGCCGCGATGCGCGCGGCCGCGAAGCTGCCCGATGTGCACGCGCAGCGCCTGGTGCTGTGGGGCGTCTCGCTGGCCGGTGGACACGTCATCACCGCGGCGGCCGGGCGCGACGACGTCGCGGCGGTCGTGTCGCTGACCCCGCTCGTCGACGGGCTCGCGGGCGGGAGGCAAGCGCTGGCCACGCATCGGCCGACCGCGCTGCTGCGCTCGTTCGCGGCCGGGATCGGCAGCAGGCTCACCGCTTTCACCGGCGGGACGCCGACGACTATGCCGGTCGTCGGCAAGCCCGGTGAGCGGGCAGCGCTTTCGCTGCCCGGTTGCTACGAGGACTACCTGTCGATCGCAGGCCCCACCTGGCGCAACGAGACCGACACCGGCATCGGCCCGGAACTCGCCGCGCACCGCCCGAACCGCCACGCGGCGCAGCTGCGCTGCCCGTGGCTGGTGCAGATCGCCGACCTCGACCGCAGCGCCCCGCCGCACGCCGCCGCAAAAGCCGCGTTCAACGGCGGCGCCGAGGTCCGGCACTACCCGTGCGACCACTTCGACGTGTGGTCCGGCCGGTCCTGGCACGAACCGGCCGTCGCCCACCAAGCAGCCTTCCTGCGCAGACACCTCATCCCGGCGACCTGACCCGCCGCTGCCATGATCGATTGCATGGGCGAACAAAAGGACCGGATGCTGCGCGGTGAGTGGTACCTCGACGAACCCGACCTGGCCGCGGACCGGCGACGCTGCTGGCGACTGCTCGACCGGTTCAACGCGACGGGCGCGGATGACGATTCCGAGCGGGACCGGATCCTGACCGACCTGCTCGGCGAGCTGGGCTCCGGCGCGGCAGTGCTCCCGCGCTTCCAGTGCAGCTACGGTTTCCGGATCAGCATCGGCGCCCCTGTCGACGACCTCCGCCGATCCTGTTGACCGCACCGGCAGGGCACACTCGCGGACATGTCGGAGTCGCCATCGACACCGGCTGGCTCCTGCACGCAGGAGCCGCATGAAGGGCCGGCACGGCAAGCAAACGGAGGGATCCGGCGTGACAGGCGGACAGGGTGAGCCCGGCCCGGTGCTCTACCACTACGGGCCCGAGGACGACCACGTCGGCGATCTGTGGCTGCCCGAGGGCTCCGGCCCCCATCCGGTCGCGGTCGTGCTGCACGGCGGCTATTGGCGGGCGTACTTCACCCGTGCCCTGATGGACGAGCTGTGTGCCGATCTGGCCAGGCGCGGATGGGCGGCATGGAACCTCGAGTACCGCCGAGTGGGCGCCGGTGGGGGCTGGCCCGCCACCTTCCGGGACGTGGCCACCGGCGTCGACCACCTCAGCCTGCTCGCCGAGCGCTATCCCCTCGACCTCGGGCGTCTCGTGTCGGTGGGCCACTCCGCCGGTGGCCAGCTGGCGCTTTGGACGGCCGCCCGTGCGGGACTCCCACCCGGGGCGCCCGGCGCGGAGCCGATCGTGCGGCCGGTCGGAGTGGTCGACCTGGCTGGGCTCGCCGACCTGCGGTTGGCGGAACAGCTCGAGCAAGGCAGCCATGCCAGTGCCGAATTGCTCGGCGGCACCCCGCAACAGCACCCCGACCGGTACGCAGTCACCTCCCCGGCGCAGCGACTCCCGCTCGGCGTGCCCCAAGGCGTCGTGCACGGCGATGCGGACGTCAACGTCGCCCCCGAGATCAGCGATGCTTACGCCACCGCGGCCCGGACCGCCGGAGACGATGTCGAACTCGTCCGGGTCCCGGGCGCCGACCACTTCGCGCTCATCGACCCTGCCGGTCCGGGGTGGGCGGCCGCGCTCGCACAGCTCGACCGAGTCGCCCGCAGCGCGACCTGACCCGGACCGCGGCGAAAACCGCTGCAGCTCCAGATGACGGGGTAACAGTGTCGCCGAGCTGGCGTAGCGCTGCCACGCTGGCTCGATGACGCTCGACATCCACAACGTCGTTATCAACTGTGAAAACCCACAACGACTGGCCGAATTCTGGACACGAGCTCTGGAGATGGACGTGCTGGAGGACCACGGCTCGTTCGTCTTGCTCGGACGCCGAGGATCGCCGGTCACCCTTGGCCTGCAGCGCGTTCCCGAGCCACACATCGGCAAGAATCGTGTCCATTTCGACATCCACGGAGAATCCCGCGACGTCGCGGTACAGCGCTTGGTCGACTTGGGAGCCGCGCTCCAAGGTGAACAGCGCCCACCGGGTCTAAATCTGGTGTGGACCGTGTTGACCGATCCGGACGGCAATGAGTTCTGCATCACCGGCTAGTGACCCGTTTCGTGGATTCCCGGGCGAACCCTGCCGCGCTGACTTTCGTGGACTCTGCGGAGCAGTTCCGAAAAGGCAACCGGCTTCGGAAACCGCCAACCCGACCCCTGTGAACTGGGTTTTGTTGTGGACCTGACGCTTCCGAAACACGAATACCTCGGCCAACGCTGTTAGCACCGGAAGGCTGACCCAAAGAGCAGTCCGGGAACAAAAAAGCGGTGCGGAGCCGACGGAAATCGGCCACCGCACCTTGGGGCCGCGGGGGCTAGGCCCCGCGACCAACACAACGGGCAACGGCGAAACCGCAGCTGCGGCCAGCAGCATGCACCGCCTCGTGGGGCGCCTGGGGATCGAACCCAGAACCCACGGATTAAAAGTCCGTTGCTCTGCCAGTTGAGCTAACGCCCCGTCCGGGTCAGCCTACAAGCACGCGGCGATCTTGTGGGGCGCGGGCGGGAGGTCGTCGCCCGGGAACGTACGGCTGCTGCCGGTGATCGGGTCGGGTCGGGGACAATGGGCGGGATGACCGCTCTTGACCTGCCCGCCGCGCCCAGCGCGTCCGGTGCCGCACCGTTGCGGATCGGCCCGTACCCGGTCGATCCGCCGGTGGTGCTGGCGCCGATGGCGGGGATCACCAACGTCGCGTTCCGCAGGTTGTGCCGGGAGTACGGCGCGGGGCTGTACGTCTGCGAGATGATCACCAGCCGGGCGCTGGTCGAACGGCACCCCAAGACGCTGGAGATGATCACGTTCGACGCGGCCGAGCGGCCGCGTTCCATGCAGCTCTACGGCGTCGATCCGCAGACCATGGGCGAAGCCGTCCGGATGATCGTGGACGAGGACCTCGCCGATCACGTGGACATGAACTTCGGCTGCCCCGTCCCGAAGGTGACGCGCAAGGGCGGCGGCTCCGCGCTGCCGTACAAGAGGCGGCTGTTCGCCGACATCGTGGCCGCCGCGGTGCGCGCAGCCGAGCCGGCGGGGATCCCGGTGACGGTGAAGTTCCGGATCGGCATCGACGACGAGCACATCACCTACCGCGACGCAGGCCGCCTCGCCGAGGAGAACGGAGCCGCGGCCGTCGCCCTGCACGGGCGAACCGCCGCCCAGCGCTACTCCGGGGAGGCCGACTGGTCGGCGATCGCCGATCTGAAGGACACCGTCCGCAGCATCCCCGTGCTCGGCAACGGCGACATCTTCAGCGCCGCCGACGCACTGCGGATGATGTCCGAAACCGGATGCGACGGGGTCGTCGTCGGCCGCGGCTGCCTCGGTCGGCCGTGGTTGTTCCGGGATCTGCAGGCCGCGTTCGCCGGTCTTCCCACCCCGGAACCGCCCAACCTCGGCGAAGTGCGCCGGGTGCTGCGCAGGCACGCCGAATTGCTCTGCGAGCACATGGGTGAGCAGAAGGGCATGCGGGACCTGCGCAAACACATGGCGCAGTACCTGCGCGGCTTCCCCGTCGGGTCGGACCTGCGACATCGGTCCGGCGTCGTCGGATCGCTGGCCGAACTCGACGACCTGCTCGCCGATCTCGATCCGGACGTCCCGTTCCCCGCCGACGCGGAAGGCCCACGCGGGCGGCAGGGCTCCGCGGGCAAGGTGGTGCTGCCGGAAGGCTGGCTCGACGATCCGGACGACCGCTGCGTCCCCGCGGGCGCTGAGATCGACCACAGCGGCGGCTGAGCCGGGAATGCGCACGATCGCCCTGTGCTCGGCGGCGCTCGCGCTGGCCGGATGCTCAGCGGCGCCGCAGGAGCCGTCGCCGCAGCGGCAGGTGCAGGATTACTTCGCGGCGAACAACGCCGCCGCGCGGCAGGGATCCGCGGCGCAGCAGGAGTTCTTCGATCGGACCCAGCACCCCGAGTTCGGCGACCAGGTCTGCGAGCTCGACGGGCTCACCGTGCAGCTCGAGCCGGCGCTGTCCACGCTGCGCCCGGACCCCGGCTACTCGCCGGACGGCGCCGGGCCGCCGCGCGGAAAGGTGTTCGTGGTCGGTGTGGAGGTGACGGTGCGCCGGGACGGGACGATCACGGGCAGGCAAGTCGGCTCGCAGCACGTCGTGCTGCTGGACGGAACGACGCACGGTTTCGCGCCGTGCCCGAGCGGATCAGGGTCGTGATGCGCGGACTGGAAACCTCCGATTTGCATCGGCGTGACAGAAAACACAGACTGCTCGGCTCCTCCGTGCGGGTGGGGCCGCGCCGTTTCGCTTCCACCGGCCCGCACGGCCCGGTACACACCAAGACAGCCCGACGACGTGAGAAGCGCTCACCAATTCGGAGCAAAGGCTGGTAAGCCGGATGAGCGAATTACAAGATGCCCGCGTCCCGGCGCCTCAAGGCACCCGCCGCAGCCGACGACACCACGGACGGGAGGTGACAGCGATGACCGGACCGCGCGACGGTTTCGCCGGACCCGATCCGCTGCGCGAAGACGTCGCGCGGGCGTGGTGCCCGGCCGCACCGCCGGAGTTCGGGCCGCGGCGCACCCGCCAGGACCTGGCCAGCGAGGGCGGCATGGTGGAGCTGCACGAGTCCATCGCTGCGCTGCTGGCCTCGCGCGGTCAGTGGCGGCAGGCCTACCACCACCTGCGTTCCGCGCTCGACCTGCTGTCCACCCAGGACACCCCGCGCGTTCCGGAACAGCTGCGGCACGAGGTCAACCGGCTGCGCAAGGAGCACGCCGAAGCCCGCGAGCAGAGCCTGCGGGACAGCCTCACCGCCAGCTACAACCGCCGCTACCTGGACGAGCGGCTGGCCGACCTGCTCGCGGTGACCGGCACCGGCGGGCTCGCCGTCGGCCTGGTCGACCTGGACTGGTTCAAGCAGGTCAACGACACCTACGGGCACCTGCTCGGAGATCGCGTGCTGCAGCGCGTCGTCGAGCTGCTGCAAGAGGCGCTGCCCTCGGGCGCGTTCTGCGCCCGCTACGGCGGCGAGGAGTTCGTGCTGGTGCTGCCGACCATCGACGCCGCACGCGCGCTCGCGGTGTGTGAGGCGGCACGCATCCGGATCGAGCGGTTTCCTTGGTCACAGATGGCGCCCGGGCTGCGCGTCACCGTCAGCATCGGCATGGCCCACGTTCCCGACACCGGCCACGAATGCGCCGAGGACACCGCGGAACAGCAGCTCATCGGCGCCGACGCGCTGCTGTACGCGGCGAAGCAGTCCGGCCGCAACGCGGTCGCCTACCGCACCGGGAACGAGGTGCACATCGCCGGGCGCAGCAGTGACCAGCACTCCGGCGCAGGCGCGCACGCCCTCGGGCACTGAACGGCCAGGAATCCGGCACGGACCGTATTTCCGCCGGTCAAGCTACCTATCACAGTTAGCGAGCTCGGCCTAGGGCAGCTGTTGCTTCGTGCACTTATTGTGAAGAAATTGTCGCCCACTATCGTCAGTTCGGGCGATCGGCCGTACTATCTCGGCAGCGTTCGGCGATACGGCTTCGGGGGGTCGGCCGCTGACGCCCAACACCAACGACGACACCGACGAGCTCGACGGTGGGGAGGGAACACAGGTGCCGCAGGACCCCCGGCACGGCCAGCATGGGCACCAGAGTCCCGACCCAGCAGGGGCGGCAGACGAGGGCGACAGCCCGCAGGCCGGCCGCAGGCGCCGCGCGTTAGGCGACGACGGAACCGGCGGGACGCGAGTCCTCGACCTGCTCAACAAGCACGGCAAGGCGCCCAGTGCGGGCACCGGCTCGCACCGCAGGGCCGCCGAACCGGAGCAGTCGGACAGCGGAGGCGGTAGGCGGTCACGCTCCGCGCCTCCGGTGCAACCCTCGCAACCTTCGGGATCCCGGAACGGCTCGCGGCCGCCCGAGACTCCGTCCGGCGAGTTCGCGCGGAACGGTTCGCAGGCGCCCGCCGGTTCGCCGCAGAACGGCGCACAGCCGCCGGAGGCGCCGCCGCGTCGGTCGGCCGGGCCGCAGCACGGGATGCAGCCAGGAGCTCCGCAACACGGATCTCCGCAGCACGACCCCCAGCCGGACGGGTACCAGCAGAACGGGCAGCAGCAGCTCGGCGCTCCGCACCACGGGCAGAACGGGCAGCAGCCCGGTCCGCAGCAGAACGGCAGCCACCCCGGGCCGCCGCAAGCACCGGCGCGGAGCCGCCAGTCCCGCAACGGTCCGCCGTCGGAGCGGCGCGCGGACTGGACACCGCCGCCGGAATCCCCGTCGCGTCCGCCCGCAGGGCACGCGCGCCCGCCCGCACCGTCGCGGCCCGGAACCGGCAGGTATCCGGAGCCCCGCGGCAACCAGCCCGCGTCGCAGGCACCACCGGCGCCGCAAGCCCCGGCGCGGCCGGCCCAGATGCCGCCCGCTGCGCCGCAGCCCGGTCCGGCGCAGCAACCGCGTCCGCAGCCCCCGCAGGAACCGCGCAACGGCACTCCGGCAGCCGCCGAGCCGAACGCAACGGAAGCGCGGACGGCCACACCGCCGCCCGCGCCGCCGCAGCCGGGTCGCCCCGCTCCCGGACCAGCGCAGCGGCCTCCGCAGGAGCAGCGGCCGCAGGCCACGCCGCCACCGCCGTCCGCAGCGCCCAGCGCGCCCGCTGCGCCGAACGACCAATCGACCAAGATCACCCAGGCGCTCTCCGGCGAGCCCGCCAAGCCGCAGCGCAAGCCGGACCAGAGCGGCTCGGGCCGACCGGCCGCGCCCGGCCGTCCCGCCGGCCGACCCGGGCGGCCCGCCCCGTCCGCTCCGTCCGGAGATCCCGAGGCGACCGCTCAGCACCCGGCGGTGCCCGCCGAAGAACCCGCCGACGGACCGGCGGAGCAGACCACCGTCGCCCCGGTCCCGCAGCCGGACAACGACGAAACGATGGTCGCCGCCCCGGTCCTCGACGAGGACGACGACGAGTTCGTCGAGGACGACGACGACGACGAGGTCCGCCAGATCGACGCGACGCTGGCCAGGTTCTCCGCCGTGCACGACCAGATCGCCGAAGAGGAAGCCGAGCGCCGCAAGAAGCTCTCCTGGCTGTTCGGGATGCGCAAGGAGCCCGAGCTCGGCCGCGACATGCCGTTCGACTTCGTCGAAGGCCGCGACGCGGGCGCTTCCCGGATGGACTGGAAGAAGGAGCAGCGCAAGCGCCGCAGCAAACGCACCTGGCAGGTCGCCGCGGTGGCCGCGGTCCTGATCATCTGCGTGGTGACCGGCATCGGGCTGATCGCGTAGGCGGTCGATCTTCCCAGCCGGACCTGGGCCGGGCGGTGGTTGGCCGCGGTGGAGCGGGGTGCGACGCTGGTAGCGGCGGGATCGGCCACGGACGAACGGCGGGCTGCGGAGCGCGGGCCGCGGCACCGCCGCCGCGGCGGAACCGAGCGCATCGACCCGAACACCGCTGGTGAGCGGTGCGCGCCCGGACGAACGGCGGCATCATGTTCGTTCACCACCGGTTCACCGTCGTGCGTCTTGTCCGATTCTTGCCGGAAGTAGGGTGACCGACATGCGTGAGGCTTACCAGGAACAGCTCGGCGAGCTCGCCGAGGAACTCGCCTCGATGTCCACCATGGTCGGAACGGCGATGGAACGCGCCACGCGTGCGCTGCTGGAGGCCGACCTGACCCTGGCCGAGCAGGTCATCGAGGAAGACGTGCAGGTCGACGACGTGCGCGCGCGTGCCGAGGAGCAGGCGTTCGGCCTGCTGGCGCTGCAGGCACCGGTCGCGGGCGATCTGCGCACGGTGATCTCCACCATCCACGCCGCCGAGGACATGGAGCGCATGGGCGACCTCGCGCTGCACGTCGCGAAGGCGGCCCGGCGCAGGCACCCGCAACCGGTGCTGCCGGAGCCGGTGCAGCCGTACTTCGACGAGATGGGCCGGGTCGCGGTCGACCTGGCCGGGCGGGCGGCGCAGGTGATCCGCTCCCAGGACGTCGATGCCGCCCGGGATCTGGAGAACGCCGACGACGCCATGGACGATCTGCACCGGCACCTGTTCAGCGTGATGATGGGTTCGGACTGGTCGCACGGCGTTGCCGCGGCCGTCGACGTGACCCTGCTTGGCCGGTTCTACGAGCGGTTCGCCGACCACGCGGTCGCGGTGGCGCGCCGGGTGGTGTTCACCGTTACCGGCAGCATGCCCACCACCAGCTGACCGTGCATCTCCGACGCCGCCCCGCGTTCCGCGGGGCGGCGTTCACTTGAGCGGGTGCAGCGCGCGGCGGCTGTCGCGCGAGTCGCAGTCGCGGCGGGTGATCGGCGGATCACGGATTCGTCCGGAACGGCGCCGAATCGGCAACCGACGTATTAATACTCGGTCTCAGCACCGGGTCGATCAACTGACGTGTGCGATCGTCGGGATCGTGAGCACCAGCGATGTACCGAACTCCGTCCCCGCCGCCGAGCCGCGGGAGGTCCGGGGTGCATAACAGCCCGACCGTGCACCGCCGCAGGCTCGGCAGCGAACTGCGCAAGTTGCGCGAAGCCGCCGGCCGCACCCACCGCGAGGTCGCCGCGCACCTGGACTGCTCGCAGGGCAAGATCAGCCAGATCGAGCTGGGCCGAGTGCCGGTGCGCACCTCGGACGTGCGGCTGATGGCCGAGTTCTACGGCGCCCCCGGCGAGCGGACCGGCGAACTGATCGACCTCGCCCAGGGCTCGAAGGAGCGCGGGTGGTGGCAGCAGTACCCCACGACCGCGCAGCGCCCCGGCTTCGAAACGCACCTCGGTCTGGAGACCGCGGCCAAAGCGGTCAGCTGCTTCGGCGCCGACCCCATCCCGGAACTGCTGCAGACCGCGGACTACAACGGCGCGCTGCTCGGCAGCGAACTGCGCGAACCCGCCGACGCCGAGAGCCAGGAACGGCTCACCGTCACCGCGACGCGGCAGCAGCGGCTGCTGGGCAACGAACCGCTCGAGCTGTGGGCGGTGCTGGACGAAGCTGCATTGCGCCGCTCGATCGGCGGGCCCGCAGTGATGCGCCAGCAGCTGGAGCACCTCGTGCTGATGGGGTACCGGCGCAACGTGACCATCCAGGTGCTGCCGTTCGGGCTGGGCGGACACCCGCTGATGGGCGAGCGGATCTCGGTGTTCTCGTTCCCCGACGACGCGGACCCGCAGGTGGTGCACGTCGGCGACCGGACCGGCTCGCGCTTCCTGGACAAGACCGCCGACACCGCGGACTACCTGGCGGCCTTCGAGCGGGTCTGCTCCGCCGCGCTGCCCCCGAAGGAATCCAGCGCGTTCATCTCCAGCGTCGCCGACGACTGGCAGAGCTGACCACCCCGGAAACGACCGCGGGCCGGCCCCCGCTGGGAGGCCGGCCCGCCGGGTGCAACCCGCTCAGCCGAAGCGACCGGAGATGTAGTCCTCGGTGGCCTTCTGGCTGGGGTTGGAGAAGATCCGCCCGGTCTCGTCGATCTCCACCAGCTCGCCCGGCTCGCCCACGGCGCGCAGGTTGAAGAACGCGGTCTGGTCGCTGACCCGCGCCGCCTGCTGCATGTTGTGGGTGACGATGACGATCGTGTACTCCTGCTTCAGCGTGGCGATCAGGTCCTCGATCGCCAGCGTGGAGATCGGGTCCAGCGCCGAGCAGGGCTCGTCCATCAGCAGCACGTCCGGCTGCACCGCGATGGCGCGGGCGATGCACAGCCGCTGCTGCTGACCGCCGGAGAGGCCGCCGCCGGGCTTGCCCAGCCGGTCCTTGACCTCTTCCCACAGGTTGGCGCCGCGCAGCGCCCGCTCGGCGATGTCGTCGAGCTGCTTCTTGTTCTTCTGCCCGGACAGCTTCAGCCCGGCTACCACGTTGTCCCGGATGGACATCGTGGGGAACGGGTTCGGCCGCTGGAACACCATGCCGATCGTGCGGCGCACCTGCACCGGGTCGACCCCGGCGCCGTAGATGTCCTCCCCGTCGAGCAACACCTTGCCGTCGACGCGGGCACCGGCGATGACCTCGTGCATCCGGTTCAGCGACCGCAGCACGGTGGACTTTCCGCAACCCGACGGGCCGATGAACGCGGTGACGCTGCGGGCCGGGACCTGCAACGTCGCGTCCTGCACGGCGTGGAACTTGCCGTAGTAGAGGTTCAGGTCCTTGATATCGAGACGCTTGGCCATGGGATCCGCCCTACTTGGTCTTGACGGCGAACAGCCTCGACAGCAGCGTCGCCGCGAGGTTGATCAGCATGATGATGAGCACGAGGGTCAGCGCGGCGCCCCAGACGCGGGCGTCGCCCGCCGCGGTCCCGGTGGCGCGCTCGGTGTAGATCACCAGCGGCAGCGAGGCCAGTTCGCCCTCGAAGAGGTTGAAGCTGATGGCCTTCGCGTAGCCCACCAGGATCAGCAGCGGCGCGGTCTCGCCCAGCACCCGGGCGAGGCCGAGCATGATGCCGGTGAGGATGCCGGACAGCGCGGTGGGCAGCACGATCTTCACGATCGTCTTCCACTTGGGCACGCCCAGCGCGTAGGAGGCTTCGCGCAGCTCGTCCGGGACGATCAGCAGCATCGTCTCGGTGACCCGCACGACCACCGGCACCATCAGCAGCACCAGCGACAGCGCCACCGCGAAGCCGCTCTTGCTGAACCCGAACGTGGTGATCCACAGCGCGTAGATGAACAGGCCGGCCACGATGGACGGCAGGCCGCTGAGGATGTCCACGGTGAACGTCGTGATCTTCGCGAACCGCGAGTCCTGGCCGTACTCGATCAGGTAGATCCCGACCAGCACGCCCAGCGGCACCGCGATGATGGCGCACACGAGCCCTTCGAGGACCGTGCCGACCAGCGCGTGGTAGATGCCGCCGTTGGTGTCGTTCGCGGTGAGCCCGTTGAACGAGTGGCTCCACCAGTCCGGTCGCAGCAGCGGTGCCGCGCCCTTCTGCACCAGCGTGAACAGGACCCACAGCAGCGGGATCACGGCGATCACGAACGCGCCGGTGAACACCACCGTCGCCAGGTTGTTCTTCAGCTTCCGCCCGAACCCGAGGTGCTGGAACGCGGGCGCGGTGGCGGGCCGTTCGACGTCAGCGGTGTCCGTTCTCATGCTTTCCCCTCGCCGCTGGCGTTCTCGATCCACCGCGCGAGCGCGTTCACCACGAACGTGAGGATGAACAGCACCAGCCCGGCCGAGATGTAGGCACCGACCTGCATGTTGTTGTTGAACTCGTTGGAGCCGAGGGCGATCTTCGAGGCGAACGTGGCGCCCGCGTCGAAGATGCTGTATTCCGGCCCGATGTTGACGCCGCTGAGGATGATCGTCAGCGCGACCGTTTCACCCAGCGCGCGACCGAGACCGAGCATCGAGCCGCCGATGAAGCCGTTGCGGCCGAACGGCCACACCGTGGTGCGCACGACCTCCCACCGGGTGGCGCCCAGCGCCTGCGCGCCTTCGATCTGCGCGGTTGGGGTGCGCTGGAAGACCTCGCGGGTGACGCCGGTGATCGTCGGCAGGATCATCACCGCCAGCACGATCCCCGCGGTGAAGATGTTCGAGCCGCTGTCCGCGGGCACGTTGCCCGCCGCGAAGATCGGCACCCAGCCGAGGTTGGTGTTCAGCCAGACCGCGACCGGCTTGAGCACCGGGGCCAGCACCGTGATGCCCCACAGGCCGTAGACCACCGACGGCACCGCGGCCAGCAGATCGACGATGTAGGCGAACGGGCGCGCCAGCGAGCGCGGCGAGTAGTGGGTCAGGAACAGGGCGATGCCGCAGGAAACGGGCATCGCCAGCACCAGCGCGACCAGCGAACTGGCCACCGTGACCCAGGCGAGGTCGGCGATGCCGAAGCTCAGGCTCTGCGGGTCGCTGGTGTCCCAGACCCGGCTGAACAGGAAGTTCACCTGGTCGGCCTGCAACGAAGGCAGCGCCCGCACCAGCAGGAAGATCCCCACCGCCGCGATCAGCGCGACGATGAAGACCCCCGAACCGGTGGCCAGGGACTGGAACACGCGGTCGCCGATGCGGACGACCCTCCTGGGCGCGTCCGCGGCGGGTGCTTCGGGAGCGGTAATGGGGGCCTCCGGTCCGGAACTGGCTGCCGGCTCGCCCTCGCGGGCACCGGCTGTACCGGTGCCCGCGGAGCGTTCGTCGGTCGAGTCGGTCACTGCTGCTCGCAGCCTCTCACTTCGTCGCTCGTGCGGAGGTTCAGCGTCAGGAGATCGCGTTGACCGCGTTCGTCACCTTCTCCTTGAACTTGGTAGGCAGCGGCACGTAGCCGGCCTTCTCCAGGTCCGCGGGGTTCGCGTTGGCGGCGACGGTCAGCGCGGCCTTGACGCCCTTGGCGGTCTCCGGGTCGTACCCCTTCGAGCAGACGATCTCGTAGGTGTTCAGCACGATCGGGTAAACACCGGCGTCCTTGTTGCCGTAGATCGATTCCAGGTCCACCCGCAGGTCGTTGCCCTGGCCCTCGATCTTGGCCTCTTCGATGGCCTTGCCGACGGTGCCGGTGTTGAGGTCCACCGGACCGGAGCCGCTGTCGATCTTGGCGATGCCCAGGCCGAGGTTCTTCGGGAAGGACCACTCGATGTAGCTGATGCCGCCCGGAGTGGACTGCACCGACTGCGCGACCTGGTCGCTGCCTTCCTTGCCCTGGCCGACACCGGGGCCGGCCTTGAACTGCTTGCCCTCGCCCTGCCAGGCGCCGCCGGTGGCGGTCTTGAGGTACTTCTGGAAGTTGTCCGAGGTACCGGACTCGTCGGAGCGGTAGAACGGCACGACGTCGATGGCGGGCAGCTGCTTGCCCGGGTTGAGCGCCGCGACCGCCGGATCGTTCCACTTCTTGATCTGGCCCTGGTACATCTTCGCGACGACGTCGGCGTTGAGCGTCAGGTCGCCAACGCCGGGCAGGTTGTAGGACATCGCGATCGGCCCGAAGACCATCGGGATGTTCCAGGCCGGGTTGTTCTGGCAGCGCTGGGCGGCCTTGGCGACCTCGCCCTCCTCTGCGTCCAGCGGCGAGTCGGAGCCGCCGAAGTCGATCTGCCCGGAGTTGAAGGCGGAGACGCCCTTCCCGGAACCGGACTTGGTGTAGCGCAGCTCCTGGCCGGGACACTTGACGCTGTAGTCGCGCGCGAAGACGTCCATCGCGTTCTTCTGCGCCGACGAGCCCTCGGCCGAGACCGGCTTGGTGCCGCACTCCACGTTCAAACCGGCCAGCGCCGGATTGACCTCGTTCTGCGGGATGTTCTGGTCACTGCCGCAGGCGGTGAGCACGAGCGTGCCCGCCGCGAGGAAGCCGAGCGCAGCAGTGTGCCGCTTCATCTTCACTTCGTTCCTCCAGCAAAGGGAAACATCGTGGACGCGGCGCGCTGCCGCTCGTATCCGAACGCTAAGCAGCCGGAGTGGACTGCCACCGTGCACAAGGTGAACGAGAAGTGAACATGGCACGCTAAGTAAGCAGCGCCACGTACCAACGGGTGACAGGTCATTTCGCCGTGATCCTGTCGTTTGCTCCGAGTGATCTCCCGGAGCCCGGCAGGCACCGCGCTACCGGGCCGGACGGCGCTCAGCGCCCGAACTGCACGTCGACATCCCACTTCTCGAACCCGAGACGCTGGTAAACCTTGACCGCCGGGACGTTGTCCGCCTCCACGTAGAGCAGTACCCGCGGGCACCCGATGTCCTGCAAATAGCGCATCCCCGCTACCGTGAGCGACCGGCCGAGCCCATTACCCTGCGTGTCCGGATCCACGCCGACGACGTAGACCTCGCCGGCGCCGTCCGGATGCACCTTGGTCCAGTGGAAGCCGAGGAGCCTTTCCTGCGCGTCCACTGCGAGCAGGAAACCGGCCGGATCGAACCAGTCGGTGCCTTCCTTCTCCCGCAGGTCGTGCTCGCTCATCTCGCCCTGCTCGGGATGCCACCGGAACGCACGGTGATTGACGCGCACGACGTCGGCTTCATCCTGACCGGGGCGGAATGCACGGATCGTGACGCCCTCGGGCAGTTCCGGCGCGGGCAGCTCGGCCCCGCCGACTTCCACGCCCATCCGCCACAACTCGCGCGGGCGCGCGAAGCGGAACCGCTCGGCCAGCGCCAGCGCACCGGGATGCTCGCCGTGCGACCAGATCCGCAACTTGCCGGTGTCGGCCCCGTCCATGGGGGCGGACGGCAGGTCCGCGCGGTCGAGCAGCGCCTCGACCAGCTGCGTCCCGGCGCCTTGCCGCCGGTGTTCCGGGTGCACCGCCAGTTCGGCGACCAGCAGGCCGGCGTCCTCGTTCTCGGTGTCCAGATGCGCGTAACCGGTGAGCGTGCCGCCCGCGTCGCGCACCACGTAGTGCTCCGAGCGCACGTCCGCCTGCACCGGTTCGATCTGGTGCACCACGTCCCGGTGCGCTCTCAGCCGCAGGATCACGTGCTCGCCGGCAGGCGCCACGCCGTCCGCCTGCTCAGCCGCCGCGAGCAGGTCGATCACCTCGGCCACCTCGGCCTGGTCCAGTCCGTTCCGCCACGTAAGC
This sequence comes from Saccharopolyspora sp. SCSIO 74807, assembly GCF_037023755.1. Lineage (NCBI taxonomy): Bacteria > Bacillati > Actinomycetota > Actinomycetes > Pseudonocardiales > Pseudonocardiaceae > Saccharopolyspora > Saccharopolyspora sp. SCSIO 74807. The sequence goes on along the minus strand of NZ_CP146100.1, from coordinate 1,966,973 downwards.
TGCACGGCCCTGACGTTACCCACCTCGCGCCGCGAGTTGGCACGAGCGGGATCGCGCAGCGGTCGCGGAGGATCGGCGGGCGGCACGACCGCGATCGGATGCACCGCAGATCATTCCGAGCCGCCGAGCGCGCTTTCCCCGCGCGCCGGGAAACCCGTTCAGCGCTGCGAAGAAGCGACGATGGCCTCGGCTTCGGCGACCGCGGAGGTTTCGTCCCGCGTCGCCGGACGCTGCCCAGCCTTCTGCGAACCGCGCGACGGGCGGACGAACTTGTAGCCGACGTTGCGCACGGTGCCGATCATCGAGTCGTACTCCGCGCCGAGCTTGGCCCGCAGCCGCCGCACGTGCACGTCGACCGTGCGGGTGCCGCCGAAGAAGTCGTAGCCCCACACCTCCTGCAACAGCTGTGCGCGGGTGAACACCCGGCCCGCGTGCTGGGCCAGGTACTTCAGCAGCTCGAACTCCTTGTAGGTCAGCTCCAGCGCGCGCCCCTTGAGCCGGGCGGTGTAGGTGGCCTCCTCGATCACCAGGTCGCCCACCGACAGCGAATCGTCCGAGGCGGCGTTCTCGCCGGTGCGGCGGGTGGTCAGCAGCCGCAGCCGGGCGTCCACCTCGGCCGGGCCGGTGCCGGGCAGCAGCACTTCGTCCACGCCCCACTCGGCGCTGATCGTGACCAGCCCGCCCTCGTTGACCACGGCGATCAGCGGCGCGTCCCCGGAAGCCAGCACGCGGCACAGGTCACGGGCGGCGACCAGGTCGGAGCGGGCGTCGACGAGCACTGCGTCGTGCGCGCCCGCGGACTGCATCGCGCCGGGATCCGCGGGCAGGAGGCGCACCCGGTGCGGCAGCAGCGCCAGCGCGGGCAGCACGGCATCGCCGCATCGCTCGCCGGTCAGCAGCAGAAGTTCCGAACTCATGAATGGGCCTCCCGTACCAAGGCCGGCGCCGAGAGCGCCGGCGCACGAAGGCCGCTCGGCACGCGCGAGGGGCCGGACGACCCGGCTTCGTTGCCTGTGGATGCCCAGCAGAATAACTGACGCGAGAACGAAAATCCCAGGTGAAGCTGCTCGGGTCACAAATGTGAAGCGCGCGGGAAGCCGTGTGAACGCCGCGTTTCGAGCGGCGCGATGCCCCCACGGCGGCACGGCGCGAGCTCGATGCGGGCGCCGTGCACCGCGAGTTCTGCACAGCGGTGCGACTCGGCAGCGCGGCCGGTGATCCGGATGTTGCCGAGCACACCTGTCGGCCCGGGCGGTGGAGGTGCGAAGGTGAGCACCGCCCGATCACGCCCCGGACCCGGCACAAGATCACCAGCACAGCGGCCTGGTCCACCGACCCGCCTGCCCCCGACAGAACGGACCGCTCGCGGTGAAGAAGCTCGCCATCACCCTCGTCATCGTCCTCGGCCTGCTCGTGGCCGCCGACTACGGCGCGGCGTCCTTCGCCGAGTACCAGGTCTCGCAGCAGATGAAGAAGCAGTTGAAACTCGCCGAGGACCCCTCGGTGCGGGTGCACGGCTTCCCGTTCCTGACCCAGGCGGTCGCGGGCGATTACAAGGACGTCGAAGTCGCTGCGAAGGCCGTGCAGGCGGGCCAGCTCAAGGAGCTCGGCGTGGAGGCGAACCTGCACCACGCGCGGCTCCCGCTGAACGACGTGCTCGCGGGCAAGGTGCACAAGATCGATGTGGACGAGCTGGTGGGCCGGATGAAGCTGAAGGCTTCCGACGTCGGGCGGATCATCGGCATCACCGACCTCACGATCAACCCGGCGCCGAAGGACGCGCTGGACGAGTCGTCCGGCGACGGCGGCAGCAGCAGCTCCGGCGACGGCAGCGGTGGCACCGGCCAGGGCGGCGCGACCGACTCCAGCCGGGCCGCGGTCGCGCTCGACGGCACGATCGGCATCGCGGGCACCAACGTGCGCGTCAAAGTGATCGCGGTGCTGTCGCTGCTCAACGGCCAGCTCAAGATCGAGCCGAAGAAGCTGGACCTGGCCGACCGGTCGCTGTCGGAGATCCCGATGGGCGACGTGTTCGAGGAGTCGATCCTGCAGCAGTTCACCACCACGCTGGATCCCGGGATGCTGCCGTTCGAGGTGACCCCGACCGCGGTCCGCGTCGAGCGCGGCGCGCTGGTGATGGAGGGCAAGGCCGACAACGTGACGATCGGTCCCGGCGGAGTGAGCACCGGATGATCGGCTGGTGGGCGCTGCTGGCCGCGGTAGCGGTGACGCTGGTCATCGGGTTGGTGTGGCGAGCCCGCGAGGGCCGGGTGCGGACCGCCGGGAAGACCGCGGCGGGTGCGGGCGTTGCAGGAACCGTGCTCGATCAGCTGCCCGACGGCCTGCGCGCGCGGCTCGGGGACCTCGACGGTTCCGGGGTGACGCTGCTGCAACTGTCCACGACGTTCTGCGCGCCGTGCAGGCACACCCGCATCCTGCTGGCCGACTTGGCCGGGCGCACCGAAGGGATGCGGCACGTGGAAGTGGACCTCACCGATCATCCCGAGTGGTCCACGCCGCTGGGCGTGCACCGCACGCCCACGACGCTCGCGCTGGACTCGGACGGCCACGAGCTGTTCCGGGTGGGCGGCGTGCCGCGCCGCGACGAGCTGGCCGCCGCGCTGCGGCCGCACCTGCCGTGAACGCCGCGAGCGCTGCGCCCGCTGCGGTCCGGGTGCTGACCGTCCGGATGCTGGGAGCGGCGGCACGCCCGTGCTCGGCAGCCGATCCGCACGACCCGGAGCTGCTCCGCCAGGGCTCCCGTGACCTGCCGTTTCGGCGCGGATGCGGACCAACGCAGCAGCAGCGCTCGATCTCAGCAGGTGAACGCGCTTCCCGCCGATCGGTCGGTGCGGGTATCCTCCGCCCCGTGCACGTACTGCTGACCCGAAGGCGCGCGGTGGATTTTTGCCGCGTGGGCAGCAGCCTGTGTTGGCGGCACTGACCGGGCGAGGAACGACGTAGCCGCAGGGCTCGCGTCCCCGCCGCCGGACCTGGCGGTCGCAGCAAGCGAACCGCTGGTTCACCAGCCAGCCGCCGACGGAGGAGTTCCATGCCCGCCACGCTCGACCCGCGAGGGGTCCGCTTCACGGCCGCGATCACGAGCGTGATCCTGGCGGTGGGGCTGGTCACCGGTAGCTGGCGGGTGCTGGCCGCGCAGACCGTGCTGTTCGCGCTGTGCGCGTTCATCGGCATGGGCCTGAACCCCTGGGGCGCGATGTTCCGCAGCGCGGTGGCGCCGCGGTTGCAACCGGTGCCGGAGCAGGAGCGCGAAGATCCCGCACCGGTGCGGTTCTCGCAAGGAGTCGGGTTCGCCTTCGCCTTGGTGGCCACGGTCGGATACGCCGCTGAGTGGACCGCGCTCGGCGTGACGGCCAACGTGTTCGCCCTGGTCGCGGCACTGCTCAACGCCGTGTTCGGCTTCTGCCTCGGCTGCCGGATGTACCTGGTGCTGCAGCGTTTCACGCCGATCGGCCGCGTCTGAACCTTCACCGCCGGACGACGTCCGCCGGAAAGCTTTCCAGCAACGAGACAACGAGAAGGAGTCGCTCGATGAGCCGTGCAGATGTCCTGGTCTCCACCGAGTGGGCCGAGCAGAACCTGAACACCGACAAGGTCGTGTTCGCCGAGGTGGACGAGGACACGACCGCCTACGACGGCGGCCACATCCCCGGGGCCATCAAGCTGGACTGGCGCAAGGACCTGCAGGACCACGTGCGCCGCGACTTCGTCAACCGGGCGGGCTTCGAGAAGCTGCTCTCGGCGAAGGGCATCGCCAACGACGACACGGTGATCCTCTACGGCGGAAACAACAACTGGTTCGCCGCCTACGCCTACTGGTACTTCAAGCTCTACGGCCACTCCGATGTGCGGCTGCTCGACGGCGGCCGCAAGAAGTGGGAGCTGGACGGCCGCCAGCTGGTCAAGGACGAGCCGAACCGCGCGGCCACCAGCTACAGCGCCCAGGAGCAGGACTCCTCGATCCGCGCGTACCGCGAGGAGGTCGTCGACGCCATCGGCGCCAAGAACCTGGTGGACGTGCGTTCTCCCGACGAGTTCGCGGGCAAGCTGCTCGCCCCGGCGCACCTGCCGCAGGAGTCGGCGCAGCGCGGCGGCCACATCCCGCAGGCGATCAACGTGCCGTGGAGCAAGGCCGCCAACGAGGACGGGACGTTCAAGTCCGACGATGACCTCAAGCAGGTCTACGGCGAGGCCGGCCTGGACGACGGCAAGGACACCATCGCCTACTGCCGGATCGGGGAGCGTTCCTCGCACACCTGGTTCGTGCTGCGCGAGCTGTTGGGCCACCAGAACGTGAAGAACTACGACGGGTCCTGGACCGAGTACGGCTCGCTGATCGGCGTGCCGATCGAGAACCCGAGCGAACAGGGAGCGTGACATGAGCCTGGATGGATGCGGTGCGCCGCAGCAGACTTCTACCGCGGTCGCCGAGGACACCGACCAGGTGGTGGTGACCGGAAAGGTGCGCGCGGGCTCGGCCGCGGTCGGCGGCGCGTTCGTGCGGCTGCTGGACGCCTCCGGGGAGTTCACCGCCGAGGTGGTCTCCTCGCCGGAGGGCGACTTCCGGTTCTACGCGGCGCCCGGTTCGTGGACGGTGCGCGCGCTGCACCGCGAGGGCAAGGGCCAGTCCGATGTGGCGGCCTCCGGCCCCGGGGTGCACCCGGTGGACATCGCCGTGGCCTGACGGCGTAGCCGAAAGGAGCCGTGCCCGCCCGGGTGCGGCTCCTTTCGCATGTCCGGGCCCGGGTCGATCGAGCGTCGAGTCAGATCACGCGGGAGCGCAGCAGGGCGAAGGCGCGCTCGTCGCGGTCGGCGCGGGCCGGTTCGGAGCCGTCCTGGCAGCCGACGGTCACGAAGTCCACGACGTCCCAGCCGGTGCGGGTGAACAACCGCCGCAGCCCCGCCTCGGAGAAGATCCAGAAGTTCGTGGCGTCGTCGTTCGCCTCCGCCGGATCCAGCAGGTACGCCACCGGCTGCGCCTGCAACGGCGTGCCGTCCGGGGCCTGCCTGGCCACGCGGGTGGACAGGAAGCACAGCTCGGCGCGCTCGGCCAGCGCTTCGAGCACGTGGAACGGGTTCTTCAGGTGGTAGAGCAGCCCGAGGAAGAACACCGCGCCGTAGCGCGCTGCGGGCAGCTCGAACCGGGCGTCCAGGTCGACCTCGTGCACCTGCACCGATGACGAGAGCTCGTGGACGAGCCGCCGGGCGCCGCGCAGCCCGTTGAAGTTCGTCGGCGGGTTGTCCAGCACGTCCACCCGGCAGCCCAGCTCGTGCTCCAGGAAGAACCCGAAGTCCCCGTCGGCCGCGCCGATGTCGGCGATCCGCGCGCCGGCCAGCGAGTCGAACACCTCCCGCTGCGGCCCGGACAGCAGGGCGTCCAGGTGGAAGACGTTGGCCATCGTGTCGTACGGATACCAACCGAAGTCCTCGGGCGCGATCTCGTCCTTGCGCGCGAGCAGGTCGGTGCGGAACGCGAGCGCGCGCTCGCGCACCGTCTCGAAATCGGTCATCAGGCCCGGTTCTCCCCAGCGCTAGCGGTAGGCACTACCTCGCAAATCATGCCGGACGCCACACTCCACCGGGCGTTCGCGGTGGTTATCCTTTGGCGCGTGGAACTCATACCTTTCCTGCACTACGGCCTCGTCACGCTGCTCGGGATCGCCACGATCGCGGTCCTGTGGTTCGCCGGGTACGTGGTGTACCGGCTCTACAGCGACTGACCCGCACCCGCTCCGGCGCTGGTGGCGCGGGTAATCTGCCGGGGATGACTGCGACACCCGACCGGCCCGAGCCCGGCAGCGGCGACGCGGCCGTGCAGGCCGCCGCCGAGCGCGCCGAGAAGACCCGCCACCGCAACGTGCCGAGCTTCGACGACCTCCCCGGGGTCGGCGACACCGCGAACCTGCGGGAAGGCCCGGACCTGCACAGCGCCTGCCTGCAGCTGCTGCCGCTGGTCGGTGTGTGGCGCGGCGAGGGCGAGGCGGCGCACCCCTCGCAGGACGAGACCTACCGGTTCTTCCAGCAGGTCACCTTCGCCCACGACGGGCGTCCGTTCCTGTTCTACGAGAGCCGTTCTTGGCGGCTCGACGGCGAGGGCGGGCAGGTCGTCGGTCCCGACGTCCGCGAGGTCGGCTTCTGGCGCCCGCAGCCGGACGACGTGATCGAGCTGCTGATCGTGCACCACACCGGCGTGTCCGAGATGTTCTTCGGGCGGCCGAAGAACAAGACCACGTGGGAGCTGTCGACCGACGCGGTGATCCGCACGCCGACCGGCGACGACGTCACCGCCGCGAGCAGGCTCTACGGCGTGGTCGAGGGCTCGCTGGCCTACGTCGAGGAACGCGCCACCACCGAGCACGAGCTCCAGCCGCGGCTGTCGGCGAAGCTGGAGCGCATCGTCGGCTGATCCTCGACCCGGAGCGAACGGACCGTTGGTCCCAATAGATTGGGCGAACAGGCCGTTCACTCCTGGAGGAATTGCGTTGCGGCGGGTCAGTACTGGGACTCGTAGAGGTCCGTTAGTTCGGCGTGCAGCTGCGGGTCGGTGTTGATCGAGGTGCCGTCGAGGGTGTGCACCGGCGTGATCAGCCGGACGCTGGAGGCCATCCACAGGCCGTCCGCATTGCGCAGCTCCTCCTGGCCGAACGGCTCGATCCGCGTTTCCCAACCGGCCTGCTCCGCGGCGCGGAACAGCGCGTCCTGCGTCGTGCCGGGCAGGATGCCCGTGCTCGGCGGCGGAGTGCGCAGCGTGCGCCCGCGAGCGAGCACGACGGTCGAGGTGGGGCCTTCGAGCACGGTGCCGTCCGTCGCGGTGAAGATCACCTCGTCGGCGTCGCGGCGGCGCGCTTCCCGGATCGCGGCCATGTTCACCGCGTAGGACAGCGTCTTCGCCGACAGCAGCAGCCACGGCGCACGCTCCTTCAGATCGGGCGCGTACCCGCGGTCGAGGGTGATCGCGGCCAGGCCATCGGCGCGTTTGCGCAGCGTGTCCGGGCCGACGGTCATGCCGAGGGCGAACCCGTGCGGCGTCTCGTCGCCGTCCACGCCCCGGCTGCACACCAGCTTCAGCGCCATCTCGCGCTCGTCCTGCCAGGGCCAGGCGTCGATCACGGCCTGCGCCGCGCGTTCCCAGCCGGCGCGTTCCGGCGGGTCGAAGTCCAGCATGTCGGCCGAACGCCGCAGCCGGTCCAAGTGCGGGCCGAGCGCACGGGGCTTGCCGTCGACGACCAGGATCGTCTCGAAAACACCGTCGCCGCGGGTGACCGAGAGGTCGTCGGCGCGCATCAGCGGCGCCTCCGGATCGGCCAGCGTTCCGTCCAGCAGAGCCAACACGCGCATGGTGGGCAGCCTAGGAGCCCCGCACGGCGCCGCAGCAACCGGCCTCGTCACCGCTGCGCAGGACGGTCGCGCCGGACGCGGCACCGGCTTTCCGGCAGGTCCGCCCGGACAGTACCCGCGAGGCATACGATCGGAACCGGCAAGCCGAACCCGTCGAGCACAGGAGCCAGCAGTGGGTGAGAAGGCATCGCTGCGCACCACACTGCACCGGCACGGCATGCGGGTGACCCCGCAGCGCCAGCTGGTGCTCGACGCGGTGCGCGAACTCGGGCACGCCACGCCGGAGCAGGTGTGCCGCAGGGTGCAGGGCACCGCCGAGACGATCAACATCACCACCGTTTACCGGGCGCTGGACGTACTGGAGGACATCGGCCTGGTGCGGCACACGCACCTCGGGCACGGTGCCCCCACGTACTCCGCGGAGGAGCACGAGCACGTGCACCTGGTGTGCCACCGCTGCGGGGAGGTCGACGAGGTGCCCAGTGAACTGCTGGCGGACCTCGCGGACCTGCTCGACCAGCGGTGCGGGTTCGCGCTGGACGCCACGCACCTGGCGCTGTCCGGATCCTGCCGCGGCTGCCGCGGCACCCGCGGCGCCGATCACCGCGCGGCCGAGGAGGCACGATGAACTCACCCCTGCTGGAGCTGCCCGGAGCCGTCGCGGCTCCGGAAGAGGCGTCGCTGGACTCCTCGCTCGACGTGGGCGTGCCGTGGCACTTCGGCGACCCGTTCGCCGAGCAGCGCTCCGCGGCCCGCTCGGCGGTGCTGGTGGACCGCTCGCACCGCCAGGTGATCGCGGTGCCCGGCGAGGAGCGGTTGAGCTGGCTGCACCTGGTGCTTTCGCAGCACCTCACCGAACTGCCCGAGGGACAGGGCACCGAGGCGTTGGTGCTGGACAGCCAGGGCCACATCGACTGCCACCTGATGCTCGCCCACCACGAGGGCGCCGTGTACCTCGACACCGATGCGGGTGCGCAGGCGACCAGCGCGCTGCCGACGATCGGTGTGGACGGCAAGCAGACGCTGCCGGAGTACCTGGAGGCGATGCGCTTCTGGTCGAAGGTCGAACCGCGGGACGCCACCGACGAGTTCGCGCTGTTGAGCGCGATCGGTCCGGACGCGGCCGAGCTGCTGCGCAAAGCCGGCGTGGACGCGGTCCCGTCCGCGCCGTGGGAGGTGGTGGGCCTGCCGGGCGGCGGCTTCGCCCGCCACGTGCCGTTCCGCGGACTGTTCACGGTGGACCTCGTGGTGCCGCGGAAGTCCTTGGTGGATTGGTGGATGCGGCTGACCGACACGGGTTTCCGCCCAGCGGGCACGCTCGCTTACGAAGCGCTGCGCGTCGAAGCACTGCGCCCGCGTGTCGGCCTGGACACCGACGAACGCGCCATCCCGCACGAGATGGGCTGGATCCACACCGCCGCGCACGTGGCGAAGGGCTGCTACCGCGGGCAGGAAACCGTGGCCAAGGTGCACAACGTCGGCAAGCCGCCGCGCCGGATGGTGCTGCTGCACCTGGACGGGTCGGTGGAAGTCCGCCCGGAGACCGGGGATCCGGTGTTGCACGGGGAGCGCAAGGTCGGCCGGATCGGCTCGGTCGTGCTGCACCACGAGCTCGGGCCGGTGGCGCTGGCGCTGCTGAAGCGGACCGCGCCGGTGGACGTGGAACTGGTCGCCGGGGACGCCGAGCAGGAGCGGGCGGTCGCGGCGGCGGTCGATCCGGACTCGGTGCCGCCGGACTCCGGGGAACCGCCGGGGCGGCTGGCCGCCCGGGGGCTCCGCGGTCACTGAACATCGGGCGGCCACTGAACATCGGGCGGTCACTGAGCACCGGGCTACCCGTCGTCCGTCCCATTGACCGGTCGGGAAAGCTCGCCGCGCGTCCGGAGCAGCACGATCACGGGCCGTGGTGCGGGCGCAATGTCAACCGGATGATTGGCGGATCAGCCCAACGACGCGGCGGGCGCGGATGTGCCAAGATCACCCCATGACTCGGTCGCCCGCACCGCCGGGCACGGTCCTCACCGTCGCCCCCGTCCAGGTCCGGCAGGACACCGCGCCGCGGCCCGCGGCCGAGGTCGCGGCCGCCGCCGAGGACTGCGCGCGGGTCGGCGCGGCCGTGGTGGACCTGGTGCCGGACGCCGGGCTCGCGGAAACCGTGGCCGCCGTGCGCGAACGCACCTCCCTGCTCGTGCGCATCACCGCGCACGCCCGCGGGGAGACGCTGACCGGCCTGCTCGACGCCGGGTCGCACATCATCTCCTGCCCGCTGAGCGCTCCCGCCGAATTCGCCGCGGATCTGCGCGAAGGCGCCCGGGAACGCGGCATCGCCGTGCACCACGAAGCGCGTTCGCCCGCGGACTTGGCCGCGCTGCGGGAAGTTCCCGCACCGACGCACGTGGTGCTGGTGTTCGGCGCGGGGCTCACCGGCGACGTCCCGGGTTTCGCCGCCGCGCTGGGCCAGCTGCCCGAAGGAACCTCGTGCACCGCGACCGGCTTGGGCGAAGCGGGCGTCCCGGTGCTGCTGACCGCGCTGGCCGCCGGAGCTCATGTGCGCACCGGCATGGCCGACCACGCCGGGTACGCCCCCGGGGTGCGGGCCAAGGACGACGCGCAACTGGCGGCCCGCGCCGCCGGAGTCGCCAAGATCGCACAACGACCGCCGCTGCCGCCCGCGCAAGCCGCTCCGATCCTCGGAGTCGGGACTCCGGGATCCGGGATTTCGGGAGCCGGGACTTGATGCGGCCGCACTCGCGCGCCAGGCACACTGGACGCAGCCGCCTCGCCGACAGCCGCGGTGTCCCTCCGGCACCCGGCGCCGGTGGGCACGACCGACGGAGGATGGGCACGTGATCGAAGTCCGCCCCGGTGGGCGCCGCCGGATCGACCGGGTGCTGTCCCCGGCCTACACCGACGGGATCGAGCAGCACGATCTCGGCGAGGTCCGCGAGTTGCGCGACGAAGCCGCGCAGGAGGAGACGGACCTGTCCTACCTGCGCAGGATGCTGCACGCGCGGATCGACATCGTGCGCGCCGAGCAGCGCAGGCGCCGCGAAGGCGGCTCGGCCTCGGTCGTGGAGCAGCTCGCGAACATCCTCTCGGACAACGCGGTCGGCCCGGCCACCGGTTCCGGCCGCTACCAGACCACCGAGCCGTCGCGGGCCGAGGCGCACCGCAGGCACGTCGAGGCGCTGGTGTCCGATGTGGATCTGTCCGACGTGATGTCGCTGTCGGACGCCAAACTGGACACCGCGCTGCACGCCTACACCTCCGAAGAGGATTCGGTTTCGCAGCGCCGCCGCGAGGTGCAGGCGGTGGTGGACCGGCTCAACGCCGAGATCGCCCGCCGCTACCGCGAAGGCGCCGCATCCGTGGACGACCTGCTGGCCGCGGAGCGGGACCGGCGTTGACCGCAGCCGTGCCGCTGGTCGAACTCGTTCGCGGCGGGCTGCGCGAAGGGGTGCACTTCGGTTCGGCGGTGCTGCTCGAAGCCGACGGCTCGGTCCGGTGGTCGGCGGGTTCGGTGTCCGCGCCGATGTACCCGCGTTCCACGGCGAAGCCCGCCCAAGCGCTGGCGATGCTGCGCGCCGGGCTCGAGCTGCCCGACGACGCCGACCTGGCGCTGGCGGCCGCTTCGCACAACGGCGAACCGGAGCACACCTCGCGCGCCGCGGGAATCCTGCGCGCGAACGGGCTCGCGGAGGACGCGTTGCGCTGCCCGGCCGACCTGCCGCTGCACGAACCCACTCGCGCCGAGCGCATCTCGGACGGCGCCGGCGAGCGACGGCTGGCGATGAACTGCTCCGGCAAGCACGCGGCGATGCTGGCGACGTGCGTGCAGCGCGGGTGGTCCACCGCGGACTACCTGGATCCGGCACACCCGCTGCAACGCGGCGTGCGGGACACCATCGCGGAGCTGTCCGGCGACGAGATCGACCGGACCACTGTGGACGGCTGCGGCGCACCGCTGTTCGCGATCACGTTGACCGGTCTCGCGCGGCTGTTCCGCTCCCTGGTCACCGGCGACGGCCGCCGGGTCGCCGATGCGATGCGGGCGCATCCGTGGCTGGTCGGTGGAACCGGTCGGGAGGACACGGAGCTGATGCGGGCCGTGCCGGGCCTGCTGTCCAAGGCGGGCGCCGAGGGCGTGCTGGCGCTGGCGTTGCCGGACGGGCGCGCGGTGGCCGCGAAGATCTCGGACGGTGCCGCGCGGGCGCGGCTGCCGGTCGCGGTCGGGGCGCTGCGCGCGCTCGGCGTCGAGCGGGGCGCGCTCGCCGGACTCGCGGAGGAACCGCTGCTCGGAGGGGGCGAACCGGTCGGCACCGTGCGGCTCGTCCCCGGCGCGCTGGACTGATCACCGGCGAGTTCAGGCAGCGGCGGTCGACGGGACGAGCGCGCACAAGGACGGCTGGTCCGCCGTCCGGCGATCAGTTGAAGCGTTCGCGGGCGGCGAACTCCGCCCAGAAGTCCCGCAGCGCCTCGTAGCGCTCGCCGACCTCGCCCGCGTCACCGGCCTCCATCGCGTCGATGATCGCGTGCACGTCCTCGGCCGAGGTGTCCGCGTCCAGGTCGGCCTCGTTCATCATCTGCACCAGGCCGCCGTAGTCCAGCTCCACCGCCGAGTGCGGGTGGAACCGTTCCAGCCAGCGCCCGGTCTCACGCAGGATCTTGGTCGGCCCCTCGTCGCCGATCGAGTCCCGGGCGACCGAGTGCGCCCGCGCGACCCTGCGCCGCGCGTCGGCCATCGCGGCCCGCCAGAACACCCGCCGGTCCCCGTTGTCGGCGACGGTCCGCCGCTCCGGCGGATCGACCACCACGAACCACGGCAGCGGGACCGTCCAGGTCGACGAGAGCACGTGCACCGCGCTGCTGGACAGCTCGCTGACCACGGCGCTGGCCCTGGTCCGGGCCTTGTCCACCGGCACCGCGACCGCGGCCGCGCGCAGCGGCACCTCGGCGGCACCGAGGAAGCCCACCAGCGCGGCGGCCGAACGGCCGCGCAGGTCCAGCGGGCACACCAGCGGCCCCGGGCCGACGCTCGCCGCCGGGTTGCTGGGCACCGATTCCGGGTCGAGGACGAGGACGTCGCCGGCGCCCTGCGCGGCACCGCTGGAGTCCTCGCCGGGAAGCAACCTGGGCGGGGCGCAGACCTGGGTCCGCAACCATTGGTCCTGTTCCCGCGTCGCGGCACCGGTGACGTCGAGCGCGCCGCGCTGCACGGTCGCGGCGAGCTGTTCACGGGTGGGCGAGTCGAACGACGACAATGGTTCGTACACCCGCAGATAGGCGACGAACGGCTCTGGCACGCGAGTATCGTGCCATGCGCGCTGCGGCGGCCGGTGACTACCCGCCGCACGTCGGAGCCGATGGCGACGCGGCGCGCGGGCCGATGGCGACGCCTGCGCGATCTGCGGGCTGGATCACCCGCGACACGGAGACGTGGGGTGGCACCACGTCGCGTAGAACCGCATCGGCACGGTACGGTAGTTACAGGAAAAGTTGTCGAGATCATGCGGGGCCGCCGTTCCCCTGGCCGCCCCGCACACCCTGCGCGAGGGGGTCGAGCCATGGGGCGCGGCCGGGCTAAGGCCAAGCAGACGAAGGTGGCCCGTGAGCTGAAGTACAGCTCCCCCACCATGGACGTCGATGCATTGCAGCGCGAGCTGTCCTCGGATTCGCCTGGCGAGTGGTCCGAGGAGGACCGCGCCGACGCATACGACGACGGGTACGACGACTACCGGCGTTGACGGCACGAAAACACCGAGTGGACGAGCACCGTCCACTCGGTGTTCTGTGTCGGCAGACGACCTGATCGCATCCGGGTCCGGATGGTGCCGAGCCGGGTGGAGCCACCACTCGTTCGACATCGTTCGCGGTGGGCGGGCCTGCGGTTGCGCTTGATCGCCGCAAGCGCTCCGCCGGCCGGGCGTAGCAACTCCGACGATCAACCGAACACGCAGTACCAGCGAAGTGCGCCGGGAAACCGGCGCACTTCTCGTTTGCGCTGCGGAAGAAGTGCCCGGTCCGGGACCGGGCGGAGCCTGGGGATGCTCGGGCGCCTACCAGGCCCGGAAAAGGACTGTGAAGTGAAAGGGGCCGGTGTGCGGGCCGCCTCTCGGCGGATGGCGCTGTAAGGCTCCAGCCGAACGGTATTCCCTACAGGCTTGGTGATGGAGCCCGGGGGCACGCGCACACCGGCCACCCCGAACAACGAGTGCGGCGCCCCGCAGAATTCCCGCCGGCGCCGCAGATTTCGGCGAACGGCTCAATGCATCCCGTGCACCACCGCGTGGCCGCGCCCGCGGGCGATCATCCACTTGTTCACCGGCACGGTCAGCACGAACGCCACCGCCAGCGCGAAGGCCAGCGATGCCCAGAACAGCGCGGTCGTCGGACCGGCGTCCATCGCGCCCGGCACCACCACCATGACCGCGTTGTCCACGACCTCCATCACGAAGATCGAGAGCGTGTCGGCGGCGAGCGCCACCCGGACGGCGCCGGCGAAGCTCACTCCGGAGCGCAGCACGCCCCGCATGGTCAGCGCATAGCCGAAGACGAACGCGAGGACGACCGACAGCACCACGGTGCCGACGTTGTGCAGGCCCGCCGCGGTCCCGATCACCATGCCCAGGATCTCGCCGATCGCGCAGCCGGTGAGGCAGTGCAACGTCGCCGACACCGCCATCCGCCAGGACGAACCGGGCGCGGCGTGGTGCTGGTGGGACGTGTCCGGCTGCTGAGTCATCGCTGCTCCTCGGAAGAGGTCTTTCCCGGCGATCGCCAGTTGAAACGATACCCCCAGGGGGTATATTCCAGGCGATCGGCGCGGACTCGGCAGGCGGAGCGGGGATCAGAACCGCGGGTGGTTACCGCGCAGCACGACGCGCTGGTCCTCGGCGGCTTCCTCGACGGTCGGCTGCTTGGCGACCTCGCCCAGCACCCACGCGGGCACGTGCCGGGCGGTGAGCACCGCCAGCGCCCGGTCCACGTCCTCGGCGGTGACGACCGCGACCATGCCCACCCCCATGTTGAAGGTGCGCTCCATCTCCTCGGTCTCCACCCGGCCGCGCTGCGCGATCATCCGGAACACCGGGTCGGGCGTCCAGGTTCCGCGGTCCAGCACGGCGGTCAGCCCGGACGGGACGACCCGTGCCAGGTTCGCGGCCAGTCCACCGCCGGTGACGTGCGCGAAAGTGCGCACCTCCGCTTCGGCGGCCAGGGCCAGGCAGTCCTTGGCGTAGATCCGGGTCGGCTCCAGCAGCTGCTCGCCGAGCGTGTGGCCGAACTCCTCGACGTGGCCCTCCAGCGGCATCCGGGCCAGTTCCAGCAGCACGTGCCGGGCCAGCGAGTAGCCGTTGGAGTGCAGCCCGGAGGAACCCATCGCGATCACCACATCGCCCGGGCGCACCTTGTCCGGGCCGAGCATCGCGTCGGCCTCGACGACGCCGACGCCGGTGGCCGAGAGGTCGTACTCGCCGGGCGCCATCATGCCGGGGTGCTCGGCGGTCTCCCCGCCCAGCAGCGCGCAGCCGGCCTGCACGCAACCCTCGGACACGCCCTTGACCAGGTCCGCGATCCGCTCCGGCTCGACCTTGCCGACGGCGATGTAGTCCTGCAGGAACAGCGGTTCCGCGCCGCAGACCACGAGGTCGTCGACGACCATCGCGACCAGGTCCATCCCGACGGTGTCGTGCTTCTGCATCGCCTGCGCCACGGCGAGCTTGGTGCCGACGCCATCGGTCGAGGACGCCAGCACCGGCTCGTTCCAGCGGTCCAGCTTGAGCTGGAACAGTCCGGCGAAACCGCCGAGGGAGCCCAGCACCTCGGGCCGGGTGGCCCGCTGCGCCCAGGGCCGCATCTGCTGCACGGCCTCGTCACCGGCTTCGATGCTCACCCCCGAGGTCGCGTAGGTGGCCTTGGCTTCCTCGGCGGCTTGCGACCCCGCGAGCAGGTCTTCGGACACGACTGACTCCACATCTGATGTGAGTTTGCGGTTGGGTGGCGGGAAGTCCGGCGACGCGTTCGGCGGGGCGCTCCGGGCGCGGGCGCCCGCCCGTTGCTTACCACAGGCGCGGGCGCCTGCATCCGGTCCCGCCGCGAGGTTTCCCGGATTCGCCGATCGATGCACGCGGCCGGACGCGAGCGCACCACGCTACGCGGCGCGCCACCTCGGCCGGGGCCGGGGAGTCACGGCCTGCGCAGCGCGTCGGCACCGCCGTAGCCATTGGGCAGCACCGGCTCGGCGGGGCCCGCCACGCCGCGTTCGGTCTCTTCGGAGGAGTTCTCCAGCAGGTACTTGCCCAGCCGCGCCTCTTCCGGGAGCGGGATCGGGTAGTGCCCGTCGAAGCACGCCGCGCACAGCCGGTTGCGGGGCTGCTCGCTGGCGGCGATCAAGCTGTCCAGCGACACGTAGCCGAGGCTGTCCGAGCCGATCGAACGCCGGATGCCGTCCGCGTCCGAGCCGTTCGCGATCAATTCGGCGCGGGAGGCGAAGTCGATCCCGTAGTAGCAGGGCCACTTCACCGGCGGCGAGGCGATCCGCACGTGCACCTCGATCGCGCCCGCTTCGCGCAGCATCCGCACCAGGGCGCGCTGGGTGTTGCCGCGCACGATCGAGTCGTCCACGACGACCAGACGCTTGCCGCGGATCACCTCGCGCAGCGGGTTGAGCTTGAGCCGGATGCCGAGCTGGCGGATGGTCTGCGAGGGCTGGATGAAGGTCCGGCCCACGTAGGAGTTCTTCACCAGCCCGTTGCCGTAGGCGATCCCGGATTCCTGCGCGTAGCCGACGGCCGCGGGCGTGCCGGACTCCGGCACCGGGATCACCAGGTCGGCGTCCACCGGGTGCTCGCGGGCGAGCCTGCGGCCGATCTCCACGCGGGTGCTGTGCACCGAGCGCCCGGAGATCGTGGTGTCCGGGCGCGCCAGGTAGACGTACTCGAACACGCAGCCCTTCGGCTTGGGGTGGGCGAAGTGCTGCGAGCGCAGCCCGTCGGCGTCGATGGCGAGCAGTTCGCCCGGCTCGACCTCGCGCACGAACGAGGCTCCGACGATGTCCAGGGCCGCGGTTTCGCTGGCCACCACCCAGCCGCGTTCCAGCCTGCCGAGCACCAGCGGGCGCACGCCGTGCGGGTCGCGGGCGGCGTAGAGGGTCGACTCGTCGGAGAACACCATCGAGAAGGCGCCCTGCACGGACGGGAACAGCTCCAGCGCTGCCTGCTCGATCCCCTTGTCCGCGGCGCGCGTGGCCAGCAGCCCGCACACCAGGTCGGAGTCGGTGGTGGCGCGTTCGCAGCCGGACGCGGGCGCGGAGGTGTTCGCCGCGATGGTGTCCGCGCCTTCGGCGACCAGCCGTTCCCGCAGGTCGGCGGTGTTCACCAGGTTGCCGTTGTGGCCCAGCGCGAGTCCGCCGCCGCCCGCCGTGGTGCGGAAGGTGGGCTGCGCGTTCTCCCACGTCGCGCCACCGGTCGTGGAGTAGCGGTTGTGCCCGACGGCGACGTGGCCGCGCAACGTGGCCAGGACCTGCTCGTCGAAGACCTGGCTGACCAGGCCGAGGTCCTTGTAGACCAGCATCTGCGAGCCGTCGCCGACGGCGATGCCCGCGGCTTCCTGGCCGCGGTGCTGCAGCGCGAACATGCCGTAGAAGGCGAGCTTGGCTACTTCTTCACCGGGCGCCCAGACGCCGAAAACACCGCATTCCTCGTGCGGTACGTCCTGCTCGTAGGGATCGGTGTCGGGCTTCGAGGCGGGTGCGCCGGGCGCACTGCTCGGGTCTGGCCGGTCGATGACCACCGAGAACTCCTTGCGGACGGAATCGGAGTTACACCCAAGTGTAAACGGAGCCCGACGGCGTGGTGACCGGCCACCTGCGCCAATCTCCCCGGAACGGCCCGCTGACCTGGGAATCCGTGAAGCGGATCACGGCGATGTGAAGCCGGTCATCGCCGCGGCGAATTCGGAGGGAAGCTGCCCGCTCACCGTGCGCGTTCCATTTCCGACGGACCGCCGACGCGGCTGCATCGGGCGACCGGTCCGTTCACTCGGTGCGGAACACGGCGGTCATAGCCGGCGCAGGCGCTCGTGCACCCGGTTCAGGAGGTTCAAGTCCCGGCAGGGCTCCGGGTGGATCCGGCCGGACCAGGACAGGCGGCGGTCGAGCTGCGCGGCTTCGGATGCTTGCGGGACGCGACGGTCCAGGGGCATCGCGGGCTTCTCGTGCTTACCCATGGCGGACGCTCCCGCAGGTGCGCCGAGCGGGGCCGGGGTGTTCGGGGGCACCACCACCGGCCCCGCCGACCCACTGCCCCGGCACGATGCGCTGGGAGGACCACGACGCACCAAGGCAGCGGAAGCCGCGCCCGCATCCCAACCGAGCCACGGGGAGGACGGGCCGGAGACGGGAACAGCCCGGCGGTCGGCTCTGCACTGGAGGCGATTGCGGCATGGCCCAACCTTCGCCCCGATGAGCCGTCGAAGTTTTGCCTCGCAGGCAATCACTCGGACGGGTGGCTGCTATACCCGCAGACCCGCGCGGTAGGCCATGCCGCGCAACTCGCGGCCGGAGGCATCTCGCTTCGACTTCGCCAAGAGCTCGGCGAGGACGGCGCGCATGAACGGGTGGCGGTGAATGCGCGTGGGCGAGATCTGCTCTGCGTTGCGCAGCTTCAGCACCGCATCGTCGCGACGGTTCGGCAGGTGGGTGAGCGCGCGCCCGTACTCGCGCCAGTACGCCGCCTTCCGCGTCGGCGACGGCAACGCCTCCGGATCGACGTCTTCCGCGATCCGCGCTGCCTCGGCAGGTTCGTCGGCCTCCAGGGCGACCGACATGCGCCACACGCCTACGTTCGACGGGCCGAACCCGAACCACATCGCGTTGCCCTCACCGGTCCGGGATGCCAGGTCGGCCGCGTGCTCGAGCGCCGAAAGCCGTCCGGCGTGATCACCTCGAGCAGCCGTCACGAGCGAGGACGTGAGCGCGACCATCCCGGTCAGCTGCATCGCCGCCGATGTGGCGGTGCCGGGATCGGCCGCCGCCAACGTCCGCGAAGCAAGATCTGCCCCACCCGCTCCGAGCAGGCCGAACGCGGTTCCGAACGCGCTCACCGCGTGGTAGGCGGGTTCTTCCAAGCGCTCCGCCGCACTCCGCGCCAGCATCGACGCCTGCCAGGACAGATCGAGGTTCGCGCCGAGATCCCCGAGCCATGCCTGGGTGCCCTGCACGTGCGTCAGGACGGCCAACCGCAGCAGCGCACGCTCATCCCGCCCGGTCTCGAGCGTGGTGTGCAGATCCTTGATCAGCGCGGGAAGCCTCGCGCCCACGAGGCCGTAATCGCAATCCCGCTGAGCGTTCAAGACCTCGGCGGTCCTCGACGCGAGGGCGTCAACGGGCGCAACCGCACCGCCTGGCTCGCCCATGCTCGCCTGGAGCATCGCCAGCCGTACGGCGTTGAGTCCGCGGTCCTCTTCCGGCTCACCGCTGTTGGGAACCGCGGTGCGCATGATCTCGCTCGGCGCCACGTCCAGGGCTTCCGCGAGCCGGGTGATCAACGAACGGCGGTCGAGCGCGCGATCGCCGGACTCCAGCCGCGACAGGTACGACGTGGAAATCCCCGCGAGCCCGGCGATCACCGCGAGGCTCTTGCCTCTCGCCTTGCGGATCTCGCGGAGCGTCTCACCTGGTGCTTCCGCCATCCGAACACACCCCGCTTCACCGAAAGGTCCGCCGCGCACCGGCGGAGAGGCACGCCCAGAGTGCCAGGCGCGGTCATCACCGCTCCAGCAGTTCCACGCTGGCGGCCATGACAGTCGCTCCCGCAGGTGTGCCGAGCGGGGCCGGGGTGTTCGGGGGCACCACCACCGGCCCCGCCGACCCACTGCCCCGGCACGATGCGCTGGGAGGACCACGACGCACCAAGGCAGCGGAAGCCGCGCCCGCGATCCAGGCAGGCCGCGGGGAGGACGGGCCGGAGACGGGAACAGCCCGGCGGTCGGCTCTGCACTGGAGGCGATTGCGGCATGCACTTAATGTCGCTGCTTGATCACGAAGAGTGAAGTAGTTGCGCGGCCATGCGCATAACCGCGCATCGGGAGCTATTGAGCGGCTGCCGCGTCGGCGAAAGCCTTGCGGTATTCGCCCGTCCACGCGGCACCTTGCTGGTCTGCGGGCAGACCGTTCAGCCCCTGTTCGAGATGATCGGCCGCGACGTCGAACGAGGCCAGCGACATGTGCGCCAAGCCGAGGTTGAGCCGGTGGAAAGTCGGGTTGAGCCAGTAGGCCGTTCTGGGCGCGGGATGCCGGGCCGACTCCTCCAGCAGACCGTCGGCCACCTCGAGCATCCGTCGTGCGCCGTCGCGATCCCCGAGCCGTCCCGCGCCGTGCGCGGCCTGCGCGGCAGCTCCGAGACGTTGATGGACGCTCGCACCCGGCGTGTGGTGCTCGGCCAGGAACCAGCGGGCCACACCGCGCCAATTGCCTCGCTGGCGGGCGACGTAGCCGCGGAAGTTCGCGGCCTGCGCCGCGAGCACACCGTCCCCGATCTCGTCAGCCGCCTGTTCCGCATCGGCCAGCCAGCGCAGGGCTTCCTCGTCCTGACGAGTCTCGGCGTACAGCCACCCCGCGAACTGCACCCACTCGGCAACGACCTCGGCGAGCGCACCGCGATGCGGTCCGGTCGCCTGCCGCACCAGGTCCGTGACCATCCGGACCTGCGCCAGCGTCGCCGGAATCAGCGGTCCCGGACCCATGGTGTCGTCCAGGCGCCGCTGTGCCGCGAGCACGCTCGCCAGCGCGGCGACCGCACCACCGTCCAACTTGTGCGGACGTTCCCGCACTCGACCGAGGCGATCGCGGTCGTCCGAGGTGAGCACGTCCGGCGCGATGTCACCGGTGGCCAACCTCCGCAGCTCACCGCCCGAGCCGAGGAGTTCGTCCAAGTGGCCCGCGGTGTTCGGCGACGGGCGCTGCCGATCGTTCTCGTACCGGGACAGGTTGCCCTGATCAACGTGCACCTGTCGCGCAACAGCCGGTTGGGACAGGCCGGCGGCCAGCCGAAACCGCCGGAGGGCCTGCCCGAAGGTCTCGGACACGGTGATCCTCTTCTGCCGAATCTCCGCCGATCCTCGGCGGAGAGATCAGATTACCGAGCGCGGTGCTTCTTGGACAGCGTGTGATCACCACGAGCCAATGCGTGCTCAGGACGCCGGGACCTCGCGGAGGGCGCCGAGGACTCGGCGGTGCGTGAGCCAGCCGGAGAGTTCGCGACCGGACTCGTCGAGCACCGGCAGCGCGCCGCCGGGCGCCGAGGCCAGCGCGTCCAGCGCCTCGGCGAGCGTGGCGCGGTCGGTGATCAGCGGTGGGAGTTCGGCCAGATCACCGGTGAGCCTGCGAGGGTCCTCGCCGCCCGGTTCGAGCCGCTGCGCGCCCAACGCTTGCGCGACCGCCCGGGTCGTCACGCAGCCCCGGTACTCGCCGTCCGGGTCGACCACCGGCAGCACGCCGTATCCGGACAGCGCGAGCTGTTGCGCGGCATCGGAGAGCTCCGCTTCGGCGCGCAACGCCTCCGGCAACGGCTGCACCACCCCGTGCACGCCGCGGCTCGTCAACGGCCAGGTCGCGCGGCTGGCCTCCAGGTCGACGCCGCGGCGCCGCAGCTTCAGCGTGTAGATCGTGCCCTTGCTCATCGCGCGGCTGACCAGCGTCGCGATCACGATCGCCGCCATCAGCGGCAGGATGATCGAGTACTCGCCGGTGAGCTCGAACAGCACGATCACGGCCGTGATCGGCGCCCGCGCCGCCCCGGCGAAGGCAGCCCCCATGCCGATCATCCCGTAGACACCGGGTGCCGCCGTCGCGCCCGGCATCAGCTCGTGCACCACCGCGCCGAACGCGGTGCCCGCCATGCCGCCGATGAACAACGACGGCGCGAACACCCCGCCGGAACCGCCGACGCCGATCGTCAGGCTCGTGGCGAGCATCTTGCCGACCACCAGCAGCAGCAGGAAAGCGACCGCGTACTTCCCGCCGATGGCGTTCTGCAGCACCGGGTAGCCCACGCCGTACATCTCCGGCAGCACCAGCAGGATGCCGCCGACCAGCAGCCCACCGACCGCCGGGCGCAGCCACTCCGGCCCGCGCCACAACCGGTCGCAGAGGTCCTCGACCAGGTACAGCACCCGGCTGAACCCGATCCCGAGCGCGCCCGCGAGCACGCCCAGCAGCACGATCAGCAGGTACTCGTGCGAACCCGTCAGCGACAGCTTCGGCAGCTCCAGGAACGCCTCGTTGCCCAGCACGGCCCTGCCGATGACGCTGGCGGTCACGCTGGCGACGACCACGGCGGCGAACGAGTCCACCGCGAAGCTGCTCAGTATCAGCTCCATCGCGAAGAACGGGCCGGTCAGCGGCGCGTTGAAGGTCGCGGCGATGCCGCCTGCCGCGCCGCAGGCGACCAGCACCCGCAGCCGCGACTCCGGCAGCCGCACCCTGCGGCCGAGCGAGGAACCGAGCGCGGAGCCGATCTGCACGATCGGCCCTTCGCGGCCGACCGAGCCGCCGGAGCCGATGCACAGCGCGGAGGCGAGCGCCTTGACGAAGCTGACCTTCGCCGGGATGCGGCCGCCGTGCTCGGCGACCGCGTACATCACTTCCGGCACCCCGTGCCCGCGCGCTTCCGGCGCGAACCGCTGCACCAGCGGCCCGTACACGAGTCCCGCGATGACCGGTGTGAACAGCACGAACCACGGCCCGAGCGCGGGCAGCCACGGGTGCGCCACCCCGCCCGCGACGGAGTAGTCGGCGGTTCCGGACAGCACCCGGGTGAACGACTGCACCAGCCAGCGGAACACGATCGCGCCGAGTCCGGCGCCGACGCCGATGACCACGGCGAGCGCGACCAGACCGGACGTCCGCTCCCGCAGCCACGTCCCGATTCCGTGGCGGTCAGGCAGTGCGGGACGGCGGGATTCGTACGTCGCAACCACTCTTGCATGATGCAACAGTTGCCCATGGCACGAAATGTAAGATGCGGAACACCGGGCAGCACCGGCCCGGCGGCGGCTCCGGTACAACGGAGCCCATGCCCCGCCCCGACGTCGACGACGAGCTGCCGGTCGAGGACATCGACGCGGTCACCGACGCGATGCTCACCGCATCCCGGCTGCTGGTGGCCGCCTCCGCGCGCTCCATCGCCGCGGTGGACGACTCGCTCACGCTGCCGCAGTTCCGGCTGCTGGTGGCGCTGCACGGACGCGGCCCGCTCAAGCACGCGGCGGTGGCCGAGCTGCTGGGCGTGAACCCGTCCACGGTCACCCGGATGATCAACCGACTGGTCACGTCGGGCCTGGTGGACCGGCAGGTCAGCCCCACCTCGCGGCGGGAGAGCGCGGTGTCGGTGACCGCGGCCGGGGCCGACGTGGTGCGGGAGGTCACCGAGCACCGGCGCACCGAGATCGCGCGGATCGTGCGGCGGATGCCCGCCACGGCGCGGCGCGGGATGGTCGACGCGCTCACGGCCTTCACGCAGGCGGGCGGAGAACCGCCGGTCAGCAGCTCGCCCTACGACGCCGCCGACACCTACGAGCGTTGATCGGCTTCAGCCCTCGACGCGGACCAAAGGCAGCCACGGGGTCAGGTCGGCCCGCGAGCCCGAGGCGCTGACCAGTCCGGATTCGACCGCTGCCGGGAAATCCAGCCTGCCGGTGGCCAGCAGCAGCCAGGTGCGCGCGTCCGTCTCGATCACGTTCGGCGGGGTGCCGCGGGTGTGCTCCGGTCCGGCGACGCACTGCACGGCCGCGAACGGCGGTACGCGGACCTCGACGGTGCGGCCGGGCGCGACGGCTTCCAGGGTGCGCAGGCTCAGCTTCACCGCGGACGCGGTTTCCGCGCGGGACGGGCGCTGCGCCGCGTCTTCGGCCCAGGGGTCCGCCAGCCACGGCGCTACGGCGGCCACGGCGGCGCGCATCTCGTTCGGATCGACCCGTCGACGCGGAGGCATGGCGCAAGCTTACGAGCAGCACCGCAGCGCACGGTCCGGGCCGCCCGAAGATCACAACCAGCCGAGCTTGACCGCCTGCATCCCGGCCTGGAAGCGCGTCTCCACCCCTAACCGCGCGACCAGCTCCCGCACCCGCCGGTGCGCGGTGCGCGCGCTGAAGCCCATCAGCCGTCCGATCGTGTCATCGGTGGCACCGGAGGCCAGCAGCGACAGGATCCAGCGCTCTTCCTCGGAAGGCTGCTCGTCGCCGCTGATCACCCGCTCGCCGGAGGCGAACGGCGCGGCGAACCGCCACAGGTCCTCGAAGATCCGCATCACCGCGACCAGCAGCGCCGAGTGCCGGATCACCACCGCGCTGTCCACGGTCTGCTCGGTGGTGGTCAGCGGCAGCAGCGCCACCTCGTTGTCGACCAGGATCATCTTCGCGGGGGCGACGTGCACGACCCGCGCCTGCTCGCCCAGCGAGACCAGCTTGGCCGTCAGCTCCAGCTGCGGCGGGCGCGCCAGCGCCGCCCGGTCGTAGAGCACCTGGTACTCGACGCCTTCGGCGAGCTTGCGGGATTCCAGCGAATCCAACGCTCCGGTCGCGGCGTAGGGCGGTTTCGCCACGCCCTGCACCAGCTCTGTCGCGCTGCGCTGCAACTCGTAGGCGGCCCATCCGACGCGGCGCGCACCGTGCACGACCTGCAGGACTCCGCCCGCTCCGGACCGCGCCTTGGCGACCCGGGCGACCGAGGCCACCGCTTCGCGCGCCTCGGCCTGGGCTTGCACGGCCTGTTCGGCGACCCGCGGGGCCGCCCGATCCGGCGTGCGTTCAGGCGCCTCGGTGAATCCGGACAACACGGCACAACCTTCCATGACGCGCCCGGACAACTCCGGTCTGGACCAGTGTTGCTGCGAGCATCGAGCCGGTCCCCTCCTGGGAGGGAACGTATGCACCGGGAGACCCGGCTGGGAACCCACTTTTGCGGGATGACGACGTTCGACCTTCGGCTAACCCCGTTCGGCGGCGGGAATTCATCCCCCGAATGCAGCAGCGCAGGCACATTTCCGGCACCGCTTCAGCGCGCGGCGCACCGGTTCCGCCGGGAACGGCACGGCGGGCCTTTCCTCAGCAACGAGGAACGGCCCGCCGAGGTGACGATTCACATTCACAGTTCTCCGGTTTGCAGCAGATCCGGGGTCGTACCCTCCGGCGCCCCGTTGATGACGCCTGCCGCGGCGGTGCCCTGCAACCCCGAGATCACGTCCGCCGGAGCGGCGTCCGGACCGGCCTCCAGGAAAAGCGCGCCGACACCGGCCACGTGCGGGCTGGCCATCGACGTGCCGCTGAGCGTCGCCGTTCCGCCGCCGGGCGCGAGCGAGAGGATGTCCACACCGGGCGCGTAGCCCTCGACCGTGGCGCCGAAGTTCGTGAACTCCGCGGAGGAGTCGTCGCGATCCGAAGCCGCCGTGGTGTAGACGCCCTCCGCGCTGGCCGGCGAGGTGTTCTCCGCGTCCTGCGACTCGTTGCCCGCCGCCACCGCGAGGAACACGCCGGAATCGACCAGCCCGGTGGCCGCCTCGTCCAGCGCCGGATCCTTCGCACCGCCCAGCGACATGTTCGCCACCGAAGGGCCGTCGGCGTTCTGCGCCACCCAGTCCATGCCCGCGACGATGTCGGCGGTGGTGCCGCTGCCGTTGTCGTCGAGCACCTTCACCCCGACCAGCTCGGCCTGTTTGGCGACCCCGTAGGTGGCGGAGCCGATGGTGCCCGCGACGTGCGTGCCGTGGCCGTTGCCGTCGGTGCCGTCGCCGCCGGTGGCGTCGTGGCCGACCGAGGCGCGGCCCTGGAAGTCCGGGTGGTCCGGGGCGATCCCGGTGTCGATGATGTAGGCGGTCACGCCCGCACCGGTGCCGTTGGTGTCGTACTGGCCGTCCAGCGGCAGGTTCGGCTGGTCGATCCGGTCCAGGCCCCAGGAGCCGGCCTCCGCCCGGGGCTGGGGGTCGGTCTGGATGTGGAAGTTCTGCGAGACGCCTTCGACGTCGTTGCTCTCGCGCACGCGCTGCAGCTGCTGCGGGCTGAGCGTGGCCGAGAAGCCGTTCAGGCTGTGCGCGTAGAGGTGTTCGGCGCGCACGCCGAGCTCCCCGGCGACGGCCGCGGCGTCCTGGCCGTCTTCGAGGTTGACGATGTAGGAGTCGGCGGTTCCGTCCGCCGAGATCACCTGGTCTTCCGGGTGCATGGTCAGCGGTGCGAGGGTCTGGTCGGGTGCGGCGCTCGCGGGAGCTCCGGCGAACGCGAGCGCGGCGGCCGCGAGGCCCGCGCCCGCTCCCGCCCACCGGCGCCGGACTGGCGATTCGGACATGGTTGCCTCCCCTTCAGCGTCATCCGGGTGGGGCCGGATGAAATCTGATGGTGCTGTTCCGACGAAAGCACGGAAATGCAGCGAACCGGGCGGTTTGGCGACTTGTCGCCAAACACTTGCGCCGGAAGGGTAACGGCGTTCCGCATCTTTTTCGGATCACCCGATAACATGCCGGGTGATTTTCACCCGAACGGCCTTGCGCAGCGTTTTCAATTGGAAATTGACGCCGTTGCCGCGCCCGCCGGAGAGCCGCACGCAACGCGTCGGATCTGCGCGCGAAACGCGCCCGCAATTAGGGGATAATGTGCTCATCGCTCACTCGATCGGCCGCATCCGCCGCGACAGCGCGCGATCGAGCGGGCCGAATCCGCGCACCGATGAGGTTCGCGGCAGCACGAACGGAATGCGCTCAGGTCGCCGCGACCCAGCGGCGCAGCTTCAACCGCACCGCCTCGACGTACTCCTCGGGCAGCTCGGCCGCGGAGTCCTCCGCGGGGACCGAGTCCGCCTGCCGCTCACCGCCCGCCGGGGCGACGCCGTACTCGAGGCCGTAGTACAGGTACAGCGCGTGCTCCTGCTCCAGCAGCAGATCGCCTTGCTCGAGAGTGACCCGCGGTGCCTGCCGCACCGTCTCCTTGAGCACCGAAACGGTCAGCGTGTCGCCGTCGAACGCGGCGCCGTCCAGCGGCACGAAACTCTCGTTCGTGCCGAAGAGTCCGGTTTGGACGGTGATCCAGGCGGGCTGCTCGGTGGCTTCGTCCAGGAACAGCTGCCCGACGATGCCGACCCGCTGCCCGGCCGGGTCGAACACCTCGCAGCCGAACAACCGCAGTGCTTCCCGCTGACCGATCATGCCGACCGCCTCCCGAACTCGACCGCACCGGCTGCCGCCGAACGCGCCCGCCCGGCCGAGCAGCGGCCACTCCCGCCCAGTCTGCCCCCGCCGCCGCGGCACCGGCACCTCGGAACGGCTGATCCCGCCGCGCGGAAAACTCCTGCCGCACGGGCGAATCCGCACCGCCCCGCAGCACCGCACCGTCCGACCTGGACCGTCCCGGGGGCGCCCGCCGGAGGCATCGCGGGGACGGGTAGAACTGACACGCTCCCGGGTACCCGAGCGCGGGGCCCGAAGGCAACTCACCGACCACGAAGGACGCCAGCATGTCAGAGCAGCCCGGTCAGGCCGGCCCGCCGCCGATCACCGACGAGATGCGGGAACAGGCCCGGCAGACGCCGAACAGCTGGCTCTACATCGTCGACCCCGGCTACCAGGACTCCGGGGAGGACGTGCCGCCGGAAGGCGTGATCGGCGCGTACCACATCGACGCCGACGGCGAGATCGACGAGGACTTCCAGTTCAACGACGAGTACGAGCCGTCGGACGTGTCGATCGAGCTGCCGGAGCCGGTCAACGAGCTGGAACGGGTGCTGCAGCGGATCGCGGGCGGCGAGGCGCCGGAGGACGAGCTGCCGCCCGCCGTGCTGGCCGCCGAGGTGCTGCTCTACGACCCGGAGAACGGCGAGGGCGAACTCGCCGTCTACGCCGCCGAGCTGGACGACGGCAGCCAGCTGGTGCCCGCCTGCACCTCGCAGGAGCGGGTGCCGGAGAGCTGGCCGGGCACCCGCCGCGTCCCCGGCGACGCGCTGCCGCAGCTGCTGGCGGGCCTGGACCTGGGGCTGAACCTGGACGAGACGGTGCGCGCGGTCATCCCGCACAGCACGCTCGTGGACGACTCCGCGAGCTGACGCACCGGCGCGCGGATGGTGGTCGGCAGCCGCGTGGATGCCTAGCCTCGGCGGTGTGAGCAACGATCACCACTCCGGCAAGCCCGGTCGCATCGGCGACTACGCGCTGCTATCCGATCTGCGCACCGCCGCGCTGGTCGGCATCGACGGCTCGGTGGACTGGCTGTGCCTGCCGCGGTTCGACTCGCCGTCCTGCTTCAGCCGGCTGCTCGGCGACGAGCGGGACGGGCATTGGCAGATCGCACCGGCCGGGCCGGTGCGCGAGGTCCGGCGCCGCTACCGGGACAACTCGCTGGTCGTGGAGACCGATTTCCACACCGACGACGGGGTGCTGCGGCTGGTCGACAGCATGCCGCCGCACGAGAAGAACCAGTTCGACCAGCCGTGCCTGGTGCGGATGCTGGAGTGCGTGTCCGGGTCCGTGCAGGTCCGGATGCGCTGGATCGTGCGGTTCGCCTACGGCGACTCGGTGCCGTGGGTGCGGCACGTGCGCCAGACCAGCCCGGAGCACGACGAGTACATCCTGGCGATCGCCGGTCCGCACACCGCCGTGCTGCGCGGCGATCTGCTGCCGCAGCGGGTCGCGCACGAGCGCGCGCACGAGCTGGTGTTCGCGCTCGAAGCCGGGCAGCGCCGGTCGTGGGTGATGCAGTGGTCGCAGGACCACGAGGAAGTCCCGCCGCCGATGGACCCGGTGCAGGAGACCCGGGACAGCGAGGACTTCTGGCAGGAGTGGACCGGCAAGATCAATTACACCGGTCCGCACGCCGGCGCGGTGTACCGGTCGCTGGCCACGCTCAAGGCCCTCACCTACGCGCCCACCGGCGGCATGGTCGCCGCGCCGACCACGTCGCTGCCCGAGACCGCTGGCGGCAGCCGCAACTGGGACTACCGCTACTGCTGGTTGCGGGACGCCACGCTGGTGCTGCTGGCGCTGGACAACTTCGGCTGCTCCGACGAGGCCGAGGCGTGGCGCCGGTGGCTGGTGCGCGCCGTCGCGGGCGACCCCGCGGACGCGCAGATCATGTACGGCGTGGACGGGCAGCGGCACCTGCTGGAATGGGAGGTCGACTGGCTTTCCGGCTACCACGGCGCACAGCCGGTCCGGGTCGGCAACGGGGCGTACCGGCAACTGCAGCTCGACGTCTACGGCGAGGTCATGGACGCGCTGCACCTCGCGCGGGAACGCGGCGTGCGGGAGAACGCCGACACCTGGGCGCTGCAACGGGGCATGATCAAGCACCTGGAAAAGGTCTGGCAGCAGCCGGACAAGGGCCTGTGGGAGGTGCGCGGGCCGGACCGGCACTTCACGCACTCGCGGGTGATGGTCTGGGTCGCGTTCGACCGCGCGGTGCGCGCCGCTGAGGAGGACGGACTGCCGGGTCAGGTGCAGCGCTGGCGCGAGCTGCGGGACGCGGTGCACGCCGAAGTCCTGGAGCACGGCTGGAACGACGAGCTCGGCGCGTTCACCCAGTACTACGGCGGCACCACGCTGGACGCCGCGACGCTGCTGATGCCGTCGGTGGGTTTCCTGCCCGGCTCCGACGAACGGGTGCGGAGCACGATCCGCGCGGTGGAGCGGGAGCTGCGCCACGGCGTGCTGGTGGACCGCTACTCGACCGACGAGGAGGCGAGCTCGGTGGACGGCCTGGCCGGGCGTGAGGGCTCGTTCCTGGCCTGCTCGTTCTGGCTGGTCGACGCGCTGGCGCTGAGCGGGCGCAGGCAGGAGGCCGAGGAGATGTTCGACGAGCTGGTGCAGCTGTCCAACGACGTCGGCCTCTTCGCCGAGGAATACGACGGGCGAACCGGCCTGTTCGCGGGCAACTTCCCGCAGGCGTTCTCCCACCTGGCGCTGGTCAATTCGGCCGCCGTGCTCTACGGCGGGCACACTCGGGGCGAGATGAGCAGGCGAAACGGAGGGGGATCGCGGTGAGGGCGGCGACGGTGGTGCCCGGCAAGCCGGACCTGGCGGCGGTCTCCGAGCTGCCGGACCCCGCTCCGCGGCCGGGCGAGCTGCTGGTGGAGGGCTTGCTGACCGGGGTGTGCGCGACCGACCACGACGTCACGCACTCCTCGCACGGGGCGTTGCCGCCGGGGCAGGACCGGATGGTGCTGTTCCACGAATCCCTCGGCCGCGTGCTGCACGCCCCCGCGATCAGCGGTTTCCGCGAGGGCGACTACGTGGTCGGCGTGGTGCGCAGGCCCGATCCGCGGCCGTGCGAAGCCTGCGCGGCCGGGCAGTGGGACTTCTGCCTCAACGGCGAGTACACCGAGTGCGGCATCAAGCAGCTGGACGGTTTCGGCGCGCAGCGCTGGACCATCGAACCGCGGTTCGCGATCAAGGCGGGCGGCGGGCTCGGCGAGCTCGCCGTGCTGACCGAACCGGCCTCGGTGGTCGCCAAGGCGTGGGAGCAGGCCGAGCTGATCGGCCGCCGCGCCTACTACTACCGGCCGCGGCACGCGCTGATCACCGGCGCGGGCGCGATCGGCCTGCTCGGTGCGCTGCTTGGCGTGCAGCGCGGGCTGGACGTGCACGTGCTGGACCAGGTCACCGACGGGCCGAAGCCGGAGCTGGTGCGTGAGCTCGGCGCCACTTACCACACGACGCTGGACGACCTGGGTTGCGAACCGGACGTGGTGATCGAGGCGACCGGTGCCGGTGAGGTCGTGTTCGACGTGCTGCGCCGCACCGCGCGCAACGCGGTCACCGTGCTCACCGGCATCGCCGGGCACGAGCGGACGCTGCCGGTGCCCGCCGGGGCGATCAACGACGAGCTGGTGCTGGACAACGACGTCGTGGTCGGCAGCGTGAACGCGAACCTGCGGCACTACGAGCAGGCCGTGGGCGCGCTGCGGGACGCCGACCACGGTTGGCTGCGCAAGCTGCTCAGCCGCCGGGTTCCGCTGGGCGACTGGACCGACGTGTTCACCCGGCACGACTCCGACGTCAAGGTCGTCGTCGACCTGCAGGCTTGAGCCCGCCGACACGCCCGCGCACCACCCGATCAACCCACGCTCTGCCGGAGTGAACGGCCTGCTCGCCCAATCTATTCGGACCAGCAGTCCGTTCACTCCATGGCCGATCGCTTCCGGCGGATGACGTCCGCGCGTGTCGGCACCCCGGCAAGCTCCGAGTGCAGCGGTCAGGAGACGTGGTCGGCGATGAAGGCGCGGATGCGCTCGGTGGAACAGGGGCGGGCGAAGAAGAAGCCCTGCCCGGTCTCGCAGCCGATGTCGGCCATCCGCCGCGCCTGCGCGTGCGTCTCCACGCCCTCCGCGGTGACGGTGAGCCCGAGCGTGTGCGCCAGGTCCACCAGCGTGCCGACGATCCGCGCGTCCACCGGGTCGGCCCGCTCCGGATCGCGCAGCCCGGACATGAACGACCCGGCGATCTTGAGCTCGTGCACCGGCAGGTGCCGCAGGTAGGCCAGGTTCGAGTAGCCGGTGCCGAAGTCGTCGATGGCGATCCGCACGCCCATCTTGGCCAGCGTCCCCAGCGCCTCGATCGGCTCGTCGGCGGTGCCCATCACCGCGGACTCGGTCAGTTCGAGCTGCAACCGGCACGGTTCCAGCCCGGTTTCGCGCAGGATCGACTGCACGTCGGAGACCAGGTTCGGGTCGCGGGACTGGCGCACCGCCAGGTTGACGCTGACGAACGGGGCCGGCTCGCCGAACTCCTCGTGCCACTGCTTGGCCTGCCTGCACGCCTGGCGCAGCACCCAGCGGCCCAGCGGCACGATCAGCCCGGTCTCCTCGGCCAGGGCGATGAACCGGTCCGGGCCGAGCCTGCCCAGGTCCGGGTGCCACCAGCGGGCCAGCGCCTCCACCCCGACCACGCCGAACTCGCGCAGGCCCACCAGCGGCTGGTACTCCACGAAGAACTCTTCGCGCTCCAGCGCGGCGGGCATGGTCGCCGAGAGCCGGTACTGGGCGACTTCGGTGGCGTTGCGCTCCGGGTCGAACAGCGCCCACTGGCCCTTGCCCTCGGCCTTGGCCCAGTACAGCGTGACGTCGGCGTCGCGCATCAGCTCCGCGGCGCTCTGGTTCGCGATGCAGCGCTCGACGATGCCGATGCTGGCCGAGACGGACAGCTCGTGGCCGCCGATGCGGATCGGCTCGACCAGCGTGTCCAGGATCTCGTCGGCGATCTCGATGGCCTGCTCGGTGCTGGCCGAGTCCTCGATGAGGATCACGAACTCGTCGCCGCCCATCCGCGCGACCATCCGGTCGGCGCCGTGCACCGACAGCGCCAGCCGTTCGGAGACCGCGACCAGCAGGTCGTCCCCGACGTGGTGGCCGAGGCTGTCGTTGATCACCTTGAACCCGTCGAGGTCCATGTAGCACAGCGCGACCCGGTGCTCGGGCTTGCGATCGCGCATCGCGGCGGTGAGCCGCTCCAGGAACAGCGCCCGGTTCGGCAGCCCGGTCAGCGGGTCGTGCATCGCCTGGTGGCGCAGCCGGTCCTGGAGCATCTTGCGGTCGGTGACGTCCTCGATCATCGCCACCTGGTACAGCGGGAGACCGTCCTCGCCGCGCACCAGCGACATGATCAGTTCGGTCCAGGCGCGGCTGCCGTCCGGGCGGATGAACTGCTTCTCGATGCGGTACTGGTCGCGTTCGCCGCGGACGAGTTCTTCGTAGAGCCGCCAGACGCCCTCGGAGTCGGCCGGGTGCAGCAGGTCGTGCGTGGTCATCCGGCGCAGCTCCTCGGTGGGGCGGCCGAGGATGCGCCGCAGCGAGGAGTTGACCTCCAGGATGCGGCCGTTCATGTCCGCGATGCTGATGCCGATCGCGGCCTCCGCGAAGATCGCGCGGAAGCGGGCTTCGCTGGTGCGCAGCGCCTGCTCCACCGCGTCCCGCGCGTCGAGCACCGCCTGCCGGATGGCTTCCTGCTCGTCGAGCGTGCGCTTGCGCGCGGCGTGCACGAAGCCGGTGCACAGCGAGCTCTGCAGGGCGGACACGCGCTGCCTGCGGCCGGAGTCCTCGGGCAGGTTCAGCTCGGCCAGGAACCGTTCGCCGAGCAGGTCGACGCTGCGCGCCAGGGACTCCGCGCTGGTGAAGTGCACGGCCACCAGGTCGTCGCCCACGACGTGCGCGGGCGCGGGGTCGAACGGCTCGGACAGCAGGGCCGCGACCAGTTCGTCGGTGTAGCCCAGCAACCTGCCCTCGACCTCGGCGCTGGTCATCGGCACGTAGCTGGTGCCCATCAGGGACTGCGCCCAGACCGCAGCGAACCGGCGGCGATCGGTCCTGCTCACCGTCGAGTCCGCCGGTCGAGCGCTCGGCACCGGCGCGGTCCACCCGGTCATGCCCGTGGCGCCCCTCCACTCTCGGTCTTGGTACGGCGAATCCGCCCGGACCTCGTCGGTCATGCGGCGGCCCCTGGTCGTTCGGAGCATACGACCGGCTCCGCCGGGGGGTCGAACAGTCGCCACATCCCCACCCAGGGTAGTCATCCGCGTTGAACCAGCAGGGCAGGTTGGCCCAACGCGCGTGCGCCACCCGGCCGCAGCGAGTCGCGCACGAGCCGATGCTCACTCGTCCGGTGCAGCGCGGGTCGCGGAAAAGATGCGCGCCGTGCGGTCTGCGGTTGAGATGTGGATCGG